>JAIXXC010000284.1 GCA_027490985.1 Verrucomicrobiales bacterium
ACGGCCAGGAAGTGATCGTGACCGCCCTTGCGGACGGAGATCTCCCCGTGGGTGATCTGGGTCATGAGCGGGATGTGCATCGGAAAGATGCCCATCTCGCCCTCGAGTCCGGGCAACGTGACCATGTCGACCTCCTCGGAATAAATACGAGCTTCCGGGGTGACGATTTCCAGTTTGAGCGTGGCCATGCGGTGCGGGTGCGGGACGTGGGAATGCGGGGCGTGGAACGGACGATCGATCAGTCCTTGATCTCGTCGATACCACCCTTCATGTAGAAGTTGGCCTCGGCGACATCGTCGTACTTGCCTTCCAGGATCTCCTTGAAGCTCCGGACCGTTTCGGCCACCGGCACCTGCTTGCCCGGACGACCGGTGAACTGCTCGGCCACCGTGAAGGGCTGGCTGAGGAACTTCTGGATCTTGCGGGCGCGGAACACGGTGAGCTTGTCGTCGGCCGAAAGCTCATCCATGCCCAGGATCGCGATGATGTCCTGCAGGTCCTTGTAGCGCTGGAGCACCTTCTGGACGCCACGGGCGACATTGTAGTGCTCCTGGCCGACGAACTCGGGCGCCAAGGCGCGGGAGCTCGAGGCCAGCGGATCGACGGCCGGGAAGATGCCCAACTCGGCGATGGAACGCTCGAGCACGATGGTCGCATCGAGGTGCGCGAAGGTGGTCGCCGGAGCCGGATCGGTGAGATCGTCGGCCGGCACGTACACCGCCTGGAAGGAGGTGATGGAACCCTTCTTCGTGGAGGTGATGCGCTCCTGGAGGTTGCCCATCTCGGCGGCCAGCGTCGGCTGGTAACCCACCGCCGAGGGCGTGCGGCCCAGCAGCGCCGACACCTCGGATCCCGCCTGCGAGAAGCGGAACACGTTGTCGACGAAGAGCAGCACGTCCTGGTTCTTCTCGTCGCGGAAATACTCGGTCACCGCGAGGGCCGAGAGTGCGACGCGCAGACGGGCTCCGGGCGGCTCGTTCATCTGGCCGTACACCAGACCGATGCGGGAGCCGGGCTCGAGCACCGGCATGCCGTTGGCGCCGATCTCCGGATGGCCCTTGGCGTCCTTCTTGGTCTTGATGACGTTGGCCTCGATCATCTCGTTGTAGAGATCGTTGCCCTCGCGGGTGCGCTCACCGACGCCCGCGAACATCGAGATGCCGCCGTGCAGCTTGGCGATGTTGTTGATGAGCTCCATGATGACGACGGTCTTGCCGACGCCGGCGCCACCGAAGGCGCCCACCTTGCCACCCTTGAGGAAGGGGCAGATCAGGTCGATCACCTTGATGCCGGTGGTCAGGATCTGCGGGCTGGTGGACTGGTCCACCAACGGAGGGGCGTTGCGGTGGATGGGGTAGAATTTGTCGGCCTTGACCGGGCCCTGCTCGTCGACGGCGTCACCGGTGACGTTGAAGACACGACCCATGACACCCTCACCGACGGGCATCGAGATCGGGTTGCCCTGATCGACGACGGCCTGGCCCCGCTTGAGGCCTTCGGTGGTGCTCATGGCGACGGCACGGACCCAGTTCCCGCCGAGGTGCTGCTGCACCTCGAGCGTGAGACGGGTGGCGGATCCGCCGGGAGGCGTGAAGTCGACGGTGAGCGCGTTGTAGATCGCGGGGAGAGTTCCGGAGAACTCCACGTCGACGACGGGACCGATGATCTGGACGATCTTTCCTGTGTTCATTTCCGAGAGAGGTCAGTTGCCCATCGCCATGGCGGCGCTGGTGATTTCGAGAAGTTCCTTGGTGATGTTCGCCTGACGGAGCTTGTTGTACTCGAGCGTCAGGTCCTTGATGAGTTGCTTGGCGTTGTCGGTGGCGCTCTTCATGGCGACCATCCGCGCGGAATGCTCCGAAGCCTTGGCCTCGAGCAGCACCTGATACACCTGATAGTTCAGGTAGTGCGGAAGCAGGTTGCCGAGCAGTTGGGGTGCGCCCGGTTCAAACCCGTATTCGCGGGTGCTGCCGGACTGGAGATCCTCGGTGGTTCCCTGCCCGCGCAAATCGGCCTCCAACTTCTGGAGACGACCCATGGGCAGCAGGGGCCGGACCTCGGCCTTCTGGGTGAGGGTGTTGATGTAGTTGGTGAACACCACATCGACCGCGTCGACCTGACCGCTGAGGAAGAGCTCCTGGGCGAACTTCGAGATCGCCCGGGCCTCGGCGAACTGCGGAGCGTCCTTGTAGGTGAACTCGGCGACCAGTTCGCGCTTGAGGCGCGCGACCCACTGCGCCGCCTTGCGGCCGGCCACCACGTAGACGGTGTTGGCTCCGGAGGCCTTGACCGCCTCGCGCAGGAGGTTGGTGTTCAAGGCGCCGCACAGACCCTTGTCGGTGCTGATGAGGATCAGCGCGCGCTTCTTCACGTCGCGCTTCTCGGTCAGCGGGTGCTGGAACTCGCCCGCCCCGGCGGTGGCCGCCGCCAACACCTCGTTCATGAGGGTGGCATAGGGGCGCCCCGACAGCGCGGCCTGCTGGGCCTTGCGCATCTTGGCCGAGGCGACCATCTGCATCGCCTTGGTGATCTGCGCCGTGTTCTTGACCGACTTGATGCGGCGCCGGATGTCGCGTGTGCTGGGCATGATGGGTGGGACGGGTCCCCGTCGGGCTGCTGCTTAGCGGTAGCTCTGCTTGAACTCGGTGACGGCGGCCTTCAGTTCGGCGGCCAGCGCGTCGCTGATGGCCTTCTCGGTGCGGATCTTCTCGAGCAGGGCCGGCTTCCGGGTGTTGAGGAAGTCGGTGATCTTGTTCTGGAAGTCCTTGACCTTGTCGACGGCCACGTCGTCCAGAAGACCGTTCTGCATGGTCCACAGGATGGACACCTGGATCTCGACCGGAATCGGGTTGTACTGGCTCTGCTTGAAGAGCTCGACGATGCGCTTGCCGCGCTCGAGCGTGGCCTGGGTCTTGGCATCCAGGTCGGAGCCGAACTGGGCGAAGGCGGCCAGTTCGCGGAACTGGGCCAGGTCGAGCTTGATCTTGCCGGCGACCTGCTTCATCGCCTTGATCTGAGCGGCCGATCCGACGCGGCTGACCGACAGACCGACCGAGATGGCCGGACGGACGCCCTGGTAGAAGAGGTCGGTCTCGAGGTAGATCTGACCGTCGGTGATGGAGATGACGTTGGTCGGGATGTACGCGGAGACGTCGCCGGCCTGGGTCTCGATGATCGGCAGGGCCGTCAGCGAACCGTTGCCGCTCTTCTCGTTCACGCGGGCCGAGCGCTCCAGCAGGCGGCTGTGCAGGTAGAACACGTCGCCCGGATAGGCTTCGCGACCCGACGGACGCTTGAGCACCAGCGACACCTGACGGTAGGCCGTGGCCTGCTTGGAGAGATCGTCATAGATGATCAGGGCATCCATGCCGTTGTCCATGAACCACTCGCCGATGGACGCACCGGAGAAGGGCGCCAGATACTGGTCGGCGGCCGAGTCGGAGGCGGCGGCGGCCACCACGATGGTGTATTCCATGGCGCCGGCCTTTTCGAGCTCGGCGATGACGCGGGCGATGTTGGACTGCTTCTGACCGATCGCGACGTAGATGTTGTAGACCGGGCGGAAATCCTTGGCACCGGCATTCTGCTGATTGATGCGGGCCTGGTTGATCATCGTGTCCACGCCGATCGTGGTCTTGCCGGTGGAACGGTCACCGATGATCAGCTCGCGCTGACCGCGGCCGATGGGGATCATCGCGTCGACAGCCATGATGCCGGTCTGGAGCGGCTGGCTGACCGATTTGCGCTTCACGATGCCCGGGGCGATCTTCTCGACCGGATAGAACGCGGTGGCCGCGATGGGCCCCTTGCCGTCCAACGGGCGGCCCAAGACGTCGACGACGCGGCCCAGCAGGCCTTTGCCGACGGGCACCGACAACAGCTTGCCGGTGGTCTTGACCTCGCTGCCTTCGCGGAGGCTGGTGTAGTCACCCATGATGATGGCGCCGACCTCGGTCTCTTCGAGGTTCAACGCCAGGCCGATGATGCCGTTACCGAAGTCGAGCATCTCATTGGCCATGCAGTCCGAAAGGCCTTCGATCTTGCAAACGCCGTCGGAGATCTCGCGGATTTGACCGACGTTTTGGCGGGTCACCGAAGTCTTGGCACCGGCGATCTGGGCCTCAATTTCTTGGAGCAGGGAACTCATGTCGTCTGTGGGATTGTTCGACTGTACGAAAGTTGGAATTGATGGTTAAAAACGGGTCTCGAGGTCGGCCAACCGTGATTTCACGGTGCCATCAAACACATCGCTGCCGATCCGGATGCGGAGCCCGCCGATCAGGGTGGGATCCACAAAGAACTGGAAGTCCAGACCCGCTCCGTAACGTCCGGTCAGGCTGGTCTTGAGATCGGCCATCAGGGACTCGGACGTGGGCACGGCGTTCTCGATGCGGACGGTGCGGCTCTGGATGTCGAGCTCGACCAGACGCTGGAAGTGCGTCAGGGCGGCCAGATAGTTCCGGGGCTTGGAGGCCAGAACCTGAGTGACGGTCTGGCGCACCCGGGTTTCATCCAGCACGCCGTCGCGCTTGCAGGCCAAAAAGAGGTCCTTGGCATCGCGACGGGCTTGTTTTCCGATCTTCATCCTGAAGGTGGGTCTGGGAGGAGGTTCCTACGGGCGACTCAGGCGGCAATCTGCCGCTGGGTTTCCTCGGCCAATCGCTTCTGGTCTTCCAGCGTGAGGATCTTGCCGGTGACTTCCATGCTGGCAGCGACGACCAATCTTCCGAATTCCTTGCGAAGCTCGGCTTTCAGGCGAGCCAACTCGGCCTCATTGGAATGACGAGCCTTGGCAATGATGTCGGCTGCCGCGGCAACCGCTTTCTGGGTCTCGATCTCAGCGACACGGGCTGCTGCGACACGGGACTCTTCCATGATCCGATGGGTCTGGGTCCCGGTTTCAGCAAGAAGATCCTGCGCCTTGCGATGGGCGACGGCCAAATCCTCGCGAGCGCGGGTGGCATCGGCCAAACCCTGGGCGATGTTGGCCCGACGGTCTTCCAACAAGGCCAATATCGGCTTGAAGGCAAAGCGCTGGAGGAGGAACGCAAGGACGAAGAAACCGATGAATTGGGAGACGAAGAGTTGGGTGTTGAATCCAAACTTCTCGCCCACCTCGGTCGCCGTGTGCTTGAGACCGTCGACGACGCCACCCTCGGTGGCGGCCAGGAGGAAACCCGAATACATACGCAGTGGAAAAAGGGGGAACACGGGACCGTTTTCACGGCCCCGTGAGGGTTACTTGCCCATCAGGATGGTGATGATGAGGGCGCCTTCCGCGAGCGCGGCGCTGAGCAGCGCCTGCACGAGGATCTTGCCAGAAGCACCCGGATTACGACCGACGGCCTCCGCGGCCTTGTAGCCGATGAGTCCGAGGGCGATCGTGCCGCCCAAGGCGGCGCCGGCGATGGCGATGTTTCCGTTCATGTTTTCTTGTGTTGGTGTTTCACGACCGCCCCCGCAGATCATGCCACGGTCCGGCGGTCGAAAGGATTCAAAGGTTGCTCAGTGGTGGTCACCCTCCTCGGCGTGCTCCTCGGAATGAGTGCACATGAGGGAGGTGAACACCGCGGTCAGGAGAGTGAAAACCAGCGCTTGGATGAGGCCGACCATGAGCTCCAGCCCGTAGAAGGGCAGGGCGACGAGCCAACCGAAGATCGGACCGCCCAGATTGAGCATCGTTTCCAGCAGGGACTCACCCGCATAGACGTTTCCGAAGAGACGGAAGGTCAGCGAGATCGGTCGGATCATGATGGAGATGACCTCGAGGAATCCCACGAGGAAGAACATGACCAGCAGCAGCACCTTCAGGATGCCCTTGTCTTCTCCGTGATACACGAAGATGTGGGACAGGAAGCCGCCGACCCCGTTGGCCTTGATCGACCAGAACAGCCAGCAGAGGAAGAATCCCACCGCCAGAGCGAAGGTCATGTTGAGGTCGGCATCGGCGCCCCGCAGCAACGGACGGGAAATGTGGTGCAAGGCCCCGTTGGCGTCGGGATGGCCGAATCCGACCGATCCGACACCCGGCAACAGCCCGAACCAATTGGCCGACATGATGAACAGGAAGACGGTGGCGAAGAACCAGAAGGTCTCGCGGGCCAGCTTGGCACCGAGGATACCGCCGAGGAAGTCGCGCAGCGATTCCACGATCCACTCGGCCGCATTCTGCAGGCCTTGGGGAACCTCCTGCACCTTGCGCGTGGCCAACTGGGCGAAGGTGATGAGGCCCAGGGAAACCAGAGCCATCACCAACATCGAATTGGTCACCTTGAACCATCCGAGATCGACCAGGACCGGAGCGGCCAACGGCAGACCCTCTTCGGCATGGGCGGCATGGGCGGCCCCGTGGGTGACCGCATGAGCGGTTCCGGGGTCGGCAGCCACAGCCACGAGTCCGGTTCCGACCAGGACGGCCAAGGCAGTGAAGAAACTGGGCAAACGCATGTGAACGGATCCAATATCGACGGTCTTCGGAGGCGCAATGGCGCCCAGCCGAAGGTTGAACCGACGAACGGTGAATCGAAGTTGGGCGATTGTGAAAAGTTTCACAAGTGCTATTTTGCCGTTCTTGTCTTCACCACACCACGGCGGCCGAATCGGGGTCGAACCCATAAGGGATCGGGGCTGGGCTGATCCGCCGGATCGGATCGTCTCAAGTCCGGAGTTCGAATCCAGTGCTTGGATCCAGTGCTTGGATCGGACTTTCAAGACTCAGGCCTTGAAGACTCAGGCCTTCAAGATTCCCCGCAACCACATCCACGACTGCTCGGCGGCGAAGAAGAGGACCCAGGTGACCAGGGCGAAATACACCAGGGTGACCACCAGACTCAGGAGGGCCAGCAAGTACATGACCCCGTCGCGCTGAAGACGGCCCACGCAGGCGAAAAAGACGATGAGGGCGGGCAGGGAGTTCTGGAGAGGAACCACCAGAAAGGGGACGGCCACCAGCAGTCCGCCAAGCAGGATCATCCAACCGGCCCCCCGCCGACCGACCGCCTCCACCAACCACACCATGCGCTCGGTGCGACTCAACCGACCGACGAGCCTCAGCAATCCGCATCCGAACCCGGAGAAGGCGTTCCAGGTGCTGCCGCCGGGTCGCGTCGATCGGATGCGCATCGGAAGCCATACCGACTCGTCTCCGCGGATCAGACGCCACCCCATCCCGGCGAAGGCCAGACCCCCGAAGGTGGCGATCGGCCCGGTGGGAAGGGGTTGGATGAAGGGCAGAGTGAGGATCAGGGCGATGAGCCAGGCATTGCCCTGACCCAACTGGTCGAGGAACTGCCCGATGGTCTGGTCCCCGGCCCGCGCGGTGCCGGCCGAAGTCTTCAGGGCGCGGATGAACTCCGCCGTGGAAGCGGTGTCGGAGGGTTGATGGGGGCTGGACATCCGCAGGCCTCGCCGACCTCAAGGCAGAAGCCGCGACACGAGGGCGCTGACCGTCTTGCCGTCGGCCCGGCCATCGATCTTGGCCTGGGCGGCCTTCATGACGAGGCCCATGTCCTTCTTGGAGGCGGCACCGACCTCGGCGATGACCGCACGGACCAGGCTCTCCAATTCCTCGGCCGACAGGGCCTTGGGCAGGAATTCGGACAACACCTCCAGCTCGGCCTTTTCATTGGCGGCCATTTCGGCGCGCCCGGCTTTTTCGAACTCTTCGATGGAATCGCGGCGCTTCTTGGCCTCGCGCTGGATGACCGCCATCACGTCGGCGTCGGAGAGCGTCTCGGTCTTCTTCTCGATCTGGGCGTAGCCGAGAGCCGCCTTGAGCATCCGGAGCGTTCCGGTTCGGACGGCCTGACGGGCCATCATGGAGGATTTGAGTTCGTCGGTGACGCGTTGTTGGAGGCTCATGTTTCGGAAGCTTGGAGTTTGCGCAGCTGGTCGCGGACCTCGGCGGCCTTCTCGTAGTCCTCGATCCGGATGGCCTCGGCGAGCGCGAAGCGCAGGCGCTCGATCTCGTTCTGCGGCGGTTTGGTGCGGATCTCGTCGAGCCAGGCCCGCAGCGATTGGATCTCGCCGCTCTGATCGATGAGTTCCTCGCGTTCGTGCTCGCGGTAGAATTCGGACAATTCGGTGATGCCCGACTCGATGGCGACGAGGGCGGCCTCCCGGTCGCTCTTCTGGAGGCACCCTTCGCCGCGGGCGCGGGTGCGCATCATCGTCAGCTGGGGTGTGAATTGCACCACGCTCCACGCCAATTCGTCGGATTCGGCGAACCGGTCCACGAACCCGAAGACCTCGAGATTCCGAGCGCAATCGCGCTCCACGGCCTCGTAATCCTTGAGCTGGAAAAAACAGATGTACCGGTGGTGGTACTGGATGGACTCCTGCTGGAGACGCCCGCATTCCTCGGACCCGAGCGCGAACTCGGGATTCTCGCCATCGGCCCCCATCGGCGCCTGTTCGGAGCGCTTCCGGTAGAAATGGAACCAGGACTCGTGCCCCATGGGTTTCTTGCCGTCGGGCCGACCTTCCACGTTCATCTGGAGTATTCCCAGATCGACGCGCAGCTGGATCTTCTCGCCATCCTTGCCCTGGAAACGGCGCGCCACCACCTGACCGGGTTTGTAATCCCAGTCCTGCAGCATCTCGGTGAGGTCGAACGTCATCGGCCGGGCAATATGGAAACCTCTTCCGGCAGCGTCAACGCACAGGGGCGACGAGTTATCACCAACCCCGGCGTGACCGCACTAGGCCAGAATGCCGCGGATCACCTCGCCGTGGACATCGGTGAGCCGGAAATCGCGCCCCTGGAAGCGGTAGGTCAGCTTGAGGTGATCGACCCCGAAGAGGTGCAGGAGCGTGGCGTGAAGATCGTGCACGTGGACCTTGTTCTCGACGGCGTAGAATCCGAAGTCGTCGGTGCCGCCATGGACGGTGCCCGGCTTGATACCGCCGCCGGCCATCCAGATGGTGTATCCGTGCGGATGGTGGTCGCGACCGATCTGGTCCGGTCGCAGCGCTCCCTGCATCATCGGAGTCCGCCCGAATTCACCACCCCACAAGACCAGGGTTTCATCGAGCAATCCTCGCTCTTTGAGGTCCTTGATGAGGGCCACCGACGGCTGGTCGGTCTCGGCACAGCGCTTCTTGAGGTCGAAGACCAGATTGCCATCGGGCCCGCCATGGTGATCCCAGCCCCGGTGATACAATTGCACGAAGCGCACCCCCCGTTCGACCAGGCGTCGGGCCAGGAGGCAGTTGTTGGCGAAGGAGGCCCGACCCGGGGTGGTGCCGTAGGCCTCGTGCACCCGCGGGGCTTCGCCCGAGATGTCCATGACCTCCGGAACACTGGTCTGCATGCGGTAGGCCAACTCATAGGAGGCGATGCGGGTCTGGATCTCGGGATCCTGGAGGACGTCGTAGCGGGTCTGATTGAGGTCCTTCAATGCATCCAGCGTCTGCCGTCGGCGTTGGCGATCCATGCCGGGAGGATTGCCGACGAACAAGACCGGATCGCCCTGCGAGCGCAAGGTGACCCCCTGATGGACCGTCGGTAGAAATCCACTGCCCCAGGCGGCATTGGTCAGGGGCTGGCCCACGCCGGTCATCATGACCACGAAGGCGGGCAAGTCCTTGTTCTCGCTGCCGAGTCCATAGCTGAACCAGGAACCCATGCCGGGCCGCCCGGCCAACTGGGCGCCGGTGTTCATGAACAACGTCGCCGGATCGTGATTGAAGGCCTCGGAGTGGAAGCCCTTCACGAAACAGACCTCATCGGCGATGGAACCCAGGTGCGGCAGGAGTTCGCTGATCCAGGCTCCCGACTTGCCGTGTCGCGAGAATCGGTACGGTGAGGCGAGCAGTTTCGACTCCTTGCCGATCTGGGCCAACCGGATGTTCTTCACCAATTCCTCGGGAACCCGTTGACCGTCGCGCTTGGTGAGTTCGGGCTTCGGATCGAACAAGTCGAGGTGCGAGGGACCACCCGACTGAAAGAGGTAGATGATGTTCTTGGCCTTGGGCGCGAAGTGCAGCGCCTTCAATGCGGGTCCGGTATCGGGTGCCGCGGCCTGCAATGACGGATTGAGCAGGCTGCTCAAGGCCAGGGCTCCCATGCCGGTGCCGCAGTGCTGGAGAAAACGCCGCCGTGTGGAGGCCTTGAGGGATTCCAGGATCGGGGTCGGCAACTGCGGGTGCATGGCAGTAAACTGCGCCGCCGATGCTTTCCGATCAAGTGCCGCCAGCGTGGTGGTTGCAAGCCGCACGGCGAACCGTCACGGTCATCTCCCGATCCTCACTCTTCCGGGAACTCGTAAGAGTAGATCGGGTCGAGCGGTTGACCCGGTTCCATCTGGGTGACCGTCTTGAGGCGACCCGTATGGATGTCGTAGACCCACCCATGGAGGGTGGGCTGATGCCGGCGTTTCCAGGCCAATTGGACGAACGACAGCTCGGCCAGGTTGTGGACCTGCTCGGCCACGTTCAACTCGACCAGACGTTCGATCCGGCGCTCCTCGTCGGGAATACTCTGCAATTCGGCCGCATGGGTCCGGTACACGTCCTTGATGTGACGGAGCCACTTGTTGATCAACCCGAGGTGCATCCGACTCAGCGCGGTCTTCACGCCACCGCATCCATAGTGGCCGCACACGATGATGTGCTTCACTTGCAACACCTCGACCGCGTACTGCACCACGCTCAGCATGTTGAAATCCGTGTGCACCACCAGGTTGGCCACATTGCGGTGGACGAAGAGTTCACCGGGTTCCACCCCGGTGACCTCCTCGGCAGGGACCCGGCTGTCGGAGCATCCGATCCACAGGAACTCCGGCTTCTGACCTTCCGAGTACCGGGTGAAGAAGTCGGGTCGCAGACTCATCTTGTCTGCGACCCAGGCCTGGTTGTTGAGCAGCAATCGTTGGTGGCTTTGCATGGGCGCTTCAGGTGTGGGTGATGCCTTGGACTCTCCGGCACTGGGTGTCGATGCCCCGCGTCGGTGCCGATTGGCAGAAATCCCGGATCACCTCGACCGCATCGTGATCCACGTAGTGGGCTCGGACCCCGTCGATCACCAGACGGGCACCGTCGGGGATTTCCCTGAGTCGGGCCTTGAGTTCCTGCTTGTTGACGAAGGTGAGGTCCTTGTTGAGACGGATCAAAAAGTTCTGACCGTCCTGAACCAGAGTCACGGCCGTCCGGGTGTAGCCCCGCATCACAAAGAAGACGCTCACGGCGAGGCCGATCAGGATTCCCTTGAGGAGGTCGGTGAAGACGATTCCCACCACCGTGATGGCGAAAGGCAGGAATTGGGACCAACCCTCCTTCCAGACGGAGCGGATGATCGCCCAGGATGACAGTTTGTATCCGACCGACAACAGGATCGCTGCCAGGCAGGCCAACGGAACCCGGTTGAGCACGGTCGGTATCAAGAAGGCCGCCACCATGAGCAGCAAACCATGGAACATGGACGAAAGACGGGTCTTGGCACCGGCATAGATGTTGGCGGACGAACGCACGATGACCGAGGTCACCGGGAGACCGCCGAGGAGCCCGGACACCAGATTGCCCACTCCTTGAGCCCGCAACTCCGCATTGGGATCCGAGATCCGTTTCGCGGGGTCGAGCTTGTCGCTGGCCTCCAGACTGAGGAGCGATTCCAGACTGCCGACGATGGCGATGGTCAGCGCGATCTTCCAAACCAGCGGATCGGCGAGCCGAGAGAAATCCGGAAACTGCAGAGCTTGCAGGACTTCTCGAATCGAGCCGATCACCGGCAATTCGACCAGATGGTGTTTGGCCGCCAGCAATACCCAGGATGGAACGAAAACCTTAAAGGCCTCGTTCATGAGCGTACCCAGAACCACGCAGACAAGAGGGGCTGGAACCAACCCGAACCAGCGATGGCGTCGGATCGCCGGACGATCCCAACCGAACACGATGAGCAGCGAAACAACGCTGATCAGAATGGCCCCCCAATTGACGGTGTTCACCGACTGGGAAACTTCATTGAACGTATTGAGATGGTCCGACTGCTGAAAGCTCTCGTCTCCGACGAAGTCGTTGTCGTCACCCAGGGCATGAGGGATTTGCTTCAGGATGATCACGATGCCGATGCCAGCCAACATCCCCTTGATCACCATATTGGGAATGAAGTCCCCGACCATTCCGGCGCGGAGCAGCCCGATGCCGAGTTGCAATCCCCCGGACAAAAACACGGCCAAGGTGAAGGCCTGAAACGACTTCAACTCCTGAATGGAGCTCAAGACGATGACGGCCAAGCCGGCGGCGGGACCACTGACACTAAGTTCGGATCCGGATAGAAGCGCCACGATGACGCCACCGACGACGCCCGCGATGATGCCGCTCAGCAGTGGCGCTCCCGAGGCCAGCGCCACCCCGAGGCACAGCGGCAACGCCACCAGAAAAACGACGATGCCGGCAGAGAGGTCAGCCCGGGCGTGAGCCGGCATCGGCAACCGGAGAGCAACCCCGGTTCGAGGAGTCTCTCCTGACAGTTTGGGGGTACTCATCGGGATCCGACACAAGTTGACCGGACTGTGGCGGCGTGTCTTCTGGATAGTTGCGCCGATCAACCGTCCGACTTCGGGCCGAGCCGATCGGGCTGCCATGCGATCCGGGGACGGAGTCTTCCTCGGGGGAACCCACGTGAGAGCGATGCGGACAGGTCCAGGGAAACGGGTCCGGGATCGGCCGAGTCACACCGTGTCTCGGGGGACCGCAGTTCGAGGGTTTTCCATCACCACTTGAAGCCCATCCGGTGAAAGAATCGAGACAGGGACGGACCCCGGAGGATTCCGTCCCTGTCGACCGGGAATGGCGAATCGATGGACGACGAACCCATCAAGCCCCGTACTTGTCGAACATGCGGCCGTTGGCCTGCATCAGGCGGATGAGATACTTGGCTTCGAAGATGCCCAACGATCCGGAATTGGCTCCGGTCTCGGTGAAGCGGGCCAGCTTGTCGCTGCCGCTGATCTCCGAATGGATGAGCACGGGCTGCGGATGCCACGAATGCCCCTTCACCGCCACGGGCGTGGAATGGTCGCCGGTGATGGCCAACACATCGGGCATCTTGGCCATCAAGATCGGCAGGGCCGCATCGAAGTCTTCGATGGCCTTGACCTTGGCGGCGAAGTTGCCGTCTTCACCGGCCTTGTCGGTGTACTTGTAGTGGATGAAGAAGAAGTCGTACTGTTCGTACTCCTTCACGTACCGCTCGAACTGCTGGGCGATCGTCTCGGGCCCCTCGATCTTCACCATGCCGACCAACTGGCTCAGACCCTTGTACATCGGATACACCGCGATGGCCGCGGCCTTGAGTCCGTAGCGCTGCTCGAAGGTCGGGATGTCGGGCTGATGGGCCACACCGCGCATGAGGAATCCGTTGGCGGTCTTCTCTGCGGCCAAGAGCGGGAGTGCCAACTTGTAGAAATCGGCGATGAGCTTGGCCACCTTCTTCTGGCCGGCATTCTGCGGATCGGCAGGCTTGGCCTCGGCGATCGGCAACCCCTCGCGATTGGGATCGGTGTCGGTGAGCGGGCCTTCAAGACCCTGACCGCGGAAGACCACCACGAAGCGGTGCTCCTTGCCCGGGTAGATGTGGACCTCGGTCGACCCGATCTTCTGGATCTTGGAGGACAGGATCCCGCACAGGCGCTCACAGACCTCGGTCGCGATACGACCGGCACGGCGGTCGGTGACGATGCCCTTGGCATCGAGAGTGCAGAAATTGGCCCGGGCGGCGACATCACCGTTCTTGAGCTCGATGCCCAGACCCAGCGTTTCGATCACTCCGCGGCCGACCTCCCACTCGATGGGATCATAGCCGAAGAGGGCCAGGTGTCCGGGGCCGGAACCGGGCGTGATGCCGGGAGCCACCGGGATCATGCGCCCCTGGGCGCAACCCGATTGGGTGAGGGCGTCGAGGTTGGGGGTCTTGGCCGCCTCCAGAGGCGTCATCCAATTCTGGGAGCGGGTGGCCAGATCACCGAGGCCGTCGAGGACGATGAGGGCCATCTTGGCCCCGGTCTTGACCTGCAGTTTCGCGTAAACGGAATCGAGTTTGCTCATAAATCAAGGGGAAGGAGAGCCTCCGAGAGCCCCCGTTCCCGAGGATCCCCGCAGACTCCAAGACCCGACCCTGTTGATCGGTCAATTTCCCGTCAACGACACTTTGACCCGGGAACCGCCGATCCCCCACTGGCCGGTTCCCGCAGCGAACCGGCGCTCACTTCTTGAACAGGCTCTTGGACTTCGGGGCCGGAGCCGGGGTCTCGGGCTTGACCGGGACTTTTTCGAGGAAGCGATTGAGATCATTCTCGGTCACCGAGTTGGTGATCATCGAGGCCTGATGCGTCTCCTTGGTCGTCAACTGGGCCAACTGCGAGGGAGCCTGAAGGATGTAGGGCGTCAGGAAGATGAGCAGCTCGGTCTTGGCGTCGCTCTTGGCGCGGGTCTTGAACAAATTGCCCAGCACCGGGATGTCCCCGAGGTAGGGCACCTTCTTCTCGCTCTGCGACTGGTTGTTGGAGATCAAACCCCCGATGACCACCGTCTCGGCATTCGGCGTGACCACCACCGTATCGGCCGAGCGAACGTTGATGTACGGCGCCGAGACGTCCTCCGACAGGGATTGGCGTTCCGTCGGTGACACCGAGGAGATCTGCGGCTGCACGATCATCTCCACCTGGCCGTTGGAACCGATGAACGGCGTGACGTTCAGGATGATACCCACGTCATTGTAGGTGACGTTGATGATGGGAATCGTGTTGGCGCCGGACGTCGCATACGAGACACCGCTGGGCAAGGGGACTTGTTGACCCACCACGATGCGGGCCAGCTGGCCGTCACGGGCGATGATCGACGGTCGGGAAAGCACCTGCGCCTTGCCCGAGGTGGCCACCGCTCGAAGGGTGGCCTGGAACTCGGAGCCGGCGATCTGATAGAGACCACCACCACCGGCTCCCGTGGACGACGGCGTCAGGGCCGTTCCCATGGACTGGCCCAATCCGTTCAGGTTGGTGGTGACATTGTTGACGCCCGAAAGGCCCATCACCGTGCCGCCGCCGCTGCTGATGTTGTTGCCGATGTTGTTCTTGGCCCAGGCGCCCTCGACACCGAGTTCGGAGCCGTTGTTCCGCTGGACCTCCATGAAGACCACCTTGATGAGGACCTGGGGCTTCGGCGAATCCAGGTTGCGGATGACGTTGCTGATCTGCAGGGCCGTCTGGGCATCGGCGATGACCACCAGATTGTGGGTCTGCGGATCGACCGAGATGAGGGCGCTGCCGACGGTGCCATTGTTGTTGTAGAGGCTGGAGGCTCCGGTGCCGCGATTGCCGCCACCGCCGCCGCCAAAACCACCGCCGCCGAAGCCTCCAAAGCCACCGCCACCGCCGCCGCCGCCGAACCCGCCGCCCCGCTGCTGGGCGACGGTGGGCAGGGCGATGGCCAACCCGAGGACCGCGGCCCACACGCGGGGTGTCGGCGCTGCGGGAAGGAACCGCGAAAAGAGTGAACCACTGGTTTTCATTCTGGGATCGTTCAAGGTGCTTGGGTTCAGAACAGCTGCCCGCCCGAGCGGCCACCGCCGCTGTTCCCGAAGGAGCCGGAGCCGCCGCCACCGCTACTGCCGGTCGTCTGGTTGTTGTTCTGCTGTCGTTGCATCAAGGCGCTGTTCTGGGAGTTGCCGCCGGTACCGGACCGTCCGGAGGTGGTGCTCTGGAACATGTTCTGCAGCACCTGCACGGCCTGTTGCGGATCGCCATTGTTCATGCGGAAGACATGGACCTGCTGGTCGCGGATCGAAGGCACATCCAATTCCCGCACCATGCCGGTGATCTGCGCCATCAGGTCCTTGGACGCGGTCACGATCACCGATGACGTCCGTGCATCGGGAACGGCCAGGACCTGGGAGGCCCTGCGGATACGGTCGTTCTGGCCGGACGACGAACCGCCGCCACCGCCACTCCGTCCGCCGCCAGAGGCCCCACCACCACGTCCACCGAAGCCACCCATCATCGCGGCAAAACCACCCCCGCCGAAGGGACCCCCGCCAAAGCGCACCGGGGCCTGGTTGTTGTTGCCCGATCCGCTGCTGCTCGGGAACACGCCGGACAGGGCCGTGGCCACATCGGAAGGACTGGCATGCGTGAGGTGGAACACGCGGATCTCGGTCTCGGCCTCGGCACTCGAGTCGATGGCCTTGATGATCTCCACCATGTGCCGGATGTTGGCCTGGGTGTCGGTCATCACGATGGAATTGCCCGCCGCATTGGCCACGAAGGTGGCCTGCGGCGAAATGAACGACGCCAAGTCCTTGGCCAGCTGATCGGCCTCGACGTACCGGATCGGGATGATCTGCGTCACGATCTCGTCGTTCTTCGGGATCATCCGGGGGTCGTTGTTCACCTTCACCGGGATGTCGCGGGTCTTGGCCACGGCACGATCCACGATGGTCAGAGTCCGGCCGTCCCGGATCGCCGCCAGCCCGTTCTTGTTGAGCACCGAGTTGAGGAAGTCGACCGCCTCATCCTGACTCATCGGCTTGGCACTGATCACATTGACCGTGCCCTTCACGGGGGCATCCAACACGATGATGAAGCCGGCGGCCTCGCTCAGGTATTCCAACACCTGTTCGAGCGG
>JAIXXC010000302.1 GCA_027490985.1 Verrucomicrobiales bacterium
CCTTCGGAGAGTTTGAGGAACCGGGCCGGATTGATGGTCAGTTTTTCCAGCACGCCCGAGAGCGACAACCGACCGGTGTGGTAGAGCTGCATCAGCGACAGGGGCAATTCGAGTTCCAAGCCCACGATCCCGAAGGGCGCATCGTCGAATTCCACCTCCTTCTCGGACTCGGTGTGGGGAGCGTGGTCGCTGGCGATGATCTCCAGGGTGCCGTCGACCAGTCCTTCGAGAATCGCCTCGCGGTCGGCGGCCGTCCGCAGGGGGGGATTCATCTTGAAGTGGGTGTGGTAGGCCGGCCAGGTGGGCAGCGGCCGACCCTGGAAGACCCGCTGCGCCAATTCGGCCCCATCCCCGGCCCAGAACTCGGCACTGCCGGCGATGCTGGCGTCGGTCAGCGTGAAGTGATGCGGACAGGCTTCGCCCGAGATGGGCACGCCGCGCCGCTTGGCCTCGCGGATCAGGCGCACGCTGCCGGCCGCGCTCATGTGCTGGCAGTGCACCGGAGTGCCCGTCTGCTCGGCGAGCAGGATGTTGCGGGCGACGATCAATTCCTCGCCCGCCGCGGGCCAACCGCGCAGGCCGAGGCGCAGGCTGTGAAGCCCCTCGTGCATGACGCCGTTCATGACCATGCCGTAGTCCTGGCAATGGTCCATGACCGGCAGGCCGAACTGGCGGGCGTATTCCAGGGCCCGGCGCATCAGGTCGTTGTTCTGGATGCAATGACCGTCATCGGTCAGCGCCACCACCCCGGCCTTGGCCAGGGACCCGATGGAGGCCAACTCCTCACCCTGGATGCCCTTGCTCATGGCCCCGGACACCTCGACCCGGATGGCCGCCGTGCGCGCCTTGTCCTGGATGAGCGCCACGGTGCTGGCCGAATCGATCGACGGCTGGGTGTTGGGCATGCACACCACCGTGGTGAAGCCCCCGCGGGCGGCGGCCTGGGCGCCGGTGGCGATGGTCTCCTTGGCGGTCTGGCCGGGTTCGCGGAAGTGCACGTGCAGGTCGATGAGGCCGGGGCAGACGACCTGCCCGGTGGCATCGATCCGCTCGGCATCGGCTGGCGCGCTCAGTCCCGGCCCGACCCGGGCGATCCGCCCGTCGGTCACCAACACGTCGGCCACTCCATCCACCCGATTGGCCGGATCCACCACTCGACCGCCTGAAATCAGCAATGATCGCATTTCGAGACCGACGCTAATCAGACTCGAGCCGTTCGGCAACGGCGGGCGAACGGCCGGACCCGGACCGAAGATTCGATCGGCCCCATCGGCCTCAATCGACCCTATCGTCGTCCTGGGGTGTATCGTCGTCCTGGGTCACGACCCCGTGGCGGGCCATGGCGTCCCGCAATTGACTGCGGAATTCGTAGCGACGGGCCGGCGTGATCACGAACCAGGGAAACCAACCCCGATTGCGCTCCAGGATGAGCACCCGGTGATGATCGAAAAACCCGTTCCGCCAATTCTCGGTCAACCGCCACGAAGGGGTGTGCCGTGGTTTGCGGATGCGGCGGATCTCGTCGTAGGGCACCCGCCTCACGGTGGTCTTGCCCAGCACCACCCTCAGCGAAGTCTTGCCGATGACGTACCGCAGCCGGGTGCGCAGCGCGTACCAGAGGCCCAACCCGACGGTCGCCCCGCCCACCGCCGCCAGGATCCATGAAAGCGGTGCCGACATGGCTCAGCCCTTTCGACCGGCCCACAACAGCCCCACCGGCACGGCCAGCCCGGCCACCAACCAGAACAACACCCAGCCCTTGCCACGGACCGTGCGGAAGGCCAGGAAGACCCCGAGGGCGGTGGTGATCAACACGGCGGCCGACATGGCCGCGACCAGACCCTGGAAGAGTTTGGGCGAGGTGGGCCGGGTGAATTCCCGATCGCCCGGGTAGATCATGTCGGTGTGCACCACCCGGAACTTCTGGAGCAGCGTCTCGGCCTCGCCGGGGGATTTCAGACGGTCCGGGTTCAGGGTCTGGTACCAGCCGGTGGCGACGAAGAATACCAGCAACGGGGTGAAGAACACCCCCAGGAACAGATGGAGTTTGCGGATCAGCTTCATCGTCGATTTTCCGTGGGAGTGGCCGCCTGCCTCACTTGACGACCGGGATGCGGATCTTCTGTCCGGTGACCAGAACCGGGCGCTCCGGACGCAGCTTGGGGTTGGCCTCCAGCACGTGCTTCATCCGCACCTTCATGCCGTAGCCCTTGTTGTACTCGTTGATGATCTGGCTCAGCGACTGGTTCTCGCGCACCACGTGCTCGTAGAATTCGTAGTCGGCCGGCAGTGACGGCTTCGGGGCCTCGGTCTTGGAGTCGTTCTTGGGCTCGCCCGACTTCGCGTCCGCCTTGCCCGCACCGGCACCGGTGCCCGAGTCCGCGGCCGGCTTGCGTCCCTTGGGCTTCGGGTCGTCGAAGCTCGGAGGGGGGGCCGTGGGCAGATCGGCCAGGCGCTTGATCTGCTGGACCACCTTCTCGTTGTCGTCTTGGCGGCGGCGATCGAGTTCGCGCAACTGGTCGAGCACCTTCTTGAGTTGCTCCTGGGTGACCGCCTCCTTGCCGGCCGACGCGGCCACCGACCGGACCTCGCCGAGCTGCGAGCGCAGTTCAGCGATCGTGGCTTCGAGCTTCTGGATCCGGGCGCGCAGGCGCTCCTCGGATTCTTCGGCCTGCTGGAAACGGGTCTGCAGCTGGCGGATATCCTCGGGCGTGATCTCCGCCCGAAGGGACAGGGTCCCGCCCAGAATCAAGGCCATCGAAAGGGAACCGGCTCGGAACAACCTCATACGACCCGATCCTAGGATCGCCCCCGAAGCGGGCGCAAGGCTGGCGAGGGGCCCCGGGCCACTGTGACCTGACCGCAACACAGACAGGCTTGCGCAGGGATCCAACCGGGACCACCGTCGGCGGCTCACTTTAGAAACCTCTCTCGCTGCATGATCACTCGACGTCACGCACTCAAGTCGGCCGGTGCCCTGGCTTTGGCCATGGCTGCCGCTCCGTTCCGGACCTTCGCCCAATCCGCCTCGGGCCCCCACAAGTTGCCTGCGCTGGGATACGCCTTCGACGCGCTGGAGCCGTACATCGATGCCAAGACCATGGAAATCCACCATGGCAAGCATCACCAGACCTACGTCACCAAGCTCAACGAGGCTCTGGCCGATTATCCCGACCTGCAGAAACTCTCGGTCGAAGACCTGCTCAAGAACCTGAACACCGTGCCCGAGAAGATCCGCTCGGCCGTGCGCAACCACGGTGGCGGCCACTACAACCACTCGCTCTTCTGGCAATGCCTCAAGAAGGACTCGGCCCCGTTGACCGAGGGCGGCCCGCTCATGAAGGCCTTCGGTGAGCTCTTCAGCAGCGAAGACGAGGCCAAGGAGGAATTCCTCAAGCGCGCCATGGGCGTCTTCGGCAGCGGATGGCTCTGGGTCGTGGTGACCAAGGAGAAGAGCCTCAAGCTCGTGACCACCGCCAATCAGGACAGCCCGCTGTCCAACGGCGAGACCCCGCTCTTCGGCATCGACCTGTGGGAACATGCCTACTACCTGAAGCACCAGAATCGCCGCGCCGACTACGTGCAGGCCATTTCGAAGGTGCTCAACTGGGAGTTCATCGAGGCCCGCTTCGAGAAGCTCACCGCCTGAAGCCCACCCCGGCCCGGTCTTCGAGGCCGGCCGGGTTCGCTTCCGATCACGCCGGCGTGCACCCACTGCGCGCCGGCGTTTTTTGTCAACGGGCCGATCCGGCCTTGGGCCGAGCGAAACCGCTCTCGACAAGAATCTTGAGGGACTCCTCGGTCGGTCGCGCGGCCAACGCCACGGCGGCCGCCGTTTCCTCGAGGGGAAAACGGTGGGTGATGAGTTTGCGGACATCCAAACGCCGGGAGAACACCCAGCGGGCGACGTCTCGTTGCAGGGTGAAGTCGGAGGAATAGCTGCCCATCACTCCTTTTTCATCCACGCAGATCACCCCGAGGTCCACCGGTGCCAGTTTGCCACGCAAGGTGTGGGCAAACAGCAGCGTCGTTCCCCCGCCCCGCAAGGCGGCCTGGGCCTGGGCCACCACGGCATCGACCGGCACACAAACGACAGCGGCATCCAATCCACGGCCCCGGGTCGTCGCGCGCAAGGCATCCACCAGGTTCACGTCGGCCCCATCCAAGGCCTTCCAAGCCCCCCAGCGTCGGGCCAGTTGGCGCCGGGATTCCATGAGGTCGGTCGCCACCACCCGCATGCCCAAGGCGGAAAGCATCCCGATGAAGAGCAGCCCGATCGGCCCGGCACCGGCCACCCAGACCGTGTCGCCCTTGAGAAGGGACAGGCTCCGAATGCCTTTGAGCACGGTGTTCACCGGCTCGAGCATGGCCCCTTCTTCGAGGCTGTTCTTGGCCGGAATCTTCACCACTCCCGGCAGGCAGAAATCCATGACCCGAACGTATTCGGCATAGCCACCCCCGGCCGGCTCGAAGCCCGCCGTGATGCCCGTGCGCTTGTAGGTCTCGCATTGGGCGAAGGCGCGGTGCCGGCAGCAGTGGCAGTCGAGGCAAGGCACGTGGTGATGGAGCCCCACGCGGTCTCCGACCGACCACCCTCGAACCCGGGCCCCCACCTTGACGATGGTGCCGGCCGTTTCATGGCCGTAGATCCTCGGCGGCGTCTGGGTTCCGTACTGGACCTTCTTGATGTCGGTGGGGCACACGCCGCACACCCCCACCTGCACCAGGATCTCGCCGGAGCCGATCCGGGGCACGGGAACCGCCTCCACGCGCAGGTCATTGGCGCCGCGGTACACCACCGCCCGCATGGTCTTGGGAATCGTCGCAGACACGCTGGAAAGCTTGCGCCAAAGGCATGCCGGCGAAACAGGGATTTTCAGCCACATCAGCCGCACCGAAGGCCCTGTCTCCACCGGGACCCCACACACCGACGACAGCTCCCCACCGAAGACTGGAGACCCGTGGCCGCTTGGAATAGGCTCGCGGCCCATGAGGCCCTCCGAAGCGCATCCCCAGTCTCTGGAATCCCTGCACGGCGACATCTGGGATCGACTCGCGCGGGCGGCGACCGATCTGGCCCATCCCTGGCGGACCCCGACCCTGGCGACCGCGGGCCCCGACCATCCGGATGCGCGGATCGTGGTGCTGCGCGAGGTCGACCTTCACGAACGGAAGCTGGTTTGTTTCTCGGACGGCCGGGCCCACAAGGTCGCCGGGGTGCGGATCCAACCCGTGGCCACCTGGTGCTTCTATGATCCGGTGTCGCGCATCCAACTGCGGGCCCGAGGCGAGACTCGGGTGCATGTCCATAACGCGGTGACCCGAGTGTATTGGGAGAACCTGCCCCACAGCAGCCGGCGCCTCTACGCCACGGTGCCCCGACCCGGTGAGCGTATCCTCGCTCCGTGGGAAATCCCCTTCGGAGACCATCCGGTCGAGCAATTCGCCGTGTTGGTGACCACCGTCCACGAGCTGGACTGGCTGCAGTTGAAGCCCGAGCATCATGAACGCGCCCGGTTCCGCTGGGACGCCGATTCCTGGGAGGCCCATTGGGCCTGCCCGTGAGCCGAGCGAGTTCCAGAGCCAGCAAACCCGCAAGCACGCCAGTCCGCATCCAGTCATTGTGCAATACCTCGCCCATGTCCATGGCGACGCCAAGGGAGCCTTCGCCGTCCGCCCGCGCAGCACCGGAGAGATCGTCCGCCGGGTCTCGGCCTACCTGAAGCCCTACCCGCTGCTGGCCTCGGGCACGATCCTCTGCGCCCTGCTCGGCCAACTGGCCGCCTTCGCCTATCCCAAGCTCACCCGCTTTGTGATGGATGACGTGATCGCCACGGGGCGTCGCGACCTGCTGGGCAAGGCCATCATCGGGTTGCTCGCCGCCTTCGCGCTGCGCGATGCCTTCAATTCCCTGCGGATCCGCCTCAACAACCGGTTCGAGCAGAACGTCATTTTCGACATCCGCTGCCAGGTGTATCGGCGGCTCCAGCAACTGGCCCCCAGCTGGTTCGACCATCGGGCCACCGGCGACCTGATGACCCGGGTCATCGAAGATGTGGGTGCCATGGAACGCCTGCTGATCGACGGCACCGAACAGGGCGTGGTGGCGGTGCTCGGCGTGGTCGGCGTGGCCACCCTGCTCTTCCTCAACGATCCCTTCCTCGCGGCCGTGGCGCTGATCCCCGTGCCGCTGCTGGTGGCCGGCGGCGTCTGGTACACCAGGACGGCCGCCTCGCGCTACCGGGCCCGCAGTCAGGCCAGCAGCGCCATGAACGCCCTCCTGATGGACAACCTCCAGGGCATCCGGCAGATCAAGCTCTTCGGCCGTGAGACCCACGAGGACTCGCGCTTCGCCCAGCGGGCCGATGCGCTGCGCAAAGGCACGCTCACGGTGATGAAGGCCTGGGCCGGCTACAACCCGGCCATGCAATTCTCCGCGGCGCTGGGAACGGTGCTGGTGCTGTGGCTGGGGGGTCGCAAGGTGCTCGACGGGGCCATGACGGCGGGCGCCCTCGTGGAGTTCCTGTTGTTCCTCGGCATGTTCTACGCCCCGCTCAACGTGCTGCATCAATTGAACCAGATGTCGCAATCGGCGCGGGCGGCGGGCGAACGGGTCTTCGACATCCTCGACGCCCCGCCGGAAGCCGGCGATCCGGGCGCGAGCCCGCCGGCGCCCGCATCCCGCCTGCGGGGCGAGGTGTCGTTTGAAGGGGTGTCGGCCGCCTATGAAGGTCGACCCGAGGCGTTGAAGGACATCGATCTTCAGGTGCGGGCGGGACAGACCATCGCGCTGGTGGGCCCCACCGGCGCGGGCAAATCCACGCTGGTGAACCTGCTGCCCCGCTTCTACCCGATCGCCGGAGGCCGGATCACGATCGACGGTCTTCCGTTGGAATCCATCCCCCTGGTGCATCTGCGCTCCCAGATCGCCGTGGTGAGTCAGGAACCCTTCCTCTTCAACGGCACCATCCGCGAGAACATCCTCTACGGTCGCCTCGATGCCTCCGAGGCCGAGTGCGTCGCGGCGGCCGAGATGGCCAATGCGGCGGAATTCATCCAGCGCCTGCCCGACGGCTTCGACACCCGGGTCGGCGAGCGGGGCATCCGCTTGAGCGTGGGCGAGAAGCAGCGCATCAGCATCGCACGGGCCCTCCTCAAGGACGCCCCCATCCTCATCCTCGACGAGGCCACGGCGAGCGTCGACACCGCCACGGAGCGCCTCATCCAGGAGGCCCTCAAGCGGTTGATGAGCAACCGCACGAGTTTCGTCATCGCCCACCGCTTGGGCACGATCCGCGATGCCGATCTCATCGTGGTGCTCAAAGACGGGCGCATCGTGGAACGCGGCACCCATTCCGAACTCCTGGTCGCCAATGGCCTGTACGCCCGCCTCCACCGGGCCCAGGAGGCCTCGGCCGCCATTCTCTGACCCACAAGCCCCCCGAACCTCCACTGGCCTCCATGGAAACCCTCATCGCCCAACTCGACCGCCACCTCCGCAAGCGTCCCGTGCTGGGCCGCGAGGTGTACCTCGCCCGGACCGCCGTGGTGGTGGGCGATGTGACCCTCGGCGACGAATCCAGCGTCTGGTACGGGGCCGTGCTGCGCGGGGACATCAACCGCATCGAGATCGGCCGCGGCACCAACATCCAGGACAACGCCGTCCTGCACCTGTCGGATGATCATCCCTGCATCCTCGGCGACCACGTCACGGTCGGCCATTCCGCCAATGTCCATGCCTGCACCATCGGGGATCGCTGCCTGATCGGCATGGGCGCCACGATCCTCGATGGATCGGTCATCGGCGAAGAATGCCTCATCGGGGCCAACGCCCTGGTCACCCCCGGCAGCCGGATCCCGGCCGGTTCGATGGTGCTGGGTTCTCCGGCCAAGGTCGTCCGAGCGCTGTCCGCCGAGGAACGCGCCGGTCTGAAGCACTGGGCCGACAAGTATGTGACCAACGGCGCCTACTGCCTCCGCCACGGCCTCCACGTGGGCCAACCGCTCTGAACGCACTCAGCCTGCGTTCTCCACCGGCAGGGCGCTGATTTCCAGCATCCGCTCGATGGGTTTGCGGGCGCGGGCGATGATCTCGGGCGGCAACTCGACCTGGGGCTCGAGCGTGGTCATGCAATCCCGGAGCTTCTCGAGCGTGTTCATCTTCATGAAGCGGCACTCGTTGCAGGCGCATCGATCGGTCGGGGCCGGGATGAAGTGCTTGTCGGGGCACTCCTTCTGAAGCCGGTGCAACATGCCCGCCTCGGTGGCGATGATGATGTCCTTGGCCGGGGTCTTCCGGCACCAGGTGACCATCTTCTCGGTGGAACAGACCTCATCGGCGAGCATCCGCACCGATCGGGTGCACTCCGGGTGGGCCACCAACGGAGCCCCGGGATACTGCTGACGGATCCGGGTGATGGCCTGATGGGTCCACTCCACATGGACATAGCAATTGCCCTTCCAGAGGGTCATGGGTCGGCCCGTCTGCTCCATGACCCAGGCTCCGAGGTTCTCGTCGGGCACGAACAACAGAGGGCGATCTTTCGGCGCGTGTTCGACAATCTTGACGGCGTTGCCGCTGGTCACGATGCAGTCGCTCAAGGCCTTCACCTCGGCCGAACAGTTGATGTAGGCGATGGTGTAGAACTCGGGGTTCGTGGCTTGCAGCTCCCGCAGTTTGGCAGCCGGGCAACTTTCCTCGAGGGAACAACCGGCGTCCCGATCGGGCAGGATCACCCGCTTGGTGGGGTTCAATATCTTGGCCGTCTCGGCCATGAAATGGACGCCGCAGAAGACGATCACATCGGCCGAGGTCTTGGCCGCCTGCTGGGAGAGGCCGAGCGAATCCCCCACGAAATCGGCCACGTCCTGGATCTCCGGGATCTGGTAGTTGTGGGCCAGGATCACGGCGTTGTGTCGCCGCTTCAGCTCGAGGATCTCTTTCGACAACGCATCGAACTGCGCCGGGGGCAGCGGCTTGCGGACGGTGGCGATCAACGATTCGGAGGCGTGAACCATGCGCCGACGCTAAACCGGATCGATCCCGTTGGAAAGAAAGGGACGGCACGGGACCGCAACCCCCCGGGGTGCCGGCATTCGGGATACCCCCGCTCGCGACATCGAGCCTGTCCCTTCGATGCCGGTCAACGCCCCGCAACGGCTCCCGGGCGAGCTTCGGTGGCGGGGCATGGAGGGTTGACTCGGGCCGGGGATGCGCGCGGAGTCGGGGTCTGCAGACATGAATCCGGCGAAACCAGAGGATGCGGCCAGGTCATCGGAAACGGTTCGGGCGCCCCGCTTGGGATTGTACGGCGGGTCGTTCGATCCGTTGCACCGCGGCCATCTGCTCGTCGCCCAGGCGGCCTTGGAGGAGTTGGCCCTCGACAGGCTCTTCTTCATTCCCGCCGCCCAGTCGCCCTTCAAACCGGGATCCCGACCCGCCCCCGATGCGGCCCGCCTGCGAATGCTCCGACGGTCGCTGGCGGGCCAATCCCGCACCGAGGTCCACACCGACGAGTTGACGCGCGGTGGGGTGAGCTACTCGATCGATACGGTGAGGGGCTTCCAGGCGAGGCACCCCGGTGCGGAGTTCTTCTGGCTGATCGGGGCCGACCACGTGCCCACCCTGCCCCAGTGGCGCGAAGCCGAAGCGTTGGCCCGGGCGGTGACCTTCGTGGTGATTCCGAGACCCGGTCAGCTTCAGGCCACCCTGCCGGAACCCTGGCGGCTGCGACACCTGCGCGGCTGGCCGCTCGGGGTGTCGTCGTCGGAAATCCGGGAGCGTGTGAAACAAGGACTGCCGGTGAGCCATCTGGTGCCCGCCGGCACGGCCGATGTCATCGAATCGGAGCGGCTTTACCGCGTCGCTTCGGAGCGGCCTTGACCTGCCCCGGCGTCGGTGAGGCGGGGAGTTCGGCCTGCGCCGATGGGGCCGAAGTGTTGCAAGCCGAGGCCACCAACGCATTGATGCCGCTGGCGGCGTACCCCGCGCCGAAGCCGTTGTCGATGTTCACCACCGTGAGGCCGCTGGCGCAGGAGTTGAGCATGCCCAGCAAGGCCGTGAGCCCCCCGAAATGGGAGCCATAACCCACGCTCGTGGGAACCCCGATGAGAGGCTTGCCGACGAGCCCACCCACGACGCTGGGCAAGGCGGCTTCCATGCCCGCCACGACGATCACGACATTGGCCGATTGGATCTCGGGCAACCGTCGCAGGAGCCGGTGCAACCCGGCCACGCCCACGTCGTAGATCCGCTGGACGGTGTTGCCCATGAAGTCGGCGGTCACCGCGGCCTCTTCGGCGACGGGCAGATCGGTGGTGCCCGCGGCCACGACGGCGATGGTTCCCGGGCGTTTGGCCAAGGGCGATCGTTCGAGGGTCAGGCACCGGGCCGCCTCATGGTGGACGGTGTGGCTGAAGCGCTTCTTCAGCGCGCGGGCCTGCTCCGGACTCACGCGGGTGGTCAGCACGCGGCCGTCGGCGGCGAGGATCTCGGAAGCGATGGCGACCACCTGATCGGGAGTCTTGCCGGCGCCGAAGATCACCTCGGGAAACCCTTTGCGGAGGGCCCGGTGCTGATCGACCGCGGCGAAGCCGAGATCGACCACCGGGGCCGCCTGGAAGGCGTGCAGCACCTGCTCGGCAGGCACCTGTCCGGTTCGAAACCGTTCCAGCAGTGTGAGGGCATCGGTGGGACTCATGTCAGTGAGGGGTTGGGTTTGGGCAAGGGAACGGAATCGGGAATGAGAGCCTTGGGGCTGAGGTGTGGAAGCCGGTTCAGGGCCGGGCCGACGGAGCCGGATCGGCCGCCTCGCGCAGGCGTCGGCGGGCTTCGGTGAGGCGTTCGGGTTGATCGGCGGCGACACTCCGCGCCCCCGAGGAGTCGGCCTTCAGGTCGAACAGATCGATCTCGCCACCCGGGGTCCGCTCGACGGCCTTCCAGTGATCCCAGCGGAGGGCGCGGCGGGGCGGGGTCTCGGCCGTTTCCCAATACAGACCGCCGGCCCGCGGCCGGGGCTCCTGGCCACCCGACAGTTCCGGAGCCAGGGAGATGCCATCGAGGTCTTTGGGCGCGTTCACCCGGGCCAGAGCGGCCAGCGTAGGCAGCACATCCCAGAGGGCCACCGGCCGGTCGTTCGTCTGCCCGGCCGCGATCCTGCCCGGCCAACGGATGATCAGCGGCACCCGGAGTCGAGCCTCGGACAGGGGATCCTCACCCGAACCCACACCGCCCGTGCTGGTCACCACCAGGATGGTCTCGCGGACGATCTGACTTTGTTCGAGTTCGCGCACGACGGCCCCGACGAACCGGTCCCACAGCACGCGATGACGATCGCGCACCTCGTCGGAGGCCGCACTCCCCGGCAAGGGATGCGCCACGTACAGGAAGAACGGGTGATCTTCATGCACTTGGATGTAATTGGTGGCGAAGCGGGCGAACCAGTCGGGGGCGTAATTGGCCAGGCGCCCCCGCTGATCGAGGAGATTGTCGAAGGTCTCGGCATTGCGCCACAGGGCCTTGGGATACAGGTCCCGAGCCTCGCGGGAATCGAGAAACCCGAACCAGTCGGCGAACCCCTGACGCATCGGATGCCCGGAGGTATTGTTGCCCCCCAGATCCCACACGCCGATCACGGCCGTCCGGTAACCCGCCGCCCGGAACACCTCACCGAGGGTGACGTCTTCGGCGGCCAGCGGCGGAGGCGTGGCCCCACGGATGCGCCCGTGGCCCGAGTGGCGCCCGGTCATCAAGGCGGCCCGACTGGCGGCCGCCGAGGGCGCGCCCGCATAGGCCCCCGTCCAGCGCTGGCCCGAGGCGGCCAGTCGCTCGAGGTTCGGGTAGAGAGTGTTGGTCGCCAGGATCGTCGCGGCATTCGGCGCCGCATTCGTTGCGAGAGTGAGGGCCGTGGCGCCGACCGAACCGGTCGCCGGGTCCCAATCCCAACCGCCGCCCGCGGCCAGAAGCACCACATTGGGTTGGGAAGAATGTCGGTGGATGTTCCCGCGCTGGCCCGGCTCGGCCACCTTGCCCGGAGCCGCCGGAGGAACGTCGGCCGCGACCGCCGCCCCCATCGCTCCCAGCAACGCCAGCAGGCCCGCGATCATCAGCGCAAAGACGCGCCGCTCCCCTCCATTGAACACCCCTCCTCGAATCATCGTGTGAGCGGACGATGGAACCAGGGCGCATTCCATGGCCAGAGCGGAAGTGATGCGCCCGCGGAACTGCGAGTGCCGACTCATTCCTTGCCGTGATGCTTCACCAGGTACTGGACCAGCGCAGGGATCTCGTTGGTGGGGATCGGGGCCCCGTATTTGGTCCGCATTTTCTCAACGCTGGCCGTCCAACCGGTGCGGCCGAGGCGGGGCTGGGTGGCGATGTAGTCGAAGGAATGGCACAGGCCGCAATGACGGCGGATGGGGGCCGCCGCGTCGCCCTCGGGCAGGGCCGGCTCACCCGCCGGGCCCACGGGCAGAACCCAGGCATCCCGGAGGTGCGGATTGGCTCTGGGATTCTCGGGCACCGAGGTCGCCGCCGCCAGCGACAGCACGCCGGCCGCAAGAGAGATCCAGGCCCGCAGGCCCGCCAGGGAATGGGGAAAAAGCGTCATAGGCTCAAGACGGTGCGTTCCACGACATTGCGCATGTAGCCGGCGGGATTCCACAACGGGTCCAGCGGCTGGCTCTGCCCCAGACGATTGGTCGCCCGCACGAGGATCTCCGGGGTTGCCTGCGCCGGAGGTTTCCAGTCGAGGGTCCACTCGCGGAAGGCATAGCGACCGAGATCCTTGCCCAACTCCGCGGTGGTCCAATGCCGTCCGCCATCGGTGGACACCAACACCTCACGGATGCCCGACCCGCCATCGAAGGCGATGCCGCGCAAGGAGACGCCCTGCCCCGCCGGGACGATGCGATCGCCATCGAGGTGGCTGGTGAGGAACGACCGGACATTGAAGCGCTGGATCGGCACCGTGCGCTTGGGTGTGGTGCCCGGGGCGACGTGGGCGCAGGGATCGTCGGGGATGCGATAGGCCGGATTCATCCAGAACCCGGTGAAGGTGGCATCCACCACCTGGATGGAGTGCAAGTGTTTGACCCAGTACGTGCCATAGTGGCCGGGGACCACCAGACGCAGCGGGTACCCATTGAGCCAGGGCAGCGGCTCCCCGTTCATCTCCCAAGCCAGGAGCACCTCGGGGTCGAGCGCCTGCTCGACATCCAGCGCCTTCACGAAATCGGGAATGCCGGCCACGAGGGGTCGATCGAGCCCATCAAAAAGCACCTGTTTGGCCTGGGGGAGCACCGCGGAGGCCTTGAGCACGTCGGCCAACCGCACACCCCGCCACCGCGCGCAGCCCATGTTGCCATTGCCGGATTGGCCTCCGGGAATGCGCGGCTGGAAGAACCCGCGACTGTTGCCCGAGCACTGGTTGACGGCGACCACCTCGACCGTCTCGAACTTCTCCTTGAGGGCCTCGAGGCTCCACGACTGCGGTGTCTGGACGGTGCCCCGCACCTGCAGGCGGAACGTCTCGGGCTGGAGCACCGACTGCGGAGGCGGTGAACCGGCCAGATGGTAGCGCACGAAAAACGCATCATTCGGCGTCAACAGACTCTCCTGGAAGACGGCGAACGGCGTCTCCAACTGGGGCGGCCGGGCCGTGTGACGGATCAGGGGCCGTTTTTGGGGATACTTGATGAGAGGCCGGTCACCGTTGTCGAACGGCAGCCGCACGGTCTCTTCGGCCCAAGCCGAGGCGGCCAACCCGGCCAAGCCCGCCTTCAAGAACCCTCGACGACTGGTTCCGAACCCCTTCGAGGATTCCGACAGCGCCTGTTCTGCCCATCGCCGATGCATGGCCCCAGACTACTGCCCAAGACACCCCGCGAAAAGCGCCGAAGTGGCCCCCTGAATGGACCCGAATGAACCGCGGACCATCCCGAACCGCCCCCCCCGGACCGCTCAGGCCCAATCGGTGCCGGGATAGACCGGCTCGCGGCTGAGCACACGAGCCAACTGCACGGCGCTGCCGAAGGCGTCTTCGTGGAACCCGTAGCGGAAGTAGCTGCCGGCGAAGAAGACACTCTGGCCGTTGCCCCGTCGGTTCAGGCCCGGGAGTTCCTTCTGGGCGGCGATGGCCTCGAGGCTGAAGAGCGGATGGGTGTAGGCGATCTTCCGATGGACTCGCGCCGGATCGATCTCGTGCTCGCCATTGATGGACACGAAATAGTCGGTGTCTGTTTGAAGCCCTTGGAGACGGTTCATCCAATACACCGTCTGCGGCAACACCGCGCCGTCCGGGTGCCGTGCCATGCGGTAATTCCAGGCCGACCAGGCCAACCGGGCCTTGGGCATGACGCTCCGGTCGCTGTGCACGGTCGCCAGGTTGGGCTGGTACTGGAAGGCCCCGAGCAAGCGTCGTTCATCGGCATCGGCGTCGGCGAGCAGGCGCAGTGATTCGTCGGCATGGGCGGCCAAGATGACGGCATCGAAGCGGTGGGAGACGCCATCGGCGGTCGTCACCCGGGCCGCCCCGCCCTCGCGGCGGACCGACACCACGCCCAACCCGGTGCGGATGCGATCGGCGAAGGGCGGGATCAACCGCCGCACATACTCGCGAGCACCGCGGGTGACCGTCCACCACGGGTGCTGCGTGTGCAGGCCCAGGAACCCGTGGTTGTGGAAGAACTGGATCAGCGTGCGCGCCGGGAACTCCAGCATCCGATCGGGCGGCGTGCTCCAAACGGCCCCGCTCATCGGAATGAGGTAGTGCTCCAGGAAATCCCGGCCGTAACCCCGCTGCTCGACATACTCGCCGACGGTGACCGACGCCCACCGGGGATCCGACAACGCCGGCACCGCCTCGGCGTTGAACCGATTGACCTGCATCAGCATGCGCCAGTACCGAGGCCGGAAGAGGTTGCGTCGTTGGGCGAACAGGTGGTTCAGGCTGGAGCCCGAGAACTCGAGACCGCTCGGCACATGCTGCACCGAGAACGACATGTCGGTGGGTTGGACCGGCACCTTCAACTCCTCGAACAAGCGGATCAGATGCGGGTAGGTCACCCGATTGAACACCATGAAACCGGTGTCGAAGGGGACCGGCCCGCCGGGCTCCGACACCTCGATGGTGTTGGTGTGGCCGCCGACATGGGCATTGGGGTCGAAGAGCGTCAGATCATATTGGCGATGCAGGAAATGGGCGCAGCCGAGTCCGGCGATGCCGGTGCCGACGATGGCCAGGGAGGGACGGGAAGACATGGGAACGACGCGATGAACCCGCGCACCCTCCGACAATTCCGCCGGAAGTCCAACGCACTCTCGGGCGATCTTCCGGCGGGAGCGAAAAGCGCCTTCCTCCGCGAGGGGGCTGCATTCTAGGATCCGGCCATGTCGTTGAGTGAAGCGCCTCGCACGCCGAAGTGGCCCTACCTGCTGGCCGATGTGGTCCTCGTGGCCGCCGCCGCCGCCGTGGCCTGGAAGGCGGCTCCCGTCTGGACGTGGAAGGAAATCTCCCTGGTGGGAGGTCTCACCGGCCTTGGAGCCTGGATCTTCATCCAACCCTTCCAAAAAGACCACGAGGCCGCGGTCAAACTCTTCGAGCAGGTCAACCTGGCCTCCGCCGCCGAGAAACTCGGTTCGCTCGACAAGACGGCGCAGCAGATCGCCGCGGCGACCGCGCAATGGCAGGACATCCAGACGATCTCGACCAAGACGGTCAATGCCGCCGGCAACATCGCCAGCCAGATCGCCGCCGAGGCCAAGGGATTCTCCGAGTTCCTCACGCGGGCCAATGACGGCGAAAAAGCCACCCTGCGACTGGAGATCGAGAAGTTGCGCCGCGGAGAAAAGGATTCGCTCCAGGTGGTCATCCACCTCATGGACCATTGCTTCGCGTTGTTCCAGGCGGCCGCGGCCTC
>JAIXXC010000261.1 GCA_027490985.1 Verrucomicrobiales bacterium
CAATGGTGTGGTGAACTGGCGTCCGACCGAGGCTCAGGGACCGGCCACCAACGTGGTGCTGGTGCGCGTGACCGACGATGGGAAACCGGCGCTCAGTGCCACCAATGCCATCGAGATCGTGGTGCGCGAGGTCAATCAGTCTCCGGTGCTGGCCCCGGTGGCGGATGCCGCGGTGGATACCCTGAGCGAGTTGGTGATCCGCCTGGCGGCGACGGATGCGGACCTACCCGCGCAACCCCTGGTGTACCGGGTGGTGAGTGGCCCAGCCGGCATGGCCGTGGACGGGCAGGGGGTGTTGCGATGGGTGCCGACCCGGGCTCAGGCCGGCCGGGTTTCCGTGCAGGTTTCGGTCAGCGATGGGGTGGCCACCACCATCCGGGAATTCGCGGTCACGGTGCGGCTCGCGAATGCGGCTCCGGTCTTCACCGTGGTGAGCAATCGGCGGGTGAGCGAGGGGAGTCTGATCACCTTCACGCTGACGGCGACCGATGACGATGTGCCGGTCCAGCGTTTGACCTATGGCCTCATCCAAGGACCGGAGGGGCTGACGGTCGGCACCAACGGCGTGCTGAGTTGGCGCCCGACCGAGGCTCAGGGACCGAGCACCAATGTGGTCCTGGTGCGGGTGAGCGACGATGGGCAGCCCGTCTTGAGTGCCACCAACGCCATCGAGATCGTGGTACGTGAAGTCAATGCGGCCCCGGCCTTCGACGGAGTGAGTCCTCGCACGGTGAAACTGCCCGGATCCGTGGTGCTGACCTTGAGAGCCACGGACACCGACCTGCCGCCGCAACCGCTGGGCTATCGTCTGGTCACGGGCCCGGTCGGCATGACCGTGAGCACCAACGGGGCCTTGTCGTGGACTCCGACCGAGGCGCAGGCGGCGAGCACGAATCAGGTGACGGTCGCGGTGACGGATGGGACGGCGACGGTGAACACGAGTTTCACCGTGGTGGTGGAAGCCTCTCCGCGCATGGCCTTGCAGGTGCAAGGCGGCACCACCGTGGTCATCGTGGTCGCCGGGCCTGCCGGCGTGTTGTGTCGCTTGGAGCAGACCGACACCGTAGGAGGGCTGTGGACGCCGGTGGCCGGGGTCGCCGATATCCCGACCGCGGGTTTCAGCACCCCCGTTTCTGTTAACCTCCCGGGCCCGCTTCAGGCCGGTCGACTTTACCGCTTGAGAGTGCCTTGAGGCGGGGCTGGAACCGAACCGGGCGAGCGGCTGGGTCTGCGGGGCCGATTGTCGGGTCGACCTAGGGCCCCGGCCTTGGGGCTTCCGTCAGGAACCCTTGTTGCGAAGCGCCTCTTCGACGAGGTCGAGGACGAGCGCGGTCTCCTTGGCGGTCCGTGTCTGGTCGAGGATGGTATCCAGGATTTTCTGGCGCTGCGCCTTCGGCAGGGTGCCCAACCGGGCCAGCTCGCGTCCCCAGCGCGCCTCGACCTCATCGGGGGTCGTGGCGATGTATTGGGCGAGGGGTTCCAACTCCTGAAGCGATGCGCCCAGCTCCGTCAGGATCTCCAGGGCGTTTTCGAGCGCCTCTTCCCGCGAGTCGTCGTCTTCGGCCGTTTCGAGTGTGTCGCACACCTCATCGAGGTCGTCGGCCAACTCGGTGAGTTGATTCATGGCCTCCTCGTAGTCCTCGAGGAGGTTCCGCCCCTGGGACTTCGGGATCAGTGAATCCGCATAGTCCATCATCCGCACATGCAGTGAGCGGATGACGGCGGCGGGGTCTTCTGTCGGTGATTTCCCGATGCGGACGATGTCGGCAAGCAGGGATTGGCAGACGGAATTCACAGGACTGATGAAATCCTATCCGGAATCACGCGGCAATGGTCACGTGGGAGTGGCCGTGGAAACCGTGTTTGTTGCTTCGAAGCGTTCGGTTCGAACCCGTTGTTTCGAAACAGGAAGGTGGAGCGGGCGACGGGATTCGAACCCGTGACAACTAGTTTGGAAGACTAGTACTCTACCGCTGAGCTACGCCCGCGTTCCAGTGGCGTGAGATTCCTTGATCGCGAGGGACATTTCAAGTCCCACGTCGGTCCAGCAGGTGAAAATTATCACGCGGATGGATCGGAGCCCGGACGGTCGATCCGCCATCCCTGAGCTCGTCGGTCACGAGGGGTGATGGGTCAACGGAGATCGCTTGCGAGGTGTTCTGCGACGATACCCAGCCACCGGGCGGCATCGGCCTTGGCTTGGGTGGGATCGGTCAGGGTCGGGGTGATGGCGCTCAGGCGTTGGAACAGCGGAGGTGTCGTCGAGTTGTTCGCGGGAGGCTCGACGACCCCGGCCAAGCCCCAGCAGGGTTTGGCATGCTCACGGCACAGCAGGGCGATTTGGCCGGTGCCCTTGCCCATGAAGGTCTGACGGTCGATGGACCCCTCGCCGGTGAGCACCAGATCGGCCCTCGCGATGTGCGCCGCCAGATCGGTGTGGCGCGCGACGATCGCGAATCCCGATTCCAAGGTGGCTCCCAGGAATCCCAGCAGCCCGAAGCCCAGCCCCCCCGCGGCCCCGGATCCCGGAACGTCATCAAGGCGTTGTCCGGTGGCCGAAACCATCACCTCGGCCAATCGACCCAGAGCGGCGTCGGCGGTGGGGAGATCCTCCGGGCGAAGCCCCTTCTGCGGGCCGTAGACCCGACTGCAACCGCGCTCACCGAGAAGCGGGTTGTCGACATCCACGGCCACGGTGACGGGCAGCGGGAAGGGGCGGGCTGGGGGGATGCAGCGGTGCAGGCGGTCGAGGTGGATCCAGCGATCGAGGGGCTGGCCGGAGTCGTCCTCGAATCGCCATCCCATCGCCCGAGCCAGACCGAATCCGGCGTCGTTGGTGGCGCTGCCGCCGATGCCCAGGAGCACCTCGCTGGCTCCGGCCTCCTGCGCCGATTTCAAGGCGGCGGCCAGCCCGGTGGTATCGAGATCGAAGGGGTGGAAGCGACCGGCGGGCAGAGTTGCCAGTCCGATGATGGCCGCCGATTCGATCAAGGCGCGACCGGAGCCGGCGTCGTACCACCAATGCGACCGGATCGGGCGGTGGGCGGCGTCGACCGTGTCCACGGTCCGGGATTCGGCGTGCAGTCGATCCGCCAAGACCGAACCGAATCCATCCCCTCCATCGCTGATGGGCAGCAGGGTGAGGGCGTCGTCAGGGCGAACGCGTCGCCAACCCTGGGCGATGGCGTTGGCGGCGGCGGCGGCGGTCAGGGTGCCTTTGAATTTGTCCGGAACGATGAGGACGCGGAGCGACATCGCCGCAGAGGATGACCGGCACGGTCCGCATCGGGCAAGATGGGTCGACATCGG
>JAIXXC010000305.1 GCA_027490985.1 Verrucomicrobiales bacterium
ACGTTGCCCGGACTCGAGGGCGAGATGGGCATCTTTCCGATGCACATCCCGCTCATGACCCAGATCACCCACGGGGAGATCTCCGTCCGCAAGGGCGGTCACGATCACTTCCTGGCCGTCGGCGAGGGCTTTGTGGAGATCACCGGTGCACGGGTCGCGATTCTGACCGACATGGCCATCCGAGCCGACGATATCGACGAGGCGCGTGCCGAGGAGGCTCGTAAAGCCGCCGAAGCACGACTCGCTCAGAAGCTGGGAGACGAAGAGCAGGCGACGGCTCAGGCCGCGCTCATGCACTCGTTGACCCAGCTGAACCTCAAGCGCCGCCAGCGCCGCTGAGTCTGGTTCGATCGATCCTGGATCGAAGTCCAGGACCGATGGGACCTCTATGCCGAATTCCAGAACGGCCGCCGATTGACCGGCGGCCGTTTCGTTCTAGTCTCAAAGTCCGATTTTCTTCAGTCGCCCCGCATTCCGGTCCGGTATGCCGGGGCTTGTCGACAACACCCCACCGCCAGCATGCCCGGAACTGTCGAATTGCCGATGCCCGAGGTCGATGAGGAGTCCGAGACCCGGTCAACACGGGAGCCCGAATTCCAGGTCATCGTCTGGGACGACCCGGTCAACCTCATGCCCTACGTGACGCATGTCTTCCAACAGGTGTTCGGCTGGAGCCGTGACAAGGCCCAACGACACATGCTCGAAGTGCACGAGCAGGGTCGCAGCGTCGTGGTCCGTGAGAGCTTCGAGAAAGCCGAATTCTATGTGCACGCCCTGCAGAAGTATTCGCTGACCGCCACCCTCGAACTGGCCTCGTGAAACTGCATCTCCAGGACGAGGAAGGCGCGTCGTGGCTCCTGAGCCCCGGTGAGCGGAACCTGCTGCTGACGTTGTTTTCCCGACCGACCGAACCGCGGCAGCCCGCGCGGTTGAGCCGCGATTCCGAGGCCCTTGAAGCACGGTGTCAGGCCGACCTGGCCGGTGAGCTCGAGCAGCATCGCGTGGCGCTCCGATCGCGCCTGGTCGCCCTGCTCGGCGCCGCCCGGCCGTTCGGGTCGGCCGAAGGGGAGGGGGCCGGATGGTTGTTGCGGCTCACCGTCGAAGACCGGGAGGGATTTCTCCAGGCCTTGAACGAATTGCGACTCGGCGCCTGGGAACAGCTCGGGCGACCCCATCCCCCCGAGGTGCCCCCGGATCTGGCCGACAATGCCCCGGACATCCTCCATTGGTGGACTCTGGAGATCGCCTCCCGGTTCCAGGGTCGCCTCCTCTCGGCGGTCGATCCCGAATGAACCTCTCGCCGACCCCCGTCGCGATCCTGACCCCGGCAGACCGTCTGCCCCATCCAGGACACGCTCGGGGAGACGGCTTGGTGGCCATCGGGGGCGACCTCTCGGTCGAACGGTTGCTGGAGGGTTATCGGACCGGCCTTTTTCCGTGGTCCGCCGATCCGGTCACCTGGTGGTCTCCCGATCCCCGCGGGGTGCTGGGCATCGGTTCGATCCATGTGTCCCGCAGCCTGGCCCGGACCCTGCGGCGGGCGCCGTTCGAGGTCACCTTCGACCGGGATTTTCCGGCGGTGATCGAGGCCTGTGCGTCGGTTTCCCGCGCGGGGGGGTCTGCGACCTGGATCTCGCCGAAACTGCGGGCGGCGTATGAACGCCTGGCCCGAGGCGGTCATGCCCACAGTGTGGAGTGCTGGCAGGAGGGGCGCCTGGTGGGCGGGGTGTACGGCGTGGCCATCGGAGGTTTGTTCGCCGGTGAATCCATGTTCCACCGGGCCGATGACGCCTCGAAAGTGGCTCTGGTTCACCTCAACCGCCATCTGGCCCAGCGGGGATTCACCCTCTTCGACTGTCAGATGGTGACCCCCGTGACCCGGGCGTTGGGCGCTCTGGAGATTCCCCGATCGGAGTACCTCCTCCGGCTGGCCGCGGCGGTCGATCAGCCGGACCGCTGGTGACGGGCCGAGTCCACCGATCTCAGGCCGCCGCCGCCGTCCGCCGGGAAGCCAGAGCCGCGATCATGCTGTTCAGGATCGATCGGCCGTCTTCGGTGCCGAGGATCCCTTCGATGGCGCGGTCGGGATGCGGCATCAGGCCCGCCACGTTGAAACGCTCGTTGGCGATGCCCGCGATGTTGAGCAGGGAGCCGTTGGGATTGGCCGCCTCGGTCACCGCTCCACTGGCATCGCAATACTGCCAGAGGATCTGGCGGCGGGCCTGCAGGCGCTCCAGGGTCGGGGCATCGGCGAAATAACAACCCTCGCCATGGGCGATGGGAATGCGGATGGGCACGCCGTCGCGGCGGATGCCGGAGGTGAACGGAGTCTCGAAATTCGCGGTCTTGAGGAAGACCTGTTCGCAGTGGAAGCGGAGGTCCCGGTTGCGGATCAGGGCTCCGGGCAACAGGCCCGCCTCGCAGAGGATCTGGAAGCCGTTGCAGATGCCCAGCACCAGTCCGCCGTTGTCGGCGAAACGGCTCACGGCCTGCATCACCGGGCTGAAGCGGGCGATGGCACCGCACCGGAGGGCGTCGCCGTAGCTGAAGCCGCCGGGAACGATGACCGCATCCACCTCACCGAGGTGGGTGTCCTTGTGCCAGACCAGCTTGGCCTTGGCTCCCAGCACGCGCAGGGCGTGGACGCAGTCCTGATCGCAGTTGGAGGCCGGGAACTGGAGGATGGCCACTCGCATGGCCGAAGCGGAGGTCATGGGAGTCATTCCACGATTTCCAGACGGTAGTCTTCGATCACCGGGTTGCTCAGGAACCGTTGGGCGGCTTCATTCAAGGCCTTGCTGGCGTCGGCCGCCGAGGTGCCCGGGGCCAGGTCGATCTCGAGGTACTTGCCCACACGGACACCGGTGACACCGGCGTATCCCATGTGTTCGAGGGCGTTGGCCACGGTCTTGCCCTGGGGATCGAGGACGGCCTTCTTCGGGGTGATGACGAGCTTGGCTTTCATGTCTGCGGGGAGATTCCCGGAAGCCCGGGAAGGAGGAGAGTGGGGCACCATCCCGACCGAGGTGAAGCAGATTTCTGAGACCCGAGGGTCCGAATCCGTGAGGGCCGGAGGGAGGCGCCGAACCGGAGGTCGAGGAACTGGACGCTTGCCAGTGACGGGTCGGCCGGTAGGCTATTGGCTCTTTCCGCCGGATTCCCCAGCGGAACACCCGTTTCATTTATGGCAGTCAACGCGAACGAACTCCGCAAGGGTCAAGCGATCCAGTACAACTCCGACGTCTGCGTCGTCCTTGAGGTGACCCACCGGACCCCCGGCAACCTGCGCGCCTTCGTGCAGGCCATCCTCCGCAGCATCCGCACCGGCAAGAGCATGGATGTGCGCTTCAGCTCGGCCGAGAAGATCGAGACGGTTCCGCTGATGACCTACAAGATGGAGTTCAGCTACAAGTCCGGTGACGACTACGTGTTCGTCAATCCCGAGAACTACGAGGAGGTCACCGTGACGCCCGAGTTCGTGGGCGACGCCAAGAACTTCCTCACCGAGAACAGCCTGGTCACCATGACCTTCGTCGAGGAGAAGGCCGTGATCATCGAATTGCCCCCGAGCGTCGTCCTGACCGTGGCCAACGCGCCCGAGGGCCTCAAGGGCGACAGCGCCAACAACGTGCAGAAGACCGTGACGCTGGAGACCGGCGTCGAGATCAACGTGCCGCTCTTCATCAAGACCGGCGAGAAGATCAAGGTCGATACCCGCACCGGCAAGTACATGGAACGCGCCTGAGGCGCGCTGCGGGTGGACCCTTCAAGCCCGCCCAAACCCCAGCACAAAACGCCCGTTCCGCTGCATCGCGGAACGGGCGTTTGCTTTGGGGCGTTTGTCGGACGGCGGAGCCTCAGGTCCAATCGCACAACGCCGACACCGCGGCGGCCGAGCCATCGCGCAGCCACCCGTCGAGCTGGGCCGGATCCTTGAGCTGCTGCCCGCGGATGCGCGGCACCACCACGAAGCGGGTGTCGATCTCGGGCAGCGCGCTCAGATCGCTCCAGAGCTTCTCGAATTGGGCGACGGGGAAGACATCCTCCTGGCCGTGTCCCCAGCGCTTCTTCACCTCTTTGAGGGTCACATAGGTCGGGAGGCGACCGGCCAGACCGCGGATGGCGGCCGAGATCTTCACATCGTCGCGTGAGAGGATGTCTTCGCGCGTCAACCCGAAGGCTTCCAGCAACCGGTCCAGATGGATCCAGGTGGTCATCGAGTTGTAGAAGCGCAACCGGAACTCGTCCTCTTCGCGGGGCATCGCCAGGCCCTCGACCAGCCGGGGTCGCCCCTGGACACGGGCCAGCCCGCCGCCGCGGTCCTCCAGCCGGCGTCCGATGACCTCGAAGGTCAGGCAGGCCCCGCTGAGCACATGCTGCCCGAGGAGGTCGGGGTCGACCGAGGCGCCGAGGGTGTCGATGTTGTGCAGCAGCAGGTATTTGAGCCGGGGACGCTCGCCCAGCAGCTCGGCCAGGACGCCGTTGCGGAACAGGTTGGGAACCTCGAAGAAATGCCCGACCGGGTGCAGGCATTGCAACGGCAGGTTGTCGGTGTAGTCGCCGCCCTCGCCCGCCGATCGGGCCCAGCCGATGAGGGCCGAGCGGAGACTCTCACGCACCTTCTGCTGCTGAACGTCGAGCACCTGCTGGGGCATCTCTTCCCAGGCGAAACGCAGGTCGCGTTCGGTGGGCACGAGCCTCAGGCCCACGCTGCGACCCGGGGACAACAGCAGGGGACCCGGGTAATCGTATCCGCCGGCCCGTTGAAGCAGGGCCTGGGTGGGCCCATGCGTCAGGTAGCTGGTGGTGAAGAGGTGGGGCAGTGCGTGGCCGGCCAGGCGTCCTGAACGCCGCGACTTGGCCAGGTGGGTCTCGATGAAAGTGCGATGCCGCCCTTCGAGTTTCGCAAAGGGGTGCAGGGCCTTGCACGTGCCGGCTCCGCCGGTCCATCGCGAGCCGGCCCCGGCGGCGAGTGTGACCACGGCGACCTCTCCGGCCCGCAGCGCCGCTTCTCCGGCCGCCCGCACTTCCGGGGCCACCGATACCCGGGTCGAATCCCACCGCAGCACGTCGTCGTCGTCGACATCCTCGATCCGGCTGTCGGCCCTGAGGCGATTCTGGGCGAGCCCGATGCGACCCTCGCGGAGGTCGGAACGGATCTGTTCGTGCTGGGCCGGATCGAACCCGTTCCGCTCGAGCAGGGCCCGCAGATCGTCGCGCTCCGAGGAGCCGTTCCGGGTGCGCGGCAGCAACGCGTCGAAGAGAGTCTGGATCAGGCCGCCCAGCTCGGGCCGTGTCCGGGCGGCCATGCCCACGCGGTCGAGCTCGGCGCGGCGATCCGCGGTCAGCGATCGGCGATCGGCCCGCAGCAGGGTCGGAACGGTGAGCGCGTAGTACTGGGGTGGCATCAGCGCCGCGTCGCCCGAGAGCAGATCGGCCACGGTGCCGTGCTCGTTGATGGCGTAGTCGAAGACCACCGGATCCATGGCGAAGGGCAGGGCCGCCGAGAGGCTGCGCTTGGTCTCGAGCATCAGGGCCAACAGGCGTTGCTGGGCCTCGGCCTTGCGCTCCGGCGCGAAGATGAACCCCATCCCGCCGCCCGACATGCCGCCGAGCATCCAGAATCCCCAGAAGTCGTCGCCGAATTCGACCTCGCACTGCTGGATGAGCCGTTCGGTGAAGTGGTTCGAGGCCCAGGGGATGATGGTCTGCAGGGGCTGCCGGAAATTCCGCGTGGTGGCCCGGCCCACGGCCCGGATGTCGCCGCGGCGCAGGGCGTCGATGATCTCGTCCAGGACGCCCAGGGCCTCTTGCCGCCCGGACCATTCGGCCGCCGAGCGGAGCAGGTACTTCTCGGTGACCATCTCGAGGATGGGCCCGACATTCTGGGCCATGCCCCCGTGCACCACGACCAGGGAATCCATGAGGGCCCGGCGCGAAGACTCCGGGATCTCCTGCCGGCTGAAGACATGGTGGGTGGGCATGAGGCATCCGCGGGAGATGCCGAATTCGGGATCGTCTTCGGAGGCCGCCACGCCGGTGATGAGCTTGATGCCCGGCCAGACGCCGCCCGAGTCCTGCCAGCCGCCGCCGGAACCGCCGAGCCATTCGCCCAACAGAGCCCGCGCCAGCACGAGACGCCGCTCTGGCTCGTCGAGGGGGCCGGTCAGCGAGCCGGCCTGTCCGGTGGCCCGCATGCAGACGCTGATGAGCGAGCCGAGCAGGTTGGTGCTCACCGCCAGCCGGGAGCCCTTGGGGATGTCGTTGACGCTGGAACAGAGTTCGAGCCCGCGGCCCGGACCGACGATGCGCGCCAGCAAGTCGGCCAGGGATTGGCCGGAGCCCTCGATGCCCGGTGGCACGACGCCAGCGGCGATGACGGCCGCCTTGAGCAGTCCGAGATGGTCCTTGGCGAAATCGAAGACCTCGCCCAACGAACCGATGTCGGCCGTGGCGCCCAGATCCACCGAGGTGAGTCGGAGCACCGGTTCGTCGAGCACGCGCAGCCAGGCGCTCACCGGCGGTCGCGGGGCCGCATCGCGCCCGTGGACGCCGAGGTCGACCGAGATGTTCAACACCCGCGCCCCCTCGGGGTAGTCCATGCCCAGGAAGAAGATGTCGGACCAGGCCGAATGGGTGAGGTCCATCCGCACCGGGGTTTGTTCGCGCAGGATGGGGTAGGTGCCGTCGGCCGATCGCTCCGACAGCTCCGGGCGCAACCGCAGGGGTTGGTCGGCCGGGTGGCCCATGCGGAACATCCACTGGTTGCCGCGGACGGTGCGCACGCTGCGCCGGACCTGGTCGGCCAGGGTCTGGAAGGCCAGGCGGTGGTAGGCCGCGGCCAGGGCCGAGGCGATGCCGTCGGACGGGCCCTGAGCCCGGAGCTCGCCCAGGAAGCAATCGATGGCCTCTTCGAAGCGGCGGTTGAGCAGATGTTCGAAACCGGCGAAGGGGATCAGGCCGGCCTGCCCCGAATCGCTGAGTTTGGGCGGCAGGTGGAACCGGTGCAGGGCCGACAGGAAGAACAGGGCCCGCACCCGCTCGTAGAGGTTCTGCGCCTCGCGCCGGAATCGGTCGAGGGCCGCGCAGGCCTCGAGCAACGCGGTCAGGTCGGCCGGCTTGGCCCAGGCCTCCAGCGGACGATTCCGCACGGAAGGCTCCGGCGACGTGATCAGGTCGATGAGCGGATGGGCGGGCACGATGACGAACCTTCCCCGAAGGCCTTCCGGTCCGTCAACGCTTCGGACCACCCATCCGGCCCGGCCCACGGCGCGATCGAGCGGGGTCAGTCGCGTCGGCCGAGGCCGGACAGGTAGCGGAGCAGGTCGCGGAGTTCGGTGTCGCTCAGGCCGTCGACCAGGCCGGCGGGCATGATCGAGCCGGCCTGCGTCTGGGAGCGGATCTCGGAGCGGGCCAACCGCAGGGGTTTCCGGGTGGCCGCGTCGAGCAGCACCACCTCTTGGGCCGAGGTGCTTTCGATCCGTCCCTGGATTTCTTCGCCGTTCTGGAGTGTGAGGGTCCACGACATGAAGCCCTCTTTGACCTCCACCTGGGGTTCCAGAATGGCCCTCAGGATGAAGTCGGGCGTCTGGGCCGTGCCGAGGGCGCCCAGGTCGGGCCCGAGTCCGGGTTGGGAAGCCCCGATGCCATGGCAGGCGGTGCAGCCGAGTTCGGGACGGGTGAAGATGCGGGCGCCCCGGGTGGCGTCGCCCGAGGCGGTGACCGTCTTCAGGAATTCCTGACGGGCCGCGGGCGAGGCGAATCGGCCGGAGGCGCTGCCGGCACCGCTCGGTCGGCCGAGGACCGAGGCCAGCTCCGGAACCGTCCGACCGGCCCGTGCGAGGAATGCGGCCACGGCACGGGCCGACCCCTCGGAGGGTGGCGTGGCCGCGAAGGCAGTGGCCAGCGTGGGGGTACCGCCGGTCTGGCGGAGGATCGGGGCGAGCACCTGCTCGACGGTGGCCGGATCGGAGTCGCCGGCCAGCACTTCGGCGGCGAGGCGGCAGGCCTGTCTCAGGTCGCGTCCGGCCAGGGCGATCGCGGCGGTGGACTTCAGCTCGGTCGGGGCCTTGGGCTCGGCCGCCTTCAGGATCCGTCCGGTATGGGCCGGCTCCGGGAATCGGGCCAGACCAACGATCGCCCCGGCTCGCAAGGCCTGCGGCATCTCGGGCGACTCCATGAGGCGGATCAGGTCGGCCTCGAGGGCGGTGATCCGCCAGCGGCCGATCAACCGGGCGGCTCCGGCCTGCACGGAGGTTTCCCAGGTGGTCAGCAAGGTCGCGAGGGCCGGCCCCACGTCTTGAGTGGGCTTGAGCCCGAGGTCCTGTCCCAAGGCGTCGAGGCGGGCCAGAGCCCGCGCGTGCGCGGCGCCGTCGTAGGCGGTGCCGACGGTGAAGGTCCGCGGGTTGAGGAGCAGCGGGATGTCCTGGGGTCGGGCCGCGGCCAGCACCGCGTCGACCAGCGAGGCCTGGGTGTCGGCCGGCAAGGCCACCTCCTGCACGCGGCGCAGTCGGGTCGCGGCCTCGTCGACCGTGTCGGCGCTGCGGTCGGCGCGGGCGAAGGCCTCCCGACGGGCCGGGTTGTTGCCGAAAACCAGCGAGCCTTGGGCGTAGGGTCCTTTCCAGAGGGGCTTCAGCGCGTGGACGCACTGCACGAACGCATACGTGATCGGAGCCTCGGCGGGGAACTCCATGGCTTGGGAGGCCACCTCGACGGCGCGGGCCTCCGGGACGTAGGCGCAGGCCACCACGGCCTCGAGACGGACCCGGGGCTCGGGATCGCCCGTCAGCCGGGTGAGCACGGCCAGCGGGTCCTTGAGGCGGTCGGCCCAGTGGCCGGTGATCCGGGCGGCCCGGGCGCGGTGGTCGGGGTTGGCGGAGCGGGCGAGCCTCTCGACGAGGTCCGGCGCGGGCCTCTCGTGAGCGGCCAGGACACCGATGGCCTCATACGAGCGCTCCAGACGGGATTCGGAGGTGGGGCCCCCTGCAATCCAAGCCTGGGCGGCGGCGACCACGGAGTCGGTGGGCCGGTCTTTCAGGACGCGCGCGGCGAGTTGACGGTTCCAGCGCTCGGGCGAGACCAGCGCGTCGAAGAGCACCGGCAAGGCGGCCTTCTCCAGAGCCGGCGGGCGCAGGGTCGGCCGGCCGTTGGCGGTGACGCGCCAGATGCGGCCGCGGGTCTTGTCGCGGTCGGGATGGCGGAAGCTCGTCTGGTAGTGGCCGATCAACGAGTTGAACCAGTCGCAGAGATAGAGGGCTCCGTCGGGACCGAAGCGCACATCCACGACGCGGAAGGCGGTGTTGGTCGATTCGACGAGCGGGGCCAGGCGTTCGACGTGGAAGGTCGCCCCGCGCGGGGTGATGCGGAAGCGCTCGACGCTGTTGTGCAGGTAGCCGCCGGCCACGAACTCCCCGCGATTCTCGGGGAGCCAATGACCGTTGTCGGCGATGTCGGCGCCGCCGAACTTGCGGCCCTGGTTCCAGAGCGGCGGATGGGCCTCGAAGTGCTCGGTGCGGATCATCGCCTGGGTGAGGTGGGCGATGCCGTGGCCGTTGCCCGCGAAGACGAAGGGTTGGCCCGCGCGATCGAAGGTGGTGCCGAAGGGGTTGTGTGCGCCCATGGCGCCATCCCAAAAGGGGTCGAGCCGCAGGCGCCGGGGCCAGAAGCGCCAGACACCGGCCTGGTGGAGGGTTTCGTTGCCCCAGGGCGTCTCGATGCGGCTCACGGCGTGCAGGCCCTGGCTCATCATCAGCTCACCGGCCGGTCCCCACGTGAACGAGTTGATCGTCTGGTGGGTGTCACCGGTGCCGAACCCGCTGAAGATCACGCGCCGCTGATCGGCCTTGCCGTCGCCGTCGGTGTCCTTGAGGAAGAGCAGCTGGTCGGCGGCACCCACGTACACCCCACCATCGCCGAGTTCGAGCCCGAGGGGCATATGCAGCTGGTCGTCGAAGACGGTGGACCGGTCAGCCTTGCCGTCGTGATCGGTGTCCTCGAGCACGACGATGCGGTCCCGCGGTTTCTCGCCGGGGCGGATCTGCGGGTAGCTGGTGGTGGTGGCGACCCACAGGCGACCGTCGCCGTCGAAGCGGATCTGGGTGGGCTTGACCACGCCATCGGCCTCGCTGGCGAAGAGGCTGACCGAATACCCCGGCAGGGCCCGGAGCGTGGCCCGTTCTTCGTCGGGCGTTTGCGTGGCGCAGACGCCGGGAGGCAGACCCAGGGCGGCGAGAAGGGTGGTGCCGGCGAGCACACGGGCGGAGACCCGGGAAAGGCGCGGGGAGGTCATCGGGAAATCAACGGGTGTTCTCGGTCGGGTTGAGGCGCTGGGCCAGCGCGTCGGTCTTGCGGTCGGCGGCCTGCAACAGGGGCACGAATTGCTCCATCTCGGTGGGGAACCAGCGGATCTTCAGGTCGCGATGGTCGCGACTGCTGGGTTGTTCGGTGCGATCGCCGGCGAGGAAGGCCCAGTTGGTCGGCCGGGTATAGCCCTTCCAGAGGGCGTTGCGTTCGAGGTGGGCCTGACGCAGTGCTTCCCAGGAGGGATCGGTGAACCGGCCGGCGTCATCGGTCTGCGGTGAGACCACGCCGTGCATCCAGGGATTCCAGGCCAGCCTCGCGACTCGGGCCATTGCGGAATCGGTGAGGGTGCGGCCGTCGGGGGAGAGATCGTTGCGGGACCGAGCGGCCTCGAAGACATCGATGACGGGCAGATTCCGGCGGTGGGCGATCTCACGGATGCGCCGCGCGTAGGCCTCGACGGGTGGGGCTCCTTCACGGATCACCGGGACGGGGGTGACGAGGAAGACCCGCGTGCCGATGGCCTGGCTGTCGAGGACCCACTGTTCGAGGCGTTCACCGAAGGCATCCAGGCGATCCAGGCCCCCGTAGGCTTCGCTTTGACCGAAGTCGAGGATGCAGACGGTGGCCTTGGCCTGGGCGACTTGTTGGAGGGGCGTGGGGTAGTTCACGTCCCGGAGTTGGCTGAAGACGGTGTCGCCTGCGTGGGCGAAATTCAGAATCCGGAGGCGGTGTCCGGGATGGGCGGCGGTGAGCAGGGTTTCCCCATGCGCTCCCAGGCTGCGCGCTTCGGCGGAGCCGCCGCCGAGGACGGCGATGATGTCATTCGTGCGGAAGGCCTGGGCACGAGCCGGGGGTTCCGCACCGAGGGTCCATCGCGCCCAGAGGGCTCCGCAGGCCAGGATCCACAGGATCGGTTTCATGGGTAGGTTGGAGAGAGGGCCCAATCAAACAGTCCGGGGCGGGCTTGGGAAGTCTCAAGGGTGGGCTCCGCAGGACCCGCCTTCGCCCGCAGGGAAGCTCGGGGAAGGAAGAGCCTTCGCACGATGCGCGAGGGGAAGGGTTTGATCGCTTCCAGAGCGTGGCGGTATCGGCCTCAAGGCCGATTCTGCTCCGCTGCGGTTTGGGGGCACCGAGGGCAAAGAGCTTTTGCAGTATCAGGATCGGGTGGATTACCCTGCAGAGCAGAACCCCAACCCGCCATGACTCTCTCCCATTGGCTTCCGTCTGTCGGTCTTGTGTCGTTGATGGCTGTCGCTGGCCTTGCCGATGCGACAGTCCTGGTTCCCGAGGCGAGGCCGCAGGATTCCGTGCGGGCGGCACTGGCGGCCAATGCGGCACGGCAACGAGCCGATGCGGCCAACTGGAAGGTGTTCCACGGGTTCGGGTTCCAGGACCGGTTGCCGGAGAGCGGGATCACGTTCCGACACGTGCCCGTGGACGACGGGGCCCGGGATTACAAGGCCGTGCACTACGACCACGGCACGGCCATCGCGGCGGCGGATGTGGATGGGGACGGGCGGCCCGATTTGTTCTTCGTCAACCAGCGGGCGGGCAATCAGTTGTGGCGCAATGTGGGCGGGGGCCGATTTGCGGACATCACATCCCAGGCCGGGGTGGCGATGGCGGGCAAGGTGAGCGTGGGGGCCTCGTTCGCCGACATCGACAACGATGGGCGACCCGACCTGTTGGTGACCACGGTGCGCCAGGGAACGGTGCTGTTCCACAATGAGGGCGGGGGTCGGTTCCGCGACATCACGGTGGAGGCGGGCGTGTCGCCCGGCAAGGCGGGGCACGGGTCGGGGGCGGTGTTCTTCGACTACGACCGGGACGGGAAGCTGGATCTCTTCATTTGCAACGTCGGGGTGTACACGCGCAATGAGAAGGGCCGGGCCGGGGAGTACGTCGGCCGGTCCGATGCGTTCCAGGGTTGGCAGTATCCGGAGCGGAGCGAGACGAGTCCGCTCTTCCGCAACCGGGGTGATGGCCGTTTCGAGAACGCCTCGGAGGCGACGGGTCTGGTGCACCGCGCCTGGAGCGGCGACGCCACCTTCTGCGACCTCGATGCCGACGGGTTCCCGGAGCTCTACGTGCTGAGCATGTCGGGCGAGGACCGGTATTACGCCAACCGCCAGGGCAGCCGCTTCGAGGATCGTACGGCGGCCTACTTTCCGAAGACGCCGTGGGGTTCGATGGGAGTGAAGTTCTTCGACCAGAATCGTGACGGGCTGATGGATCTGTTCGTGACCGACATGCACTCCGACATGACCACCGCCCAGATCAACGCCGGCGACACCAACCTGACGGTCGCGTTCGAGAGGACCAAGAGCGACGCCTGGTGTGCTGCGGAGTGGAAGCCGGAGTTGTTCCGTCGGGCCACCAATAGTGTGTTCGGCAATGCGTTCTTCCAGAATCAGGGTTCCGGTCAGGCCTTCGCGGAGGTTTCGGCGGCCGTGGGGGCCGAGACCTATTGGCCGTGGGGCGTCACGGTGGCCGACTTCAATGCCGACGGCGACGAGGACGTCTTCGTGACCGCGGGCATGGGCTATCCACTGCGCTACGTGGCCAACTCGCTGCTGCTCAACGAGGGCGGCCAGCGCTTCCTGAATGCGGAGTCGGTGCTGGGCCTGGAGCCGCGCCGGGGTGATCCGATGCTGCGGGAAGCCTTCACGTTGGATACGGCGCTGCCCGAAGACCGTCGTCACCCGCTGGCGAAGGGCCGCACCGGCAAGGTCCGGGTGATGGGTGTGGCGAGCTCACGGTCGTCGGTGTCCCTCGACGTGGACGGCGACGGCGACCTCGACCTGGTGACGAACGAATGGAACGACGCACCGCAGGTGCTCATCAGCGATTTGTCTGCGCGCACGACGTTGCGATTCCTGCAGGTGCGGCTGGTGGGTACGATGTCCAATCGTGATGGGCTGGGCGCGACGGTGCGGGTCCACTGCGGTTCTCGGGTGCAGACGCGCTTTCACGACGGCAAATCAGGATACCTCGCCCAGAGCAGTCTGCCGCTCTACTTCGGACTGGGATCGGACACGGCCGTGGACCGCATCGAGGTGGTGTGGCCATCGGGCCGCCGACAGGTCCGCACGGGCCCCATCCCGCTCAACGGGACGCTGGAACTGGTGGAGCCGCAGTGATCGGGGGCCGGGGAGGAGCCGGGGCCGGTGACTTCGCCCGCGTCATGGGCCGATAACCGATGCCGGAGTACTCGGGGGCCTGCGGTACCCAGTCGGCGTCGAAGCGGGGATCGGGGCCCTGGAGGCGATTCTTCGCGGGGTCGATGACCTTCTTGGCGTCGTGGACCGGGCCCAGGATCACGCAGTTCTCCACGCGCCCTCCAGCGTTGACGGCCAGTTCATATCGGGCGAGTCCGGGCAACCCGCCCTCGGCGCGATTGGCCTGGAAGAGATTGGCCACGTACACGCTGTCGCCGCCCATGTCGTCCACGCCGTTGCGGTTGCCGGTGAAGGTGCAGTTCTGCACCAGCGCCAGCGATTCCCAGAAGATGGTGATCGCCCCATTGTTCGCGAAGGGCTTCTCGCCGGAGGCCTTGGCCACGAGGTCTTCGCCGGTGTTGGAGATGTTCCCGACGAAGAGGCAGTTCAGGATCTTGGCCGAGCTGCCCGCCAGCAGGTCGATGGCCGGACCGGTGCCCTGGGCCCGGTTGTTGAGGAAGCGGCAACTGGCGATGAGCACCGGGATCTCGCGGAACCCCTGCTGCTGCACCGAGATGCCCGCCCCGCAGGGCCGGGTGAAATTGTCCTCGATGGTGAGCTCGACCAGCCGAGGGGCCGAGCGCCCGAACACCTTCACCGCGCCGCCGTCGGAGTAGAAGAAGTGGTTCTTGAGGATCGTGCGGTTGGGCTCGAGGGCCGGGGTACCGTCCTGGGTCAGGAAGGCGTTGGCGCCGGTGAGCCGAAAGCCGCGCATCAGCGTGTTGGTCGAAACCCCATCGCCGAAATACGCCACGTGGTTCACCACGGCGGGATGTGACGGTTCCTGGTTTGCAGACACCTCGGGATTGGCCGCGCTCAGGGTGACTTCCCCGAGGGCCACCAGACGGATGCCGTCATGCCGGCGATTGAACCAGACCAGCGCCTGCCGTTTCGCGTCCGGCCGGTACGTCCCGGCGTGGACCCAGACGGTCTTCTGCACCGCGTTGGTGGCCGCCTGGTCGAGGGCGTCCTGGATCCGGTCGCCCGGCCGGACATGGTAGCCGTCGGACTCCAGGGTGATGCCGCCCCAGACCGACAACGCCGAGGCGATCCAGCACGCCAGCGACCGGAGGCGGGGGTTGAGGGCGGAGCGGGCCATGACGATCGATCTGAGCATGCGGTGATGGTTCGACAAGGCGATTCGATGGTGGGCCGCCCGGTCCCGGAGCCCCCCATCGGGCATCGGACCGTATCGGCAGACATCGCTCGAACCGGCTCGATCAGATTCGAACAGGCTTGGACGGCGCCGCGGCTTGGCGGCACTCTGGACCGATCATGTCCGAGCCTGTGCCCAAGCCGGTGACGGCCTCCACGCGCCTGGCGGCCGTCTGGGGAGCGCCCATCCGGCATTCCGCCTCGCCCGCGATGCACAACGCCGCCTTCGCGGTGCTGGGCCTCGATTGGCGCTACCTCGCCTGCGAGGTGGAGCCCGAGCGTCTGGCCGTGGCCCTCGAAGGTGCGCGGGTGATGGGCTTCTGCGGGGTGAACCTCACCGTGCCCCACAAGCGTCTCGCGCTGGAGATGATGGACGTGCTCGACCCGTCGGCCGAGGCCTGGGGAGCGGTCAACACCGTGGTCTTCGAGGCGGAGAACGCCGAGGGTGTCTGGACCCCCGTGGGACTTTTGAAGAATTTCCGAGGTCCGGTGCGGCTTCGCGGATACAACACCGACGCCGACGCCATTGTCCGCTCTCTCCGCGAAGACCTGCTCATGGAACCCCGCGGAGCGCGGGTGTTGTTGCTCGGGGCCGGGGGTGCCGGTCGGGCCGCCGCGCTGCGGTTGGCCGACGAAGGTGTGGAGACCCTGTGGCTGCAGAACCGCACCGAGTCCAAGGCGGTCGAACTGGCCGCCGAGATCGCCGATCGGTTTCCGGCGGTCGATGTGCGCACAGGCCTGCCCGACTCCGATGTGGAGTTCATCCTCAATGCCACTTCGTCGGGCCTGAAGGCGGAGGATCCGATCCCCCTGGATTTGGAGGCCTATCCCGTGGCTCGGGCCGACGCGGTGTACGACATGATCTACCGACCGAGCGAAACGCCGCTGTTGAAGGCCGCCCGCGAGGCCGGGTGTCGCACGGCCAATGGCCTGGGCATGTTGTTGTACCAGGGGGCCGCCGCCTTCGAGTTGTGGACCCAGCGGCCCGCGCCCATCGAGGCGATGCGGGCGGCTCTGGTCCGCGAGGTCTATGGCACCGGGGAGCCGCGATGAACTGGGAAGACGAACTCTACCGTCACCACGGGCCGCTGGGACTGCCGTTCCACTTCTGGACGTGCTTCGTGGCGATCTTCGGGGCCATGACCGGCAGCTTCCTCAATGTGGTGATCCACCGGATGCCCCGGGGTGAGAGCATCGTTCATCCGCCCTCCCATTGTCCGTCGTGCAACCACCGCATCCCGATGTGGCAGAACCTGCCCATCCTCTCGTGGCTGATGCTCCGGGGTCGCTGCGCGTCGTGCCGCAGCCCCATCTCTGCGCGCTACATCGGCGTCGAAGCCCTGACCGGCGTGCTGTTCGTCGCGGCCTGGCTGCACTACGGAGAACAGGCTCCGTGGGCCGCGGCCGCGGCCGCGGTGTTGTTGGCCGGATTCGTGGCCGCCACCTTCATCGACTTCGAACACTTCATCATCCCCGACGAGATCACCCTAGGCGGCGTCGGAGTGGGGTTCCTCCTGTCGTTGGCGGCGCCCGAGTTGCATCAGCAGAGTTCCATCCTGGCGGCCCTTCGCAGCAGTGCCCTGGGCATCGCGGTGGGCGGTGGCGTCGTGTACCTGGTGCTGCGCTTGGGCAAGTTCCTCTTCGGCCGTGAACGGGTCGCCCTCGAGCCGGGCAGCCGCGTGATCTTCCACGATGCGGGCATCCGGTTGGCGGATCGTGAGATTCCCTTCGAGGAGGTGTTCTACCGCGAGACCGACACGGTGGTGATGGAAGGCCGGCGTCTGGAACTGGCCGACCGGTGCTACCCCGAGGGCGAGGTGCGCCTTTCGCCCAAGGCTTTGCGCATCGGTGACGAGGTGCTGGAACCCGAGTCCGAACCGTATCTGTCGGCCGAGGCCGAGTCGCTGACGCTGCCCCGCGAAGCCATGGGTTTGGGGGATGTGAAGTTCATGGCCGCCATCGGAGCCTTCCTCGGATGGAAGGCCACCCTCTTCAGCCTGATGTTCAGCTCGGTGCTCGGGGCGGTGGTGGGGCTGGGCCTGATCGCCCTGGGCCGTCAGCACTGGTCGGGTCGGTTGCCCTATGGGCCCTACATCGCCGTCGCTGCCACAGGCTGGGTTTTTGGCGGATCGGCGTTGTGGGAACGCCTCTTCGGGGCGCGCTGAAGGGGGCTCGGGCCAACGCTTCGGCCCCTTCGGCCCCCTCTGCCTCAGCCAGGATCGGTCGGCGTCGCCTTGGATGCTACCGTCGGAAGGAGGCCGCGAAGTCCGACGCGTCGCCGGCCACCGTCTTCTTCACGAAGCGCGATCCGGCGATGAGTTCCTGAAGCTTCCGGGCGTAGGCCTCGGCATCGAGGGGCAGGGTGACCGTTTGTCCGATCAATCCCGAGTAGAGCATGCCATTGGCCATTTCCAACGAAGCCAGGCCGTCGCGTCCGGGGGCGATGAGGGGTTTTCCATCGAGAATCGCCTCGGTGAACTGGGTCATCAGCTGGGCGTGCGGCTGGTCGGCGTTCTCGAAGGGGATCTCCACGTTCCACGACTCCGGCTTGGCGAAGCCCGACGTTGAGGATCGGCTGAATTCGGTCATGTCGCACAGGTTGCGGATGAAGCGCAGCTTGCCGTCCTCCAGCACGGCTCGGCCGCGGGTGCCGGTCAGTTCGAAGCGGTTGGTGCCCGGCGCCTCGCCGGTGCTGGCCACGAAGACGCCCGTGGCCCCGGAGGGATACTCGAGGTAGGCCGTGACGTTGTCCTCGACCTCGATGGTGTGGTCCCGTCCGAGCGTGACGTGGGCCCGGATCGACGAGGGCAACCCCAACAGCCAGGCCAGGATGTCGAGGTTGTGCAGGCATTGGTTGAGCAGCACACCGCCGCCTTCACCCGCCCAGGTGGCCCGCCACCCGCCGCTGGCGTAGTAGGCGTCGGTGCGGAACCAGTCGGTGTTGATCCAGTTCACGCGGACGATGCGGCCGAGTTCGCCCGACTCGATGAGCGATCGGAGCTTCTGGTAGCGCGGTTCCACCCGCAGTTGGAACATGCCGCCGAACACCGTCTTCGGATGCCGCTCGTGGGCGGCGATCAGCTTGAGAGCGTCGGCCTTGTGGGCGGAGATGGGCTTCTCGACCATCAGGTGCACGCCCGCCTCGAGGGCGGCGATGCCGAGGTCGGTGTGCTGGTAATGCGGGGTGGCCACCAGGACCGCATCCACCGTGCCCGAGGCGATGAGCGCACGGGCGTCGGTCCAAGCGACCAGGGGCCGGTAGGCCTCCATCTTGGCCGGGGTCGTCGAACACACGGCCACCAGCTCGCAGCGCTGCACCTTGCCGGCCTGCAGGTAGGTGGCGTGGTGGCGGCCGATGTTGCCGAGGCCGATGAGGCCGAGACGGAGGGACTTCATGCTGCTTGTTGTCCGTGGTGAATTTGTTCGATGTGGGTTCGCCGAGGGTTCCCGCGGGCTTTAGTTGTTCTCGGGCAGGCCCTCGGCATGCCCGAGGTTGTGGACGGGCCGGAAAATCGCCCGGACCTCCGCCAGCAGTCCGGTGTCGATGGGTTCTTCAATCCAGCGCGCCCAGTTGCGGATATTTTCCGGGTTGGCGCTGCCGGCGATGGTGGTGGCGATGTCGGGGTTCGCGCAGGAAAACTGCAGGGCCAGCTTGGCGATGTCGGTGCCGCGTTGGGCGCAGAGCGCGGCCGCGGCGCGAGCGGCGGCCTTCACCGCCTCGGGCTCCTTCAGCCAGGCCGGCAAGGGAGCGTTGGTGAGCAGGCGGGCGCTGAAGGGACCGGCGTTCATGGCGCCGATCCCGCGGGCCTTCAAGTAGGGCACGGTCTCCTCGGCGAATCGGGTGTTCTGGAGCGTGTACTGGTTGTAGCTGAGCACGCAGTCCACCGGGGCCTGATC
>JAIXXC010000267.1 GCA_027490985.1 Verrucomicrobiales bacterium
AACTACGCCTTGTTCACCCAGCACGGTCTGGGCGAGTTCCACGGTCGCATCGAGCGTGACGGCAAGACCGTCGAGCCCACCCATGTCCATGAACACGGCGGCCACGGGCACAACCACACTCACGACGAGACCGTCTCCAGTGTCGGCATCGAGGAGCGCCGCGAACTCGACGCCAAGAAGCTCAACGCTTGGCTCAGCGAACTCCTCCAGACCAAGGGTCAGGACATCTTCCGCATGAAGGGCATCCTCAACATCAAGGGGCAGGCCAACCGCTTCGTGTTCCAAGGCGTCCACATGCTCTTCGAGGGCAAGCCCGACCGTCCGTGGAAAGACGCCCTCGAGCGCAAGAGCCAGTTGGTGTTCATCGGGCGCAATCTGGACCGCGAGGCCTTGAATGCCGGGTTCCGTCGCTGCCTGGCCTGAGTCGCTCCGTGACCGCCTCCGCCTTGATTTGTGATGAATGCTCCGCTTCGCCCCGCCGATTGGGTGTTGGACCTCTCCGAACCCATCGCCGCTCTGGCCGGCTCGCCGGATGAGGCCCTGATCGCGGTCCTGGGGACCGAAGGGTCGGCCTGGGTGGTCGACGCCGCTTCGGGCCGACGTCTCCAGTCCATCCAGGCCCATGAGGGAGGTGGTTTCCGTCTGGCCTGGAATCCCGCCGGCCCCACTTTCGCGACCTCGGGGCAAGACGGTCAGGTTCGGATCTGGGATCCGGCGACCGGCGCCTTGATCGAGTCGTTGCCCATGCCGTCGGCCTGGGTCGAACAGCTGGCCTTCTCTCCGTCGGGCGAGTGGCTGGCCGCCGCCTCGGGCAAGTCGGTGTGCATCGGGGCTCCGGGAGCCCGGGGTTGGGCGCGGACCCTGGGCGGGCATCGCAGCACGGTGGCGGCACTGGCCTGGTCGGCCGAGGGTCGATCGCTGGGTGCGGCCTGCTATGGCGGAGTGACGGTGTATGACGCCCAGAGTGGTCGGGTCACCTCGGAACTGCCCTGGAAGACCAGCCTCGTCTCGTTGGCCATGTCGCCGGACGGCCGTTGGGTGGTGGCCGGAACCCAGGAGAACAGTGTCCAGATCTGGCCCCTGCCGTTCCGGGAAGGCGAAGAACTGGCCATGTCGGGCTACGCCGCCAAGGTGCGTAGCCTTGCCTGGCATCATTCCGGACGATACCTCGCCACCGACGGTGGCCAGGAACCCATGGTGTGGGATTGCAGCGGCAAGGGGCCGGCCGGTTCCACCCCGCGCATTCTCGAAGGGCATCCGGCCCGGGTCTCGTGCCTGGCGTACCAGAAGGCGGGGCATCTGTTGGCCAGCGGTTGCCAAGGAGGTCAAGTGCTGTTCTGGAATGCCGGCAAATCGTCTCAACCGCTGCGGGCCACGGCCCTGGCGGGAGCCGTGACGACCTTGGCCTGGTTGGCGGGAGAGGCCCGGGTGGCGGCCGGATGTCAGGATGGGCGCTTGGCGCTCCTATCGGCCCCGAAAGTCTGAGCCGACGGGCTGTTTCCCAGGAATTCGCGGAGGCGCGGGTGCCTGGGGTGATCCAGTACCTCGGGTGCCGGGCCCGATTCCACCACCCGCCCGCCCTCGACGAAGACGATCCGATGCGCGATGTCGCGGGCGAAGGCCAGTTCATGGGTCACCAGCAGCAGCGTCATGCCTTCGGAGGCCAGCGTGCGCAGCACCGCCAGCACCTCGCTCCGCAGTTCGGGATCCAGCGCGCTGGTGGGTTCGTCGCAGAGGAGAACCTTGGGTTTCATGGCCAGCGCCCGGGCGATGGCCACCCGTTGCTGCTGGCCGCCCGAGAGTTGTGAGGGTCGGTGATGCGCCCGGTCGGCCAGACCCACCTTCGACAGCAACCCCATCGCCAGATCGCGGGCTTCGGGCGGCGGCCGGCGGTCCACCTGCACCGGAGCCTCCATCACATTCTCCAGAGCGGTCTTGTGGGGAAACAGGTGGAACTGCTGGAAGATCATCCCGGTGTGCCGCCGAAGCCGTTGCCGGAGAGACGGGTCCGAGGCCGACGGTGTGCCCGCGTCGATGCGCACCTCGCCCAGTCGGATGGAGCCGGAGTCGGGGGTCTCCAGCCAGTTCAGGCATCGCAGGAAGGTGCTCTTGCCGCAGCCGCTGGGTCCGATCAGCGCCACCACTTCGCCGGCGGCCTGACGGTGGTCGATGCCGTCGAGCACGCTCACCGCACCGAAGCGTTTCTTGAGTCCGTGGATTTCGATCATGTCCTCAGCCTCCGTTCCAGGGCCCGGGCCGCGAGCGAGGCGGTGTGGCCCATCGCGAAGTAGATCGCGGCCGTGAGCACGCCCAGGCCGAGGTAGTCGCCCGCATCGAGCGAGCGGATGAGGAACTCCTTGGTGAGCTCCACCAGGCCGATCACCGAGACGATGGAGGAATCCTTGAACAGCGCGATCAGGTCGTTGGTGAGGCCCGGCAGGCTGATCCGCAGCGCCTGGGGCAGCACGATGCGTCGCACGGTCTGCAGGGGCGACAGGCCCAAGGCCAGTGCCGCCTCGGTCTGGCCGCGGGGAACCGCTTCGAGTCCGGCCCGGAAGTTCTCGGCTTCGTTGGCCGCGTAATTGAGCCCGAGGGTCAGCACGGCCGCGGCCCCGGCCGACAGTGTCCAGCCCCACTGCTGGGCCAGTCCGAAGTAGATGAAATACAGCTGCAGCAGCAGCGGTGTCCCGCGGAACACCTCGACATAGGCCATGGCTGCCCACCGCCAGATTCGGGAGCCATGGAGTCGGACCAATGCCAGAACCAGTCCCCACCCCACGGCCAGAGTCATCGAGGCAAGCGTCACCCACAGAGTGGTACCGGCGGCCTCGAGCAGGATCGGCAGGTAGCGGAGCGGTGATCGGGAACCGGTGCCGGGGTTGCCGGGGATATCGGGGATATGGCCAGCGTGGGTGGGTTGGGGTGCCGTTCGGGTCGCAAGGTCGAGGGGCTGTGCCGGCTTGAGCGTATCGGTTTCCGGGGGCTCGGGTTTCCAGGTGGCGAGCTTCGCCTGGTCCGCATCCCAGAGGGCATAGCGTCGGTAGATCCGCTCGAGGGTCCCGTCGCCGATCAGGTCGCCCAGGGCCGCATCGATCCGCGTCAGGAGGTGGCGGCTCTCGAGGGGCACCGCGATCGCGTAGTGGGCGGGTGCGAAGGGGGGGCCTGCCCTTCGGAGGGTGGGGTGATCGCGCAGTTGGACCGCGGCGATCGGAGAGTCGGTGAGCACGGCGTCGATGCGGCCCAGTTCCAGATCGCGGAAGTAGTTCACATTCTCGTCGTACACGCGCACTTCGAGGCCGGGCTGCCGAGAGGCCAGTCGGTGAGACAGCGTGGAAGCCAACACGCCGACGCGTCGGCCGGTGAGGTTCGTGAGACTCCCGACACCGGAATCCTGCGCCCGCGTGATCAATTGCTGTCCGAACGTGAAATAGGGCCGGCTCATGGCCACCTGCGCGAGGTTCTCGGGCGTGCGCTCGAGGGCCGCGATGACGATGTCGAAATTGCCGCCCTGGCGAAGACCGGGGATGAGGTTGGACCAGTTGTATTGGACGAATCGGGATTCGCAGCCGAGTCGCTGACACAGGGCCTCGGCCAGCTCCACCTCGAAGCCCACGAGTCGGTTGGGTTGGTCGGCCGGGTGGAAGATGTAGGGGGCACCCCCTTCGGCATCATTGGCCCACCGGAGCACCCGGGGAAGGGGCGGTTCCGGTTTTGCCGGCACGGGGCTGGCACCGCCGATGAGCCATCCCCCGGCGGTCCACGCCAAGAACATGAAGATCAATAGGGAGACGCGACGCACCGCCCTGCGATTAGCGACTGCGCGCCGGCTTTCTCAAGCCAATAACCGCCCCGCATCGCGCGTTGCGCAACCGCTGCGGCGTTCGTCTTGCGCGTTGGCACACCTGGGTTCGGGTTTGGCTTTGGGTTCATCAGCGGGGATCTGTGCGAGGTGGTTGGCGGCGAACTCCGGGTTCGCCTTCGCGGGCCGGGTTGGGTTTTCATCGGGGTTCGGCGCAATCGGCCGTTCCATGCAATGAGCGAACACTGGGATGTGGTGGTGGTCGGGGGAGGTGCTGCGGGGCTCTTCTGTGCCCGGTCGGCGGGCTTGCGCGGGCGGCGCGTGGAGCTGCTGGAGCACAATCCACGGCCCGGCAACAAGATCCTGATCTCCGGCGGAGGGCGCTGCAATTTCACCAACATCGGCGCGACGCCGGCCAACTACGTCACCTCGGGCAGTCCGCATTTTTTGAAGTCGTCGATGGCCCGGTTCACATCGGCCGATTTCCTTGCGCTGGTCGAGCGTCACGGAATCGCCTGGCATGAAAAGAAGCTGGGGCAGTTGTTCTGCGATCAGAGTTCGAAGCAGATCCTGCAGATGCTGGAACAGGAATGTGGCGATGCCGGGGTACGGATCACGGTGAACTGCAAGGTGGAGGGAGTGGAGCGGTTGCCCGAGGGCGGTTGGCGGATCCGCACCTCGCAGGGCGAGCGCACGGCCGATTCGCTGGTGATCGCCACGGGCGGGCTTTCGTTTCCGAAGTTGGGCGCGACGCCCTGGGGATACCACATCGCCCGCCAATTTGGGGTGCCGCTGGTGGAGCCGCGTCCGGGGTTGGTGCCACTGACGCTGCCCACGACCCGCTACTCGGCCTTCACCGCGCTAAGCGGCTTGTCGGTCGATGTCGAAACCTGGGTGAGCGCCGACCGGCCGCGCTTCCGCGAGAACACGCTGTTCACGCATCGCGGACTCAGTGGTCCGTCGATCCTGCAAATCTCGAGCGTACTCAAGCCGCGCGAAGCGTTCCGGATCAATCTCCTGCCCGGCGTGGATGCGAAGGCATTCCTCATGTCGCACCGGACCGGCGGGAAAGATCTGAAATGGGCGCTGCGCCAGGTGTTGCCGGAGCGGTTTGTTCAGGCCTGGCTGGGGCCGAACGCGGCTCCGCGGCCCTTGGCCCAATTGCCGCAACGCGAGATCGACACGTTGGCGGCTCAGCTCTCGGGCTGGGAACTCCAGCCGGACGGTGACGAAGGCTATCCGAAGGCGGAGGTGACGGTGGGCGGTGTGGACACCTCCGCGCTGTCGTCCAAGACCATGGAATGTCGGGACGTGAAGGGGTTGTTCTTCATCGGCGAGGTGGTGGATGTGACCGGCTGGCTGGGCGGCTACAACTTCCAGTGGGCATGGGCCAGCGCCTATGCAGCCTCTCAGGCCGTCTGAGTGCGGCGGGCCTTTTCGGCAGCTACTGCGTTGGATCGGGGGTCGAGTACCGCA
>JAIXXC010000086.1 GCA_027490985.1 Verrucomicrobiales bacterium
AGCGGACGGTCCTTGGCGAAGTAGTCACCACTCTCGCAGACCGGCCCAACCACGTCGGACGACACCGTCGCCCCGGTCTTCTTCGTCAGCGGCACGATCTCGTGGAAGCTGTCGTAGAAGGCGGGCCGGATGAGGTCGTTCATCGCGGCATCCACGATGACGAAGTTCTTCTTGCCGGTCTTCTTGATGTACTCGACCCGGGTGACCAAAGCGCCCGCATTGCCGCTCATGAACCGACCCGGTTCGAGGAGGATCTTCAGACCCAAGGGCTTGAGCAGCGGCACCAAGGTCTTCGCATACAGGTCGGGGGTGAGGATCTTGCGGCCGGCGGTGGTCTTCCACCACGCGGCGTCCCCCGAGGCGAGGGCGTCCTTGTAGACGATGCCGATACCACCGCCGATGCTGAAGAAGTCGAAGCCGTGGCGGGCATTGAGCTTGGCGACCAGCGGGCCGACCTTCTCGACGGCCTGCCGGAAGGGCTCGACCTCGGTCAGCTGCGAACCGATGTGCATTTGCAAACCGCGCAGACGGATATTCGGCAATTTGGCGGCGCGGGCGTAGACGGCTTCGATGGACTCGAACTGGATGCCGAACTTGTTCTCGTAGGTGCCCGTGGTGATCTTGGCATGCGTGTGGGCATCGACGTTGGGATTCACCCGGACGGCCACGGGGGCGATCTTCTTGAGCTTCACCGCCACCTTGCTGATCCGCGCCAACTCGGCCTCGGACTCCACATTGAAGCTGTAGATGCCCTGCTTGAGGGCGAAGGCGATCTCCTCCTCGGTCTTGCCGACGCCGGCGAAGACGCACTTGCCGGGATCGCCACCGGCGGCGATGACCCGCTGGATCTCACCGGCACTGACGGTGTCGAACCCACCCCCGAGGTCCGCGAAGGTGCGGATCACGGCAAGGTTGGAGTTGGACTTCATGGCGAAGCAGATCAGGTGATCCAGCGGCGCCAGGGCGGTATCGAGCTTGGAATAGTGGTCGGCGAGGGTGGCCTGCGAATAGACGTAGAGCGGAGTGCCGTGCTTCTGGACGAGGTCCGAAACGGCGACGTCTTCGCAGAAGAGCTCCCGACCGACATAGCGAAACGAATGCATCGACACGGTTTGTGCCACAGAGGGCACCCGGAGATCAACACGGCGGGTCGACACGGCAAGGCGGCGGGAGACCCGCCGCCTTGCATGGGCCCAGATCAGGGCCGACCGGATGGGCAGCGGACCGTCAGGCTCCCATGCCGTCTTCGAAGCTGCCGGCCGCCTGCGGGAAGCAGAGATTCTTGGCGGTGTAGGCGATGCCGTCGGCCGAGCAGTAATCGAGGGCCTTGTGGGCGCTCTCGGCCTCCACCACCAACGGAGCCGATTCGCAGCCGTGCAACTTGCAGTAGCGATCCTGATAGCCCACGGCCAAGAGCAGCTCGACGTAGCGCTGCATGTTGAGGTCGCCACTGCCGAGATCGGTGAACTGCATGGCCCGACGGGTCCAGTTGGACTCCATGGTTCGCAGCGGGAATCCCGGGCGGATCACGAAGTTCTTCACGTGGGCGGCATAGATGTACTTGCCGACCTTCAGGAACCGGCTCTCCCAGGACTCGCCCTCCCAGCAGTGCGACGGATCGGCGTTCACCGCGAGGCAGGGATCGTTGTCGCAAATCTGCACCAGCATCAGGAAGTCGTCGGCCGTCATGGCCGCCGTGCCGGGATGGATTTCGTGGCACAACTTCAGGCCGAGTTCGTTGGCATGCTTGCGCAGCTTGGCCGTCTTCTTGACGAAGCGCTCCTGACCTTCCTTGACCAGATCAAAGCCGGAACCACCCCAGAAGCCCCAGGGGTAACCACTGGCCAGCTCCCAGCCGAAGGCCACGCCCCAGAACATGGGCACGGACTTCACGCCGAGGTCGGCCGCGAGATCCATGAGCTTGAGGAGGTACTTCTCGTGCCAGGCCTCGATCTTGTCGGGCGAGAGCTTGGCCACCTCGGGCGCGATGAACGGATTGCCCGACTTGGTGCCGGTCCAGGCGCTGGTGTGCACCCAGAACGGGCAGTGCGCGGAAATACCATCCAGGCGCATGCCCCGGCTGCTGAAGGCGCTGGCGATATCCTTGGCCTTGCGGAACCCGCCCTTGCCGTCGCCGAGCATGTAGTTGCTGGGCTGCGCTCCGGCCGCTCCGGCGGCCTTGGCATAGTCGAGGAACTGCTCGAGGGACTTCGCGCCGTGCTGGGCGCCTTCGATCGAAGCGTGGTAGGCGTTGGGCATAAGAATGGTGTCGATGAGATTACCGGACGATGGACGGCCGTGGAACTAACCGCTGGAACCGATGCAGGCAAATCGAAACCGCGGGTGCCCGACACTTTTACCGGAGAAGGCCCGAGGCGCGGCTCGACCGATGGCCCGGAATCGTTCCGGCCTCAGCGGGCGACTTCGAGGCAGAGGAGATGCGATCGGTCCCTCAGGAGGAATCGGCCCCGGGCCATCGCCGGCAAGGCCCTGGCGCCGGACCCGGCGGCCTGGAACCGGCCTTTCTCGAGGGGTTTCTCCGGATTGGCCTCGAGAATCCGCACCTCGCCACTCTCCATGAGCAGCACGAGCGTCCGACCCGCGGCCTGCACCGATCCGGACCCGATGCGATCCCACGACCACCGGACCTTTCCGGTGGCCGCCTCGATGCAGCGGAAATCCGGACCGCCCTCCTGACGTCCGTGGAATCCGTAGAGAAATCCGTCCACCAGAACCGGGGTCGCGAAGTGGGCCGAAAGCGCCTCGTCTCCCGACCAGGCCACGCGAAGAGTATTGCCATCGGGTTTGAGCAATACGGCGCCGGTGCCATAGCTGGAGGTCAGAAAGACCCCGTCCCCCACCCCGATCGGCGAGGCGGCATTCACGCTGGCCTGCATGCGGGAGCGCCACGGAAACCGGGCCTTCTCCACTCCGGTGGCCGGATCCAACACGCTCAATCCGGCCCGTTGGAAGCAGAGGACCTCCTGCTGCCCTCCCCGTCGACGAGCCACGGGAGACCCGTAACCGGCCTCGTCGGCGCCCGACTTCCACAGCACCCGGCCGTCGGCGACCGCGAAGGCGACCACGGAGGCCTCGGGCCCGCCCACCTGGACGATCAACCGGTCGCCCAGGAGCAACGGCGAGCTGCCAAAGCCGAAGAATCCGGGATCGGCCCCGAAGCGTTCCGCGCAATCCACCTGCCAGAGCAGGCGGCCATCCTGCGCGGAAACCGCACGCAACCGACCCGAGGCGCCGAGGGCGAACACACGTTGGTCGTCGGCGGCCGGTGTGGCCGACGGTCCGTCGCCCCCTCCGAACCGGGCCGAATAGGCGGTGGGCAACGCCTGTTTCCACCGCAGGACTCCATCGGCCAATCCGAAGGCCGACACCACTTCCTCGCCGCCGATGCGGTGGAACAGGTAGACGCGGTCCGACACCACCACCGGTCCGCTGAAGCCCTCGCCCACAGAGGCCTTCCAGCGGAGCGGCCAACCGTCCTTGGGAATCCGCTCGAGGGAGGCGGCCGGGATGTGGCCATCGCGACTGGGACCAAGGAATTGCGGCCAGTCCGACGGCTCCGTCGAAGGGGATGCCCCGTTGACGACCCAGGCGGTGAGGGCGGCTATGAGGCAGAAGCTGAGGCGGTGGCGGATCATGGGCTCAGAGGGTTCGCAGGTGGCTGGCCCATCCAACCCCGGCAAGGCCCCGCTGTCGATGGGGCGGGCGAGGGGCCGTTTCGCCTTGGAGGCCCTGACAGTGACGTCGGGAGCGGGATCGCCGCCCCGATTGAAGAACCACCCGCTGGAAATCGACTCTCCGAAACGGAACGCTCGGGTGGGATTATGCCTTTGGGCTTGGGCCCCTGCGTGGGGACGATGGACCTCTACTTCTTGTCGGCTCCGGTCACGTCGATGGCCATGGAGATCTTGCTGGCACCAGCCGCCTTGATGGTGTCGAGGACCCGCAGCACGTTGCCATGGGTGGTCTGGTAATCGGGCTTGAGGTAGAAGGGATAGTTGGTGTTCGAGGCCACCTTGGCCTCCACACGACCCGCGAGTTCGGAGAAGGGCAGCAGCTTGCCGCCGACCTTCAGGTCACCGTCGCGATCGATGACGATCTCCATCATGTCGGGCTTCTCGGAAGATTTGGGCGCGACCGCCGAGGGCAGGTCCATCTGCAGGGTCCGCAGGCGGTTCATGGTCAGCGTGACCATCATGAACGCCGCCAGGAGGAAGAACATCACGTCGATCAGGGGGATGATCTCGACGCGGGCCTTCTTGACCGAAGTGGGGGATCCCAAGTGCATGGAGCGGATTCGGGCTAGTTGCGATTGCGTTCGGCTTCCTTGGTCACGAACGACACGCGGGTGAAGCGGGCCGAGCGCACCTGCTGCAGGACACCCCCCACGGCCCGGTAGGGGGCCGACTTGTCTCCGGTGATGAACACCGGCGTCTTGGGGTTCTGCTTGTAGCGGGCGTTGAGTTCCTGGATGAGCGCGTTGGAGTCCACCACGTTGGTGCCGATGGCCACGGTGCCGTCCTTCTCGACACCGATGTTGATGACGTCGGGCTTGAAATCATCGCTCGCCTTCTTGGCATCGATGAGTTCCATCGGCCGGGTCTTCGACTGTTGCAGGCTCAGCGACACCATCATGAAGGCCGCCAGGAGAAAGAACATCACATCGATCAACGGCACGATCTCGATGCGCGCCTTCTTGATCGGGACGGGCGACGAGAATTTGCCGCGCTTCCCGCTGGTCGACGCGGCACTGCGGCCGCCACCTCCTCCAGCCATAGGTCAGGCGTTCTTGGCTGCGATTTCGCGGCGGAAGGCGGCCGTGTCGAAGCCTTCCTGCTTGGCCTTGGTGACCATGACCTCGACGTTGGTCGCGGCGGTCTCCAGGTCGAATTTCAGCTTCTCCATCATCTCGTTGTAGATGTTCAGGAAGAACACACCGACGATGGCGATGCCCAGACCGGCCGCCGTGGCGATGAGCGCCTCGCCGATGCCGCCCTGGATCTCGGTCATCGCACCGGCGATGCTCGACTCGCCCATCTTCTGGAACGAGCCCATGATGCCGGTCACCGTGCCCAGCAACCCGAGGAGCGGGGCCAGGGTGATGCAGGTGTCGATGAGCACCATGAAGCGTCCGGCCCGTTTGATCTCCATGCCGGCCGCCACCTGCAGGGCCCCCTGGAGGGAACCGTGCACGTGGGTCAGGCCGTGGTAGATCATCCGCACCACCGGGTCCCGCGACTCGCGGGTCTGGGCGACCGCCCCCTTGAAGTCGCTGTTCTCCATGGCTCCCAGCGTGCTTTCGAGCTGGGTCATGTCGCGGCGACGACCGAGCAGGATCCAGAAGATCCCGCGTTCGGCGACGACGGCGAACATGATGATGGCGACCAGGGCGATCGGATACATGATCGGTCCGCCCTTGGTGAAGTATTCGGCGAGGGTGTTGGCGAGCATTGTGGCGTCAGTCGGTGGGTTTGAAATCGATGGGGGTTCGGGACCTTCGGTGGCGGAGGCGGGGCTTCAGCGGAGGCGGTACTCGAAGGGAATGATCCAGTCGCCGGCATCTTCGGGACGGAATCTCCAGAGCCGCCGGACATGCTGACGAAACGAGTTGTCGAGGGTGGAGCTGCCCGACGAGGACAGCAGCTTCATCTCGGTGATGCCGCCCGTGGCGTCGATGGTCACGATGAATTCGCCGGCTCCGGTCTCGCGACGGACCTGGGCCTCGCGGGGGTAGGGAGGCTCGGGGGTGAAACGACCCTCGCCGGTGCCCTTGCCGGCTTCGAATCGACGGGGACCCGTGGGCGCCGCCGGGGCACTGCGACGGGTTTCCCGCGGAGGCGGAACGGCGAAATTGGGGTCTTTGGAAATGATGACCGGCCCCTTCACCTCGACCGCGAACGCCACGTTGGCATCGGCGGGCGCGACCACCACAGCGGGCACCGAAACCGGTTCGGCCGGGGCGGGCTCATCCGGAGGCGTGTCGTCTTCGGAGGCGGCCTGTTGCTGGGGCTCCTGCTTGAATTCGCGGATCTCCACCGGCTGCACCACCTCTTCGGCAGCGAACTTCTGCAGCACCAATCCGGGAGGATGGGCGATTCCCAACACCCCGCCCGCCAGGAACAAGGCGCACACGGTGTTCATCCAGATCAGGCGGCGGCCGGTGTCTTCAGCCGGTTGCGGCAGGCAGGACCGATACAGCTCGGAATTCAGCGTGTAGGCGGATCGGGCACCGATGGAACCCGGAATGATGGCGGCGGCAGAAGCGCTCATGATCAGCGGAATCCCCCGATATCACGGGGGGTGGTCAGGGCCGAAACCCGAGGGGCCGGGGATGGACGATGAAGCGGAAATCCTGGGGTGAGACCCCGCGTCCCTGACCGTGTCGCCAGCGGGGTCAGGGAACCGGAACGGAGGGGAATCAGGGCCGGTTTCAGGGCAAGATCGGGAGCCCAGATCGGAGTGAAAGTCGGTCCGCAGAAGAAGGCATCATCCTGATCCGGACGCCGCCCGGCCAAGACGCTCTTGAGGATGAACCGAGACATCGCCGCCAGCGCTTGGAGCACAACGCCGGTCCCAGAACGGACAGTCTGTAAAAATTCAGCCAGATATCTCATCGCCTCGCTTAATTTTCCGTGAAGCGATCTCCGTGCCATCCACGAAAGATCGCTGTGACATCAGACCATGAGCCCGATTCAATGATCGGCAACCGTGTGATGATCCCGGTTCATTCGTCGAGCGGAAAGGGGGTGAATCACCGCCGATTCGACCCCGGTCGACTCAGTCGCGAGGGGTCATAATGACCTGAGTTCCGGAGATGAGGTCGTGGAGAGCCCGGCGCTCAGGACCCAGGACCATGAGGTACCCCAGGCCAAAGGTGAGGAGGCTGAGCATTTCGGAACAGTAACGCCGGAACGCCCCGCCATAACCCAGAGGGGATCCGTCGAGCGTGACCACGCGAAGACCCAGCAGGCGTTTTCCCAGAGTGGCTCCAAACCGACCTTGAAACCCCACGGAATACGCAAGGCTCACCCCGGAGTAGACCGAGGTGAAGATCAATTGGAACTTCAGGAGAAGCCAGAGGTCGGGTTGGGCGTCTCCGGTCAACTCCAACTGCCGCTGCACTTGCTGCATGAGATCTTGGAGGGGTTCCCGCCAGGGCAACAGCACCAGATTCACCAGGAACAAAATCACCATCCCGTCGGCGACCCAGGCCACCAGTCGGGGCACGAACCCTGCCCGGTGGAACACCGGCGGCACGGGAGCCTCGGCCTCGGGCTCCGGCCTCGGCAGGTCCCAGACCAGTTCGTGTCGGGCCGATGCGGGGATCCAGCGTTCATCCGCCTCGTTCCAGACCAGGGTGGCGGGGCCCAATCGGCCTTCCCGGGCCCAGTCACGCAGTTCCTCCAGCGAACCGGAGTATTCACGGCCATCCGAACCGATCATCGTGTAGGGCGAAGACATGAGCGAGGTCGCTGAGATAGTGCCTCGAAGCACAATCAGCAACCGCCTTCATGACCGATCCGGATCGATGGCACCACGGCGGGATGGTTGCGCCGGGGTGGTTTTTGAACCGTTGCGGTTGAAACCATCGCCGGTTCCGGGTGTCCTTGGTTCCAGCGTCGCTCCTCCCCCCAATGAATCCCCCAGACCAGCCCGCCATCTCCGTAGCCGCGATCGAACACCTGACCGCTCGGCGACAGGCTCTGGTCGAGCAGATCGGCCGGGTCGTGATCGGACAGGCGGAGATCATCGACAACACACTCCTGACCCTCTTCGCCGGTGGGCATGCGCTCATCACCGGAGTCCCCGGTCTGGCCAAGACCTTGTTGATCCGCACGCTGAGCCAGGCGGTGGATTTGCAATTCAACCGGATCCAATTCACCCCCGATCTGATGCCCAGCGACATCACCGGCACCGATGTCCTCGAGGAGGACCCCGAGTCCGGGCGACGACGACAGGTGTTTCTGCCCGGACCGGTATTCGCCAACCTGATCCTGGCCGACGAGATCAACCGCACCCCGCCCAAGACCCAGGCCGCCATGCTGGAGACGATGCAGGAACGTCAGGTGACCGTCGGCGGGAAAACCTACCCGCTACCCCGGCCGTTCCACGTTTTCGCCACGCAGAATCCCATCGAGCAGGAAGGCACCTACGTGCTGCCCGAGGCCCAGGCCGACCGGTTCATGTTCTGCCTGAACACGACCTACCCGTCCCTGTCGGAAGAAGAGCGCGTCGTGCGCGAGACCACCGGCACCACTCAGGCGGCCATCACTCCGGTGATCACCGGTCCGGAACTCATCGAGATGCAGCGGCTGGTCCGCAGTGTGCCGGTGAGCGACGAGGTCATCGCCTACGCCGTGCGGCTGGTGTCGCGGACCCGACCCGAGACGGCCGAGGCCCCGGCCTACATCCGTGAGTTCGTCCGGTGGGGAGCCAGCCCCCGGGCTTCCCAATTCCTCGTCCTCGGTGCCAAGGCCCGCGCGGCCACCACCGGACGACTGTGTGCCGATGACGAAGGCATCCGGCATGTGGCCCGACAGGTCCTGCGCCACCGCATCAATCCCAACTTCAACGCCCGCGCCCAGAAGGTGACGGTGGAAAGCCTGATCGACCGCCTCTTGAAGGACGTTCCGCTCCGGTAGGCCCGGGGTCAGGCCATCGCCATCCGCTCCGGGATTTCCACACACCATGTCCAACGCCCTCGCCCTCGATTCGCGCCTGCTGGCTTCGGTCGAAGACCTGCCGCTCATGGCGCAGACCGTCGTGGAGGGTTTCTTGGACGGCCTGCATCGCAGCCCATTTTTGGGCTATTCGACGGAGTTCGCCAGCTACCGGCAGTACGTTCAGGGCGACAACCTGCGGCATCTCGACTGGAAGGTCTGGGCGCGCACCGATGCGCTGTACGTCAAGCAGTTCGAGGACGACACCAACTACCGCGCCCAGATCTACCTCGATACGTCGGCTTCGATGGATTTCGGAGCCGGAGCCGCCCACAAATTCAGCTACGGTCGCCTGCTGGCCGCGGCGCTGGCACATCTCATGATCCTGCAACGGGATGCGCCCGGACTGGTGCTCTTCGGTCCGGACAGCCGTCAGGCGCTGCCGTGCGCCGCCTCCCGGAATCAGGCCATGGAGCTCTTCGCGGCGCTGGCGCGGGCCCAGGCTGGCGGAAAAACGATCATCGGCCAGGACCTCTTCGGCATCGTCCAGGCGGTGGTTCGACGCGGGCTTTCGGTGGTCATCTCGGATTTCTTCACCACCGACGACTCGGGGTTCGAACTCCTGCGCCAGTTGCATGCGCACCGTCAGGAAACCCTCGTCTTCCACCTCTTGAGTCCGGAGGAACTCGAACTGCCCGAGACCGGGGAATGGATCCTCGAAGACAGCGAGACGGGCGAGGAGCGCATCGTCCATCTGGATGAAGTCCGCAGCGGTTATCGTGAGCGTCTCAATGCCTTCTGCGATCGCGTGAAGACGGAGTGCCAGGGCTACGAGTTCGACTACGTCCGCCTTTCGACCGGCGAACCCTTGGACCAGGCCTTGATGAACTACCTCGAACGGAGGAGTCACCTGTGAATCGCTTCGCCCATCAGCCGAGCCTCCCCTGATCACCGGCATGCCCTTTCTGTTCACCCATGCCTTCCTGCTGTCGGCTCTGGCCGGCTTGGGAATTCCCGTGCTGTTGCACCTGCTGCTCAAGCAGCGCAATCCACGGATGCGGGTCAGCACGTTGCGTTTCTTCGAGGTGCGCGACACCCGGAGCACGGCCCGCCGCAAGCTGAGGAACTGGCTGCTGCTGTTGCTCCGGTTGCTGGTTTTCGCGTTGATCGTTCTGGGCTTCGCCCGGCCCTATCTTCCCGAGGGCTGGGGTGGAAAAACCCGACCGACACGGCGGGATGTGGTGATCCTCATCGACTCCTCGTTGAGCCTCAGAGCCACCGATTCAGGCAAACCGCGATGGCCGGCCGTTCTCGAGGAGGCCCGCCGGATCCTGGGCGGATTGGCCGACACCGATCGGGCCGCCTTGATCGCAATGGGTGGCCAAGCCGAAGTGCTTTCCGGCTTCGCGCCGGCTTCGGTCATCCGAAACACCGTCGACGCCCTGAAACCCGGTTCAAGCAGCGGCGACCTCGGCGAGGCGCTTCGGGAAGCCAACGCCCTGGTCGCGTCGTTGGAATCACCCGGTTCGTCTTCCATCGTCGTCATCAGTGATCTCCAGCGGACCGGAGCCGAGGGGCTCGACCGCAATCCCTTGCCGCGCTGGCTCCCGGTTCGATTCGTGCGGGTGGGGACGGCCGTGGCTCCCAATGTCGCCCTCACCGACCTGCGGCTTCCGACCGACCCCCAACAGCCACTCCTCCTGACCATCGCCAATTTCGGCGACCAGGCGGTGGTGAATCACACGGTGCGCTGGTTCCTGGACGGCAAGCCGGTCTCCGACACGAGCTTCTCGCGCGGGACCGGTCAGTCGGGTTCCCTCGAATGGAAACCGCCCCGACTCGGGCCGGGATGGCATGAGATCGAAGCCCGTCTGACCGAGACGGATGCGCTCGCCGAGGATGATGTGCGTCGTCTGGCCTTCCAGGTGCCCGAACCGGTTCGCGTGGTGGCCATTGAGAACCGCAACCAGGTGCGTTCGTTCGAAGAGCAGACCTTCTTTCTGGCGGCCGCGTTGGATCCGTTCTTCGGGGGCACCCATGCCGCACAAAACGGCTTCCGCGTGGAGGTCCTGCGTCCGGAGGCCGTCGCTGCGGCGTTGGGTGCCGCCACAAAATCCTCGCCTCTCGACGTGGTGCTCCTGCCCGCCATGCGGTCCCTTCCCGGCGATGCGGTCGCGGCACTGAATGGCTGGGTGGAGCAGGGCGGAGGGTTGTTCCTCTTCGGTGGCGAATCCCTGGAACCCTCCCGCTTCAACGCCGAATTCGGCACCCTGTCGCCGGCTCAATGGGGTGCGGTGACCGCGAGCGAGGTCGAGGTGCCCTGGCGCATCGGAGCCTACGACCGATCCAGTCCGGTATTCCGGCCCTTCGCCCCGGCCAGGTCCGGCGGGCCCGCCTCCGCCGAGTTCACCCACCGGCACGCGGTGACTCCGGCCCCGGGCAGCTCGGTGCTGGCCCGATTCGACGATGGACACCCCTTCCTGGTCGGTCGTCCGTTTGGCCGGGGATGGGTCCTTTTGGCCAATACTTCGGCCGACACCGCCTGGACCGACTGGCCCAAGCACAAGAGCTTCGTTCCCTGGATCACCGCCTCCGTCGGCTACCTGGCCGATCGGGGTGACGAGCGCCGCCTCCGCTCCCTGGAGCCGCTGATCACCGGCACCGAGGCTCGGATCCCGTTGGATGGAGTGGGTTCCAGCAATTCCCCCACCGCCGGATTCCGGCTGGGCCTCCGGTCGGACACTGCCAAGCCACCCACCCCGCTCGAAGTCGGCACCGACGGCACCGGACGCATCGAGGTCGACACTTCCGGATTCTATTCCCTCAGCGACCCTTCCGGTCGGGAACGGGGGCGCCTGGCCGCCAATCCACCCCCCATCGAATCGGATCTGGCGGCGCTCGATCCGACGGTGGCCGAACACCGCGTGGCCCGCCGCACCGATGCCGAATCGGAGTTGCCGCCCGGATGGTTGGGCGGGGAATCCGGCCGACAAGAATGGTGGCGCGTCCTCCTGATGGCGGCCCTGGTGTTCCTGCTCGTCGAAACCGTCGTGGCCAATCGTTCCACCCCATGAACACACCCGCTGATCAAGCCCGCAGGCAACTGGCCCAGACCGCCCGTCGCAAGGACGCCGCCCGCCGGACCGGCCTCGCGTGGGCCACGGGAGCCGGACTGGGGCTCGGGTTGTTGATCGTCATGCTCCTCGACTACGGGCTTCTGTTGCCCGTGGCCATCCGAGTTCTGGCCGCGTCGGCCCTGCTGGTCGGATTGGCGGCGGGACTTCGCCGGTGGTTCCGGCTGAAACACCACAGCACTCCGCTCAAAGAAGCCGCCCTGGATATCGAATCGGTGAGCCCGGATCTGGGATGCGAGATTTCAACCGCCGCCGAATACCTGTCGGGCAAGAGGACCCCATCCGGACCCTACGAATCGGAACTGGCCGCGGCTCTGAGCCAACGCACCGCCCGAGTCGCCAGCGTCGAAACCGTACCTTACCGCCAACGGTTGAGCCTGCCCGGTTTGCTCTTCGGCGGCGGCGTTCTGGCCGCACTGATCGGATTCTTCGTTGTCGCGCCCCAATCGGGCGTTGCCCTCCTCCGGACCGTGGCTCCCTGGTCGGCGGCCCGGTTCACCGGTCTCATCGTGGAACCCGCCGGGGGTGAATTTCCGGTGGGCCATCAACTCACCGTCACCAATCGACTCTCCGGCCGTATCCCGAAAACGGTGGGTGTGGAATGGCGGGCTCAAGGCGCGGATCGGTGGCAGCTCCAGACGGTGCCGGTGCTGTCCAATGCGGTGGCTTTCCACGCTTGGGCCGTCTCGACCTCCGGAACCTTCCGCATCCGCGCCGGTGACACCCTCTCTGCGGAATACCCGGTGCTGGCCTATGTCCCGCCCGAGGTCGCCCGGCTGACGCTCCGATTGATTCCGCCGTCGTATGCAGGCCTGCCGGAGCTTCGCCAAAGCAGCCCCTCGATCACCGCACTGCGCGGGACCCGCGTGCTCTTCGAATTGGAGGGCAACGTGCCTCTCGGCCAGGCCGAATTGAGGCTCACCCACGGGAGCGTCATGGCGCTGAAACCCGCCGGCTCCAATCTCTGGCAGGGAGAGCTCACCCTCTCGAAGGATGCCGAATATGCCATCGTCATCGCCGATGCCCATGGTCGGCCGGCGACCTCCAATTCGGCCCGCCATCCCATCCGGGCCCTTCCAGACCAACCACCCACCGTGGAGATCACCGAACCCGGCGAGGACATCCGCGCGGACCCCGACGAGATCATTCCCCTGAAAGTCACGGCCTCGGACGACTTCGGCCTGGAATCCATCACCCTCGTCTACCATGTCCTGGGAGGACCCGAACAGCGTCTGGAGGTCCGCGACCGCCACCTCAAGGACGGTCAAACGATCGGAGCGGCGGTCTTGCGCTTGGGCACCCTGCAGCTCAAGCCCTACGACGTGGTCTCCTACTACGCGGAGGCCCGCGACAACAACACCCTCGATGGACCCGGAATCGGACGCTCCCCGACTTACTTCATCGAATTGACCGACCGATCCGGCCCGCCGCCTTCCAAGCGCAAAGGTCAGCCGCAGCAACGCCTGAACCTCATCGCCATCCAGAAAGGGATTCTCGCCGACACCACGGCCACCACCACCACCGCTCGTGTTGCGACCAATGCCTTCGAAGACCTTTCCCGGCGCCAGCGCGAGGCCCGCGAATTCACCGCCCGGTATCAACAGAAGCTCGAATCCATGAGCGCTCCGAAGGCGGCCCAATTCGCCTTGGATGAAGCGCTCGAAGGCATGGATGAAGCGGCCCGCGCCCTGGACAAGAAGTCACCCCGGGAGGCCTTGCCGTCGGAAGAGAAGGCACTGGCCGCCCTGTACCGGGCCATCAAGGCCATGCCGCAGCTGAAAAATCTGCCCACGGAGCCCGAACTCTCCGAGAAGCCACCCGAAGACTCACCGCCGGAACCGCAGCCGCCCCAGGTGGTGCTCGAGGCCATCGACAAGAAACCTCAGAAACCGGCCAACGCCGACGAGTTGGAAAAAGCGCTGGAGGAAGCCAAAGCCTTGGCCAAGGCCCAATCGGAATTGGCCACCCAGATGGAGGAGGAGGGTCAAGGAGAACCCCCTGGCAAACCCCAGAAATCCCCTCCGGCTCCCAAGCCCGGACAAGGGGAGGGCAAGGAGGGTGAGACGGGCAAACCAGGCGAATCCAAGACCCCCGGAAAACCGGGTAAACCGGGTCAACCGAATCCCGGACAAGGCTCCCAGCCGGGTTCACCCGGAGAGCCTTCGAACAATCGCCCAGGACAAACTCCCAAGGCCTTGGCCGATCAACAACAGCGCCTGCAGCAGCAGGCTCGCAAGCTCGTCGAAAAGATCGCCCGGCTGAGCGGCCAAGAAGCACGCGAAGCCCAGGCAGCCGGCAAACGCCTCGATGCCGCCGCCCAACACATGTCGCAGGCGGCTGAAGCCCTGGGTGACGGGCGGAGCGATGCGGCCGGTTCCAGCGGTGCCTTGGCCGCCGCCGGCGTGCAATCGGCCGCCGACCTGTTGTCGCGTGCTCTGGGGCACAAGCCGGAGCGGACCGACGTGTCGGCCGAAGAAGCCCCCCGGCAGTTCGAGGAGCGGATCAGCGAGTACTTCCGCCGTCTGACGCGGGCCCAATAGCCATGATGCGATTCACCCTATTGCCGGAGCCGCATTGGCTGGTCCTGGGCGGGTTCATCACCGTGGCCCTCCTCATCGCCAGCTATGCCTCGGCGCGCGGACGGACGCAGCGCCGGGTTCGGGGCCTGTGCGCCTTCCTCCGCCTGCTGGCCATCGTGGGCCTGGTCGTGTGCCTCCTGGATCCCCAGTGGATCGAGAAGACGATCCATCCCCGACGGGCCCGCTTGGCCGTCCTGCTGGACACCTCCCGCAGCATGGCCACCGCCGATGTCGCCGGCGGCCGGATCGGCGCCGCGCAGGCGTGGATCGAACGTCACGTCCGCGGCACCCTGCCCGATTCCATCGACCTGCTGCGCCTGCGGTTCAGCGACACCGTCGCCATGGAGACCAACCCGGCCCCCTCCCGGGCCGAGGGCGCCTCGTCGGCCATCGCCAAGGCCTTGGACAGTCTGACCCACCTGCCGACCGGCGAACCGGTGACCGGGGTGCTCCTCGTCTCCGATGGCATCGAGACCGGAGGGGTCGATCCTGCGGACTCCGCCCGACGCCTGCGCCGCCACGGTCTGCGGGTGCACACGCTCCTCAGCGGCACGACCAACGAGCTGCAGGACGTCCGCATCTCCGGCCTCGAAGTCCGGCGTGCCGTCGCCGAAAACGCCCCGACCCGGGTCACGGTCACCGTGCGTTCACCCGGGTTCGCCGGCAAGACCGTCACGGTGCAGGTGCGCAAAGACGGGCAGATCCTCGCCGCCAAGCCTCTGGCCCTCGACGGACAGTCCCAGCACCTCGACCTGGAGTTCACTCCCCGACTGCGCGGATTCCAGATCTACGAGGTGAGCGTTTCGGCCAGCGCCGGCGAATGGCTGGCTTCGAACAACCAACGACCGTTCGGCTTGGAAGTCGTCGATCCCACGTTGCGGGTGCTCTACATGGAGGGGACCCCCCAGAACAACCAGAGCCCCCAGCCCGAGTGGAAGTACCTCAAGGATGCGCTTCAGAGCGATCCGGGCATCAAGGTGACCACGCTGTACCGTCAGTTCGGCAACAACGGGCAATACCTCAACACCGTCGATGCCGACCCCGAGACCGGGGAACGGATCTACCCGGTCGAACACCCGACGCACGGTTTCCCCAGGACCCTGAGCGGTCTGCTCGACTACGATGTGGTGATCCACAGCGACATCCGTCGGGATTCCTTCTCTCCGCTGCAGGTGACCAACATGGCCCGGTTGGTCGAGGAGTTCGGCGGCGGATTCCTGATGATCGGAGGCAACTCGGCCTTCGGTCGCGGCGGGTACCACCAGACTCTCCTGGACCGGATCATCCCGGTCGCCATGGAAGGCGCCTTCGACTCGTCCAAGGAGGACTTCCAGCCGAAGGTTCCCCGGGCGGCCTGGACCCACCCCATCGTGGCCATCGGCGCCGAGCCTGAGGAGACCCGGAAGATCTGGACCGAGAAATTCCCCACCTTGCATGGCATCAACCGGATGGAACGGGCCAAGCCCGGCGCGCAAGTCCTGGCCTATGCCGACAACGCCCCCCAGGGCTTCGACGGCGACGTGTTGCTGGCCGTCCAGGAAGTCGGGCGAGGCCGGACCATGGCCTTCACCTCCGATACAACCCGGTCCTGGGGGGCCGATTTCGAGACCCTCTGGGGCGAGCCACGGAACCCGAAATGGCCCGTCACCGAGGACAATTGCGACAACCGCTACTACCGACGGTTCTGGGTCAATGCCATCCGCTGGCTGGCCGCCGGTCGCAGCAGCCGCACCAACCCGCCCGTGGTTCTGGATCTCTCCAATGCCTACATCACCCCCGGGGCCACCGCCTCGGCCTCCATCCAGGTCCGGGACCAAACCCAACGGGAGGTCACCGATGCCGAAGTGACCCTCTTCGCCGGTTCCGGCACCTCGAGCAATGCGGTCGGGGTGGCCCGCTTCGATCCGACCCGCCGCGCCTATGTGGCCCCGGTCAGCCTGCAACGGGCTGGCACCTTTGTGATCAGCGCGGTGGCCCGCCGCGGTGAGGAATGGTTGGGTGTCGACCGCCAACTGCTGGTCGCCGAATCGGTCGATCCGGAAATGGCCGATCTTCAAGCCCGACCGACCGTCATGGACGCGATCGCCCGGGCGGGCGAAGGCATGGCTCATCGGGTTGAAGACACGCCGGCCTCCGGACTGGAGTCCCTCTGGAAAGACCTTCCGGCCCCGACGGTCGAATTCCACCGGAAACCCCTGTGGGACCGGCCGGTGTTCTTGGCGATTCTTCTGGGATTGCTGGTCTTGGAATGGTCGCTGCGGCGTTGGAAAGGATTGGCCTGAGCCTCCATGCACCCTTGCAGCCCATCACCCCTCGCCCGTGCCGGTTCGGCCGCAACGGCTGCCCCCCTGCGGTATCACCGCCCGGGATTGATCCTCCTTGGAATCACGATGCTCTGGCTCGGCCTGATGGTCGTCTTGGCCGGGGATCCGGTGGCGTTCCGATCGTCGGGTCCGGGAGTCGCCGAAGCCCACGTGGTTCGCGATGAACCCTGGTCGATCCACATCGTCCGCATCGAGCGCGATCAACCGCAGCTCCGATTCATGCCGTCATTGGCCTTCCACGACCGCATCGGCCTGAACCCGCTGTCGGACCAGGTCTCGCTCTTTCCCAAGTCGCTCGGCACCCCGGTGGCCGCGATCAACGGCGACTTCTATGCCGTCGAGAACGACCCCATGCCGGGAGACCCCCGCGGCCTCTTCATCCAGAACGGGCATCTCATCAGCGCCCCGATCGAACGCGACTGCCTGTGGTTCGAGGAATCCGGGACACCCCACATCGACACCATCCGGCCGCGCTTCACGGTGCGGGTGGGCTCCTCACAGCCGGTCACATTGGGCCTCAACGAAGACTTCGATGGCTCGCGCCCGGTGCTGTTGACCGAGGCCGCCTCCAAGGCCATCGAATGGGATGCCCCCTCGGGCTGGGTCCTCGCCCGCGACGGGTCGCATCCGTGGCTGCCGCTCAAAGCCGGTCAACGGCTCCACGCGTTGGTTCGAGGGGCGGTCGTGAGTCATCGGACTCCGATGGAAACCGGGACCCTTCTGCTTCGAGTCGGGACCGATCTGCAAGCGGCCCTGCGGCCCGGGGTCGCCGTGCTCATCGAGACTCCCACCGAGCCCTCCCTCGAACGCGCGGCCTCGGCCATCGGCGGCGGACCGGCGCTGGTAGAACAGGGTCGGCCCACGGGCAAATCGGCCGCCCGTTCCTTTGAACGCCACCCGCGTTCCGCGTTCGGATGGAATGAGCGGCATTGCTTCCTCGTCGTGGTCGACGGGCGCCAAGCGGGTCTCTCGGTGGGCATGACACTCTCCGAACTCTCCGGATTCCTCGTCGAATTGGGTTGCCGTGACGCCATCAACCTCGACGGAGGCGGCTCGACCGAGCT
>JAIXXC010000106.1 GCA_027490985.1 Verrucomicrobiales bacterium
CTCCCCAAAGTCACGCCTGCGCTGCCGACGGCCGTCTGAGTCCAATCCAGGACCGCACCCCCGGTCACGGAACTGCGGTTCAATTGGAAGACCAGACCGGTACCGATGAGCTTCACCGCATCGACGCCCTGCAATTGGGCCTTACCGAGAGAGCCCGAGAGACCGGTGTACTTGCGGACGCTGGCGAGCGTCGTGTACGTCGAACCGTTGGCCGCAGCCTCGCGGGCCGTGAAGATGCCCAGTTTCAGGGATCCGCCGCTCACACTGAAGCCCACCGCGTTCGGATCGTTCGTCGCCGGCAGCCCGACCTGACCGAACTCACCGCTCGTGGAATCCTCATTGAGGGTAGCCCCAGTACCGATGAAGAGCGTGGCCCCGGTGATCGAGATCCCCAGCAAATCGCCCTGCAGGCGAGCCACCGTCCCGGCGACATCCGGATCATCGACGCCGGAAACCAAGGTGCGGCTCACGTCCACCGTCGCCCGGGCGTAGACGACATCGGCGATGCTCAGGCCCACGGTGCCACCGATGCGGAAGGTCGGATCGGTCACGTCCAAGGCCACGTTGGCCGCGCTCAGCGGGGCCTGCTTCCAGTTCAAGACGGCCCCGTTGCTGACCGAGGTCCGGTTGAGTTGGAACACCAAACCGGTGCCGATGAGCTTGACGGCATCCACCCCCTGCAACTGAGCCTTGCCCAGAGCCCCCTGCAAACCGGTGTACTTCAAGGTCGTCGCGAGCGGCGCATAGTTCGCACCCGTGAGGCGGCCGGTGGCCGTGAAGATGCCGAGATTCAAGGTGCCACCGCTCACGCTGAAGCCCACGGCCTTCGGGTCGTTGCTGGCCGGAATACTCACCGCTCCGAAAGCCGCGCTCGTGGCATCCTGGTTGAGGGTCGCACCGCTGCCGATGAACAACGTGGCCTGCGTCACGGCGATGCTGAGCAAGTCGCCCTGATAGGTGACCGGGCCAGTGGATTCCGTGACCGTCACCGCGCTCACCTGGGTGCGAGCCACATCGACCACCGCACTGCCGTACACCACATCGGCGATGCTCAGACCCACGCTGCCTCCGATGCGGAAGGTCGGGTCCGAAGGCTTGAGGCGGACCGCGGCCGACGACACCGGAGTCTGGGTCCAATCCAGCACCGAGCCGTTGGACACCGAAGTGCGGTTCAACTGGAGCACCAGGCTGGTGCCGATGAGTTTCACCGCATCGACGCCCTGCAATTGAGCCTTGCCCAGCGAGGCCTGCAACCCGGTGTACTTGCGCACCGTGGTCAAGCCCGCGTAGTCGCCGCCGGAGCCCAGCGACTCCCGGGCCGTGAACACACCGAGATCGAGAGTGCCCGCACTGACACTGAAGCCCACCGCCTGGGCATCGTTGCTCGCCGGGAGCGTCACCGAACCAAAGCCCGTGCTGCTCGAATTGGTGTCCAGGCTCGCTCCGCTGCCGATGAACAGCTTGGCCTGCGAGATGGCGATGGCGAAAAGATCGCCCTTGAGGGTGGACACGCCCGAGGTCTCCGTGACCGTCACGCCGGTCACCAGAGTCCGGCTCACACTGATGGTCGCGCTGCCGTAGACGAGGTCGGCGATGCTGAGTCCCACCGAGCCGCCGATACGGAAGGTCGGATCGGATGGGCTGAGCGACAGCGCGGCGGCCGACAGCGACGACTGACGCCAATCCAACACTCCACCCGAGGCCACCGAAGAGCGGTTGATCTGGAGCACCAGGCTCGTACCGATCAACTTCACCGCATCCACGCCTTGCAACTGGGCCTTGCCCAAAGCCCCTTGGACCGCGGTGTACTTGCGGGTGCTGGTCAACGCCGTGTAGGTGGTGCCCGTGATCGCCTCCTCCCGGGCCGTGAAGATGCCCAACTGCAGGCTACCTCCACTCACACTGAAGCCCACGGCCTTGGGATCGTTACTCTCGGGCAAGGCCACCGTGCCATAACCGGGGCTACCGGCCACTTCATTGAGGGTCACCCCGCTGCCGATGAAGAGGGCGGCTTGGGTGATGGCGATGGACAGCAGGTCGCCCTGCAACCGGGCCACCGTGCCGTCGACATCCGGATCATCCACCCCGCTCACCACCGAACGGCTCACCGCCACGACAGCGTTGCCCAACACCACGTCAGCGATGCTGAGACCCACGGTGCCACCGATACGGAAGGTCGGATCGGTCGGACCCAGGTCGACGCCGGCGGACACGAGCGGGTTGGTCGTCAAGCTGGTCTGCTTCCAATCCAGCACCTGGCCCCCGGTCACCGACGTGCGGTTCAACTGCAGCGAGAGATTCGTTCCGATGATCTTCACCACGTCCACGCCCTGCAACCGGGCGGAGCCGAGTGAACCCTCGAAGCCGGTGAACTTCCGCACCGTGCTCAACGAGCTGTAGGTGGTGCCGTTGGAGGCGGCTTCGCGGGCGGTGAAAATCCCCAAATCGAGGGCCCCGCCTTCCACCCGGAAGCCCACCGCCGTCGGGCTGTTCAACTCGGGCAGGATGGCCCGACCAAACTGGTTGCTCGTGGCGTTGGTTTCCAACGTGGCCCCGCTGCCGATGAACAAATCGGCTCCGGTGATCCGGATGCTGAGCAATTCGCCCTTCAGGCGTGCCACAGAGCCCGTGATATCGGGGTCATCCACCCCGCTCACCAGCGTGCGGCTGACCGCCACCGTGGCATTGCCAAACACGACATCGGCGATGCTGAAACCGGCCGAGCCCCCGATTTGGAAAGTCGGGTCGGTCGCGCGCAGATCCACCTGGGCGTCGGCCAGCGGATTGGTGGTTTGGAAAGACTGGGTCCAATCGAGCACCGCGGTGCCGGAGGAGACGCGGTTGAGGCGGAACACGAGGTTCACGCCGATGAGCTTCACCACATCCAC
>JAIXXC010000347.1 GCA_027490985.1 Verrucomicrobiales bacterium
GCCCGCCATCGCCTGTATCTGGGGGTGGCCCCGATTGCGGGGTCGGCTCGGGGACCTGCGGGCAATTCGGCCGCCGATTCGCCGTTGGCCCGACTTCCGGGATTGGCCAGCGACGCCATGGACCAGTGGCCCGCCCGCTGGAGCACCTTGGCCCCGGCCGGAATCCAGTTCCTGGACAGCACCCGACCCGGATCCCCGGTACCGGTGGCAATCCCTCGAACGCCGGATCAGGACCCACTCCACCCGATCCGGACCGAACCCGCTGGCGCGCCAGCGGCCCCCTCGCCGCTCCTCAAGCCCTACCCGTTTCCCGGATTCAGCGTCCGCAGCTTCACCTCGCTGTCCCGGTCCGACACCGACCAAGACCTCGATCTCGGCGCGGCCGACCGGGATCTCTCGACCGCGTCCGAGGCGACTCCGGGCACAGCGGATCCCAGCGAGGCCCGCGACGTACTCGCCACACTCGGAGCGGCCGGAAGCCTCTTGGGAGATCAACTGCACCGGGCTCTCGAAGACCATCTCGGCAATGGCCGCACCCTCGAACAGGTGGCGTCCGGACAGGAGCATCCCGAGGCCTGGATCCACGCCCTGGAGCACCTGCTGGCCAGCGAGTTCCACCTCGGCCCGGAAGTGCGGGTGCGGCTCCGCGAGCTGCGCGGTCAGGGCATCACCGAGATGCAGTTCCACCTGCCCGTCGGTGGGCTGTCGCCCGCGGCCTTGTCGCACGTGCTTCTGCACGATCCCGGCGTGCGACGAATCCCGGGCGGAACCGACTGGGCCGAGAGCCTGCAGCATTGGTCGTTCCCCGAATTCACCGGATTCCTCCAGGGGTTCATCGACCTCATCTTCGAGCGGGACGGGCGCTGGTATGTGGCCGATTACAAGAGCAACCGGCTCCCGCTCTACACTCCGAGCGCCCTCGACCGGGTCATGCTCGAGTCCCATTACCTGCTCCAGGCGCGGATCTACCTGCTGGCCCTACACCGGCACCTGCGATCCCACCTGCCCGGCTACGATCCCGACCAGCACCTCGGCGGAGTGGCCTACCTCTTCGTGCGGGGATTCCCCGGGCAAGGCGTCTGGTTCGAGGCCCCGTGCCGAGCCGCCCTGGACCGCTTCGACCTCCTGTTCCAAGGTTCAGAACCCCGCCCATGACCCCTGTCGCCACCCACCTTCCGCCAGAGGGATCCAATGCCAGTCCAGATGGATTCGCCGAACTGGCGAATGCCCTCTGGCCGCTCGAGGCCACGCCTTCGGAGAGTTCGGCGCACCCGCTGCGCCTCCGGGGTGTGCTCGCCGAACTGCTGCGACGGGCCGGGGCCGGGATCGGATCATGGCCGCTGGCCGAAACCGGTCTGAGCCCGGACGAACAGGCCGCATTGGAGCGGTATCCCGACTATTTCGCCGTGGACGGGGGGGCGCTGCTCTTGCCGCGCTATGCCCAGCAATTGCGGGAGATCAGAGCCTTCGTGGAATCGCGACTGCACTCGGGCACGGCCTCGAACCCCCGACGATTGCCCGACGCCGAGGTGGCCCGTCACCTCGAGGCCATTCTGCCCCACGAACGCAAGACCGCCCCCGGGGGGGGCTCTGCCGAAATCCTCTTCGACAACGCCCAGCAGCGCCTGGCCATCGCCGCTCTGGTGGATGCGCCGGTGGGAGTCCTGACCGGTGGCCCGGGCACCGGCAAGACCACCACGGCGGCGGCTTTGTTGAGCGTGCTGCACCGCATCGATCCGACCCTCAGGGCCGATCAGATCCGCGTCGCCGCGCCCACCGGCCGTGCGGCCAGCCGCATCGGCGAGGCGATCGCACACGCCGCGACCCGACTGAGCGGCCTCGACGACAGCGACCGCGCCTTCCTCAATGCCATCCTTCCCGTGACCTTGCATCGGGCTTTGGAGTGGGGGCCCGAGCCCCCGGAACGGGGCGGTCCGTATCGGCGCAATGCGCTGCGGCCCCTCGAGGTCCGGGTGATGCTGGTCGACGAGGCGAGCATGGTGGATCTGGGCCTGATGCACGCCTTGATCCGCGCCTTGCCACCCGACGCCTCGCTGTTGCTCCTGGGTGACAGCGACCAACTGGAGAGCGTCGAGGTTGGCGGCGTCCTCTCCGAATGCGTCCGACGGGCCGGCCAAGATCGCCGACTGCCCGACGGGCTGCGGGATCAACTGGCGAGGCGACTGGGAGCCGGCCCTGAAGCCGTCCAGACCGAGTACGATCAGGGCCTGCCGCACCTGCCGGGGTCGCATGCGACCGCCCTGCCGGGGCTGGTCTTCGGTCTGCGCCACAGCTGGCGGGCCATGCATGCGCCCTGGATCCTCGATCTCGCCGAGCGGGTCCGCCCCGGAAGCCGCCATACGCGAGATTCGGTCGCCGACTGTTTCAGGCACCACACCTCGGAGGCCGATCCCCGATTGACCTGGCACGCAGACTCACCCGATCGGGCTCGCCGGATCGTGTGCCAACAGCGATGGCAATCCTGGGCCGATCAAGCAGGGGGGTGGACGCGACTCATCGATGAGCCCGGTCAAGGCCTCACGGAGGCGCGCCTCGAAGCCCTGCGACACCTCGAATCGTTCCAACTTCTCTGCAGCACCAACCATCAGGTCGAGCGGGCCAACCAGATCGGGGTGTCCCTGCTGTGGAACAAGGGCGCGCGCATTCCGGGCGAACTGCCCCACGGATGCCCCGTGCTCGTCCTGGCCAACCAGCGCTCCCTCGGGCTGAGCAATGGCGACATCGGCATCGCCCTCGGTCCGGTTTGCGGCGGTGCCGCCACTTTGGCGCTGTTCCCCGGTCCCGACGGTGTTCCGCGCCTCATCCCCAGAGTCCGCCTCCCGGCCCATCAACCCGCCTTCGGACTCACCATCCACAAGAGCCAGGGCAGCGAATGGGATCGGGTCGCGCTCGAATTGCCGGCCAACGCCGATTCCCGTCTCCTCAACCGGAACCTCCTCTACACGGGCATCACCCGATCCCGCCGCGTCCTCGATCTCTTCGGCACCGCGGAATCCCTGGATCTGGTGCTCAACACCTAGACGCTTCCGGGAACCGGTTTCGACCCGGGTCCAGACACCGGACCCAGGACGGGATCGACCGCAGTCGTCTCGAGAGCCGAGTACCCCTCCGGGGTGGCAATTTGCGTGGTCTCGCCGGGTTTCCCGTGGTTTTATCGAATGCCAGAACACATGAGCGACCCGCGTTACGCCAAACTGGCCCAACTTCTCATCGAACACTCCTGCGAACTGAAGGCCGGAGAGAACATCCTGCTGGATCTGGTCGACACCCCGGACGCGATGGCCGTGGAATTGATCCGCGCAGCCCGGAAGGTGGGGGCGACCCCCATCGTGGAAATGCGTCATTCTCGGATCCTGCGCGAGAACCAGATGGGCACCGATGAACGTCACGCCAAGCTGGTGCGCGACCTCGAGCTGAATCGGATCCGCAAGATGCAGGCCTACATCGCCATCCGCGGCGCCCACAACGCCAGCGAGAACAGCGATGTGCCGTCGGAGAAGACCCGCCTCTACTCCAAGACCCTCCGTCCCGCCCTCGACCACCGCATCAACAAGACCCGTTGGTGTGTCTTGCGCTGGCCCACTCCGAGCATGGCCCAGTCGGCCAACATGAGCACCGAGGCCTTCGAGAAGTTCTACTTCGACGTGTGCACCATGGACTACGCCAAGATGGCGCGGGCCGTGAAGCCTCTCGAGAAGCGCATGCGCAAGGCCGACAAGGTCCGTCTGGTGGCCCCGGGTACCGACCTGAGCTTCTCCATCAAGGGCGTCGGAGCCAAACCGTGCGAAGGGCTGCGCAACATCCCCGACGGCGAGTGTTTCAGCTGCCCCACTCTCAAGTCGTCGAACGGAGTCATCACCTTCAATACGCCGACCCTGTACGCCGGAACCAAATTCGAGGGCATCCGTCTCGAGTTGAAAGACGGGCGCATCGTCAAGGCCACCTGCCAGGGGGGCACCGAGCGCAAGCTCAACGAGATCCTGGACATGGATGCCGGAGC
>JAIXXC010000277.1 GCA_027490985.1 Verrucomicrobiales bacterium
CAAGGGACAGGCTCCATCCAAGGGACAGGCTCCATCCAAGGGACAGGCTCGTTCCAAGGGACAGGCTCGTTCCAAGGGACAGGCTCGTTCCAAGGCCGGATCGGTTGCCAACAAGGCAGGGAAGCCGGACGATCGGGGCATGTCGCAGACGGTTCGTTTGACGGGGTTGGTGGTGTATCCGGTGAAATCCTGCCGGGGAATCCCGCTCCGGGAGGCCTTGGTGACGCCCCACGGGTTGGCCCATGACCGGGAGTGGATGGTGGTCGATGAGGAGGGCCGGTTCATCACCCAGCGGCAGACGCCCCGCATGGCCTTGGTCGAAACCGCCCTGACGGACGACTCGCTGGAACTGCGGGCGCCGGGCATGGAACCCCTCACGGTTCCCCGGTTCCGGGGCCCGGGCAGCCCCTTCGAACCCACGATCCCCGTCTCCGTGTGGCGGCACACCACCGAGGCCCTCGACGAAGGAGAACGCGCGGCAGCCTGGTTCAGCGCGTTCCTTGCACTGCGCGCACGGTTGGTCCGCTGGGATCCCACGCGGCGACGACTGAGTTCCAAGGAATGGACCGGATCGCGGGAGGCCGAAAACTACTTCAGCGACGGCTACCCGTTCCTGGTGGCCTCGGAGGAATCCCTGGCCGACCTCAACCAACGCATCGGTGGCGGGTCCGATCTGCCGATGGACCGGTTCCGACCGAACCTCGTCATCGCCGGCGGCGGCGTGGGTTCCGAAGACCAGGGCACCACCCTCCGCTCCGGTGCCGTCGAGTTCGCCCGCGTCAAACCCTGCATCCGTTGCGTGATGACCACCACCGATCAGCAGACGACCCGGCGCAGCCCAGAACCCTTGCGAACTCTGGCCCGCTATCGCATGGACCCCCGGTTCGATTCGCCGCTCTTCGGCCACAACCTGATCCTCACCCGCGGGGCCGGGGCCATCCTGCGCGTGGGTGATTCCTTGGAGACCTTCTGATCGTTTGAAAGGCCATCCGAGAAAGGCGTGATCAGTCGCATCAGCTCCGCTCTGAGCTTGCGGCCGCGGTCCGTTACCGGACCCTCCCAAGATTCCATGCACCGGTTTCAAAATCTTTTGTTCCTGAGCCTCCTGTGGGTCTGGACCACCCGAGGACCGCTGTCGGCGCAAATCCCGCTCAAACCCGAAGACACGCTGGTCTTCCACGGCAATTCGCTCGTCGAGCGCCTGCTCGAGCACGGTGAGTTGCAGGGCTGGATCCATCTGGCCGACACGAACCGGCCGGTGCATTTCCGCAGCTTCGCCTGGACCGGAGACGAGGTCGGGCATCGCCTGCGGGCCGAGGGCTACGCCGACCACCTGAAATCGCTGGTGGGCCTGTGGCCGGCCCGGGGGGTGGTGGTCGGCTACGGGATGAACGAGGCCTTCGCGGGCGCCGCAGGCTTGCCGGAGTTCCGGGCCCAGGTGGAGGTGCTGCTGGGCCAACTCGAGCGCCTGCATGCACAGGCCCGGATCGTGGTGTTGTCACCCACCGCGGTCGAACCCGGGCACCCCGGGCCCGACGCCCAGGCCCTCAACGCGGACATCGCCCGATACACCCAAGCCCTGCGTGAGGCCGCGACCACCCATCGAGCGGTCTTCGTGGATTTGTTCGGCCCGAGCCAGGCGGCCTATCTGTCCGCCAAGAAGCCTCTGACCGCCGACGGGCTCCATCTCAACGACTCCGGCAACCGCCTCATCGCCCGGATCGTCGCCGAAGCCGTTGTCGGAAAACCCGCGTTGGATCGGGTCCAGCCCGCCCGTCTGAAGGAGGTGGCGGCCGCCTCGTCGCAACTGGCCCACTTCGTCGCCGAGGTGGTGCGCCCCAAAAACGGCATCCTCTACTACGGCCAGCGCAAACGGGCCGAGGAACGCGAGGCCGAGATTCCCCTCTACCTGAAGCGCATCGAGAAAGCCGATGCCCTGGTGCAGCAACTGGTCACGAGCCCGAGCGCCCGGTTCGCCGACGCCCCGTTCATCGCACTGGCCCCGCCGCCCGTGCCCGAGTCGGGCGGTTCCACCCACAGCGTGGGCATCGTGAAATCGCCCGCGGAAATGCAGGCCGGGTTCCAGGTGGCCCCCGGCTACGCCGTGAACCTCTTCGCCTCCGAGGAGCAATTCCCCGCACTGCGCGCCCCGGTGCAAATCGCCTTCGACGCCCGCGGCCGGCTCTGGGTGGTCACCATGCCCAGCTTCCCGCACACGATTCCGGGTCAGCCCCAGGAAGACCAACTCGTGGTGCTCGAAGACACCAACCGGGACGGCAAGGCCGACACACTCACCGTCTTCGCCTCCGGGTTCGATGCGCTCGACGGCGTCGCCTTCACGGCCGACGGCGTGCTGGTCTCGGAGCAATCCCGCCACTGGCTGCTGCAAGACACCGACGGCGACGGCCACGCCGACCGCAAGATCGAACGCCTCCGCGGACTCGATCTCACCGACTCGCACCATGGCGGCATGATGGCCACCGATCCCACCGGGGCCGTCTGGTTCTGCGACGGCGTGTTTCATCGCTCGCAATTCGAGACGCCGTTCGGACCGGTGCGCGGAGTCGATTCCACAACCTACCGGATGAATCCCCGCAATGGTCGCATCGAGCCCGAGTGGCAAAGCATCACCCCGAACCCGTGGAAGGTGACCTTCGACCGCACGGGCAACGTCTTCCAGATGTACGGTGACGGATTGGTCCTCGACGGGCTGCCGCTCACCTGGACCCCGCTGGGCATCTACCACCCCTTCGCCCATGCCGTGACCGTGGGCTATGGCAAGGGCAGCGCCGCGGCGAGCATCTCGAGCCCGAATTTCCCAGACGAATACCAACAAGGAATGGCCTCGGCCGCCTGCGTCGGACCCTACGTGGTGTCCATCACCCGATATGATTTCAGCCAGGGAATGGTGCGGGGCAGCGGTCGTTTGGACTTGGTGTCGTCGAAGAACGCCGCCTTCCGACCGGTCGATGTGGAGTTCGGCATGGACGGCGCCCTCTACGTCTCCGACTTCGCCAGCGCCATCATCGGTCACGCCCAGCACCCCATGCGCGACGTGCGTTGGAACCAC
>JAIXXC010000078.1 GCA_027490985.1 Verrucomicrobiales bacterium
ACGGCCCTCAAACCCCGGTCGCCCGAGCTCGATCCGGTCCGCATTTTCGCGGTGTGCGGAGACACCGAGGGCGGGTTCTGGGTCGGCACCGACGCCGGACTGGGGTTCATCCAGGCCGACACGGGCGTCTCGCGATTCCGTGAACGGGCCGGCAGCGTGACGGTTCCGGGCGGTCTCGGGATCCCCATCGCAGCCGGGATGCAACCCACGGCCGCGGCGATCGAGGCCGCTCGGGAACGGGTGACCGACGGCATCCGGGAGCGCATGAAATTGCGGGCGCGCCTGGCCCGGGCCTCCCGCGAGGCGGGCCGTCCGATCGATGCGGTCACACCCTTGAGCCGCATCCCGGCCGGCGTCCGCGCGCTGACGATGGACCACGGATTCCTGTGGGTGGCGACGGCCGACCCGGTTTATCCCATGCGGTCTCGGGTCCTGCTCTTCCACCCGGGCAGCCAGAAATGGGTGGGCTGGTTCGCCTTCGGATTCCCGGTGACCTCGCTCGCCGTGGATGACCGCTATCTCTGGGTGGGAGCCGACACCCAGTTCGCGCGGGCCACGCCCCTGTATGCGGTCGAGAAATCCACATTGCTGTCCATCCCCTCGACCCGATGGGTGCCCGACAGCCTGGATGCCGAAGACATCCGGATGAAGTTGAGCGCCCTGCCCGTGTCCGAGCGTGCGGTGTTCGCATTCTTCTCGGGAGACTTTGCGGGGGTGATGCGGTGGACCGAGGGGGATTCGACGACCGACGAGCAGTGTTTCCTGAGAGCCATGGCGTCGGACTCCATCGGCCTGAATCAACCCGATCAACTGGTCCTCCAGTTGCGCCGCTTGCTCGTCCGGCATCCGGACAGCGTCTTCGCGAGCCTGGCCACCGCCCTGCTGGAGCGGGCCGAGGCCGCCGCGCGCTCCGCGAATCCGGCTCCCTCCCCCGCGCTCACGACACCGACTCCTCCATCTTCGGCTCCCACGCCCCAACCCTCACCCGTCCCTGCGGGCCCGGCTGGCGCTTCCTTGGCAGCGTCTTCCCAGGGGGCGCTGACGGCCTCGACCCAAGCGGTGGCGCCAACCCAGGCTCCTTCTGCGCGCACCAATACCCTGACGACTCCAAGCGCTCCTGCCGGGGCTGCCCATCCGGCCGCTCTGGCTTTGCAACGACGGGATCTCAACCGGGATGGCAAGATCAACCTGGTGGAGCTGCGCCTCTGGCTGGGACCCAAGGCCGAACTGCGGGAGTGGGATCAGAACGGCGACCGCGAGCTCGATCGCGACGAGTTCCAGGCGTTCTTCGAGGCTCATCCAAACCGCTGAAATACGGTCGGCCTCGGGCCGCGGCAGTGGCGGTATTGCCGACGCTCTGGCGGTCGATGCCGCGGGGCATCCAGCGGCTCACCAGGGCGCGGCCACCGTCAGCTTCGCCCCGAACCGGTTCTTGTAGAAGAGCTGGCGGTGGGTCAGCCCGAATTCGTGGACCATCTTGGTGATCTTCACGTCGAAGCAGCAGTACTCGGCGATCTCCATCATCTTGCCCTGGCGATACCACTCGATGGCCTGAAGCCCTTCGCTGGTCTTGCCCAATCCGAAGGTGGCCTCGGCGATGGAGTCGAGCGAGAGGCGGTGTTTGAGCGTCTCGACCAGGGCCACCAGCATGTCGAGCGTCGGCAACTGGGTGAGATCGAAGACGGTGTAGCCGTGGAGCACTTCATAATCGAAGCGCAGGTTGTTGAAGCCCACGACCAGGTCGGCCCGCTGGAGCTCCCGGATGAGGTCGTCGACCCGGTTTTCGGCGTAGATCTCATATCCCCCGCGGGCGGTGGAGTAGGTGACACCCAGACTCATCCTCATGTCCCGGATGTTCGACCAGCCTCCGACCTCATCGGCCGATTTCTGGGTCTCAAGATCGAAGTAGACGATGTTCCTCACCGCACCCGGTGTCCGGGAAAACAGCCCTCAGGTCAAGCCGGGGCGGGCCCGTCGGCCCTGTTTCCGCGACCGATGGATTCCGCAGGCCCTTCTGCGGACACCCTGTCGACACGGGCCCGAAGAGCCCACGGCCGCAGCGCCGGCGTCTTGACGCTCGAGGGCGCCTGCGGTTCTCTCGGTGTTTCGGAACGAATCCTGAACACGTACATGAGCAACATCGTTGATATCCAAGCCCGCGAGATCCTCGACTCCCGTGGCAATCCCACCGTCGAGGTCGACGTCCTCCTCGATTCCGGCGCCGTCGGTCGCGCCGCGGTCCCCTCCGGCGCCAGCACCGGCGAGCACGAGGCGATCGAACTGCGCGATGGCGACAAGAAGCGCTATCTCGGCAAGGGCGTCAGCAAGGCGGTCAAGAACGTGACCGACAAGATCGCCCCGGCCCTGGCCGGCGTCGACGCCTTCGATCAGCTCACCGTCGACAAGACCATGCTCGAGCTCGACGGCACCGAGACCAAGGCCAAGCTGGGCGCCAATGCGATCCTCGCCGTGTCCCTGGCCAACGCGAAGGCCGCGGCCGCGACCCTCGGTCAGCCCCTCTTCAAGTACCTCGGTGGCCCCAACGCCAAGGTCCTGCCCGTGCCGATGGCCAACGTCATCAACGGCGGCGCCCACTCCGACGCCCCGATCGACTTCCAGGAATTCATGGTCATGCCCCATGGCTTCGAGACCTTCAGCGAGGGTCTCCGTGCCATCACCGAGATCTTCCACGCCCTGAAGGCCGTGTTGAAGAAGAAGGGCCTGAGCACCGCCGTCGGTGACGAGGGTGGTTTCGCCCCGAAGCTCGAGAGCGCCGACGCGGCCCTCGACGCCATCGCCGCCGCCGTCAAGGACGCCGGCTACAAGCTGGGCAAGGACATCTTCCTGGCGCTCGACGTGGCCGCTTCCGAGTTCTACACCGGCAACGAGACCTACGTGTTCAAGAAGAGCTCCGGCCAGAAGCTCAGCGGTGATGAGATGGTCGAGTTCTACGCCCGCCTGTGCGCCAAGTACCCGATCGTCTCGATCGAAGACGGCTGCGCCGAAGGCGACTGGAAGACCTGGAAGAAGCTCACCGACAAGCTCGGTGGCAAGACCCAGCTCGTGGGCGACGATCTCTTCGTCACCAATGTGAAGTTCCTCCGCAAGGGCATCGAGACCGGCACCGCCAACTCGATCCTCGTGAAGGTCAACCAGATCGGCTCGCTCACCGAGACGCTCGACGCCGTCGAACTGGCCCAGAAGAGCAACTACACGGCCGTTCTGTCGCACCGCTCCGGTGAGACCGAAGACAGCACCATCGCCGACATCGCCGTCGCCACGAACTGTGGTCAGATCAAGACCGGTTCGCTCAGCCGCACCGACCGCACCGCGAAGTACAACCAGCTCCTGCGCATCGAGCAGATGCTCGGCAAGAACGCGATCTACGCCGGTCGCAGCGCCCTGCCCAAGGGCCGCTGAAGCCGACCCGCGGGTCACCCAGCCCGCTGACGCAGTCCGTCCCCTTCAGCCCGGAGACCGTTCGTCGGTCTCCGGGCTTTTTCGTGTCGACCGGAACCCTCGGCGCCCGAGCTCATCTTTCGATTGGCGAAACCCACGGTCCGGGCCCTACCGTCATCGCATGATGCGTCTGTGGCAGTGTGTCGGGTGGGCGTTCCTTCTGTGCGGGGTGGCCCGGGCCGCGAAGTTCACCCCCTTGGAGACCCGCACCAACGACACGATCTTCTTCTCCTACGCCCAGTCGCCCGACGGCCGATGGATCGCCGGAGGTTCCCAGGCCCGCAAAGATGCGACCCAGACCAACCTGCCTCCGTCAGGCGGGTCTGTGGTGCTCTGGCGCACCGAGGATGGGGGGCGCGAGGCCGTGTTGGGCGACCATGCGGCCACGGTGAACTGGATGCAGTTCTCCGACGACAGCAAGACCCTGGTCAGCGGCAGCGGCACTTCCGGCCTGCTGAAGGTGTGGTCCATCCCCGAGCGATCCCTGAAGCACACCCTCCGGCTCAAGGAACCCCTGATCGCCTCGTCGACCCTCGGTTCGCAGTTGGTCTGCGCGCTTTCCCCGGACGGCAAGCGCTTGGCCGCGGCCGGGGCGGTGGTCAAACCCGTGGGCATCAGCCAGACCTCCGAGGCCGCCACGTTGATGGTGTGGGACCTCGTCACAGGCCAGGTGCTCTGGAGCCTGCCGAACTGCGGCGTGGGCACCCTCGCCTTCACGCCCGACGGCCAGACGCTCCTGGCCTACACGCGGAACATCATTTGGGAGGAGATCCGCGGGTTCCACTCGGCGCGCATCGCCGACGAACGCCTGATGTCGTGGAACGCCTCCAACGGGGCCACGAATTTCATGTCGCCCATCCCCGGCATGAATCCCAGCCATCTGGTGGTGTCGCCCAAGGCCGGAGCAGTGCTGGCGCTTTCGGGCGACCGCAACACCTGGTACGACCTCAAAACAGGGTCCGTCGCGCGGGAACAGCCCATCCAATTGCGTCGATCGCTCCACGTCGCAACGCTCAACCGCGACGAGGATCACCTGCTGGTGATCGAGTTTTCGGCCGAGAACCTGCACCGGGTCCGCATCGCCGACGGAGCCACATCGATCGCCGGCAGCTTCAAAGGCCATACCAACCGGGTCATGTTCGCCTCGGTTTCCACCGATCTGAAACGCATCGCGGGCACCCGGTCCAATCGGCCGGTCTTCGTCGACCTGGAAGCGCCGTGAACGGCCGGTCCCGGTTCCTGTTCTTGTCGCTGTTCCTTTCCCGGTCCGGTCGAGGCTGAGGTTCCAGCCAATCTACCGCGCGGGCAGGCTCACCCAGCGCACCGATCCGTCGTTCGGATTGTAGCTCAGGGCCTGGCCGGCGGGGGCCTCGGGCACGCGGGCCAGGAAGCCCGCCTGGACCAACTCCTGCAACCGGGTCGGGTAACGGTCTTCGGCGGCATGGAATTGCTGCAAGGCCGCGACCACCGGGGCGAGATGGGCCGCCCGCTCGGCGGTCTTCTTTCCGGCGGCGGTGGCGCCGAGATAGTCCACGGGAGCCGCCAACGGGTTGGACACGGGCTTGGCCGCCCGCGCCGCATCGGCCGTCGAGTCCGAAGGGCCGCACCCGGCGACCCAGACGACCCCGATCAGACTCACGATCACCCCGCTGCGACATCCCGCATTCATGGTGCCCACTGCACGCGCTGTGTCGCTCCAAATCAAGTCTCCCCTACCCTCCGAGCCGGAGCCCCCGCCCCGGGATCGACCCCATTGCCCGATGCATTCATCGGCGGCGGGCAATTGATGTGGGCCCGCCGCTGCGCCATGCTGGGCGGACCGACTCATGAGCGAAACCCTGGTCATCGGCCACCGCAACCCCGACATCGACGCGATCTGTTCGGCCATCGGCTATGCGGAATTCAAACGCCGGACCGGTCTGAAGGACGCCGTGGCGGCCCGATGCGGCGATTGCAATGAGCGCACCGACTTCGTCCTCAAGACCTTCGGCGTTCCCGCCCCCCGCTTCGTGGCCGATGTGTCGCCGCAGGTCCGCGACGTGATGGTCGACAAGGTCGTGGCGGTCTCGCCCCGCACGAGCATCTGCGAAGCCATGTCGGTCATGGATCAGCGCAACATCCGCGTGCTGCCGATCCTCGATGCGGACCATCGGTGCCGGGGACTGCTGTCGGTCTTCAAGGCCAGCAAGTTCTTCTTCCCCTCGCCCAACCGCATCTTCGATTCACGACGGATCGTCGCCTCGATCCAGGGGCTGTCGCGGACCCTGGGCGGGCGCATTCTGTGCGGCTACGCCGACGAGGTCGAAGAAGACCTCATCCTCATGGTGGCGGCCATGAAGCCGATCAGCTTCACCGAGCGGCTCAAGAATTACTCGGCCCAGAAACTGGTGGTGGTGGTGGGCGACCGCGAAGACATCCAACGCACGGCCATCCAGGGCGGGGTCCGACTGATGGTGATCACCGGTGGGATGGCCGTCTCCGAGGAGATCCAAGCCATGGCCCGTCACCATGCCGTCAGTCTCATCCTCTCACCCCACGATTCGGCGACCACGGCCATGCTCTGCCGCGCGGCCATTCCGGTGGAACGCCTGCTGCGCGACGACTTCCTGAGCTTCCGGGCCGATGAGAAACTGGCCGACATCCAACGCATCGCGGCGGCCTCGGCCTTCCAGGCCTTCCCCGTGGTGGATGCCGAGGACCGCGTGGTGGGCATGCTCTCGAAGTCCGACTTCCTCAAGCAGATCCGTCGCCGGCTGATCCTGGTCGATCACAACGAACTCAGCCAGGCGGTGCTCGGGGCCGAACAGATGGAGATCATCGAAGTGATCGATCACCACCGGATCGGTGCGTTCACGACCCACCAGCCGATCCTCTTCCGCAATGAGCCGGTGGGCTCCACGAGCACCATCGTGGCCGACTGCTTCTTCCAGACCGGAGTGGAACTCCCGCCGGCCATCGCCGGGTTGCTCTTGGCGGGCCTGGTGTCCGACACCCTCAACCTGACATCCCCCACCACCACGCCGCGGGATGCCACGGTGCTCTCGCGCCTGGAGGCCATCGCCCAAGTCGATGCCACGCGCTTCACCGAGAAGCTCTTCAGTTCCGGGTCGGTGCTGACGACCAAGCCGGCGGCCCAGGCCATCACCACCGACTGCAAGGAGTACTCCGAGCGGGGGCACCGCTTCAGCGTGGCCCAGATCGAAGAGGTCGGGTTCGAGCAATTCCATGCGCGCAAAGCCGAGGTGGCCTCGGCGCTCGAGGCCTACCGCTCCCAGCACGACTACCTCTTCGCGGCCTTGCTGGTCACCGATGTCGTGGTCCAAAATTCCCTACTGTTGGTGGCGGGGTCTCCCGGCTTCCTCAAGACCATCGGCTATCCCGAGCGTGAGGCCGGCATCTTCGAGCTCAATGGCGTGGTCTCCCGCAAGAAGCAACTGCTGCCCTTCCTCACCGATTGCGTCGCGATGATGGGCTGAGACGACCACCGGGGGAGCCGGTCAGTCGGACTGGAGCAGGGGCTTGAGCCGCTGAAGCGCCCGGGATGCCGAAAGCCCCACCACGCGGACCTGCTTGTGCCGGCTGGTGGCGCCGCGAAGGAGTTGAACGGTACCGCGGGGCACATCGAGGATTTCCGCCAGAAAACGAATCACCTCGGCATTCGCGGCCGAATCCACCGGCGGCGCGGTCACCTTGAGCTTCAACGCCTCGGCCTGGATTCCGGCCAGCGCGGTGATCGAGGATCTCGGGATCACCTTCAGCGTGAGGACGACCCCTTCGGCCGAGTCTCGCAGGTAGGGAGAACCCGCTGGAGCCGGAGTCATAGCGGGAGGCGGAGGAAGAACCTCGGGAGGGCTCCCTGGAGGAAATAGCCCACGCTCCAGAAAGCCCCGGCCGCGGCCAGCGGCGTGAAATCCACCCGGCCGAATTTCAAGGGCAGCCACCCCAACCACGCCGACAAACGCCCCCCGGTTCCATGGGAATAATCCCAGATGGGCATGGAACCGAGGTAGACATGGTCGAGCAGGAAGCGCATCAGGCACAAACCGACCAGCGGCCACTTCAATGCGGTGAGGCCCCCGAGAGCCACCACCACGGCCTGCTGGACGGCATGGGATCCCGAAACCCGGGCGGGTGTGAGCCCGGCCGAGACCAGGTAGGGCGCGATGGCCATCCAGAACAACCCCAGGGCGATCAGGAACGGCAACAAGGCCAGCCCCCAAGGCCACCGGGCGACCACGCCCAATTCGGCCCTGACCGAGCGGGTGATGGAGTCGGGCTCGGTATCCGAACGGTGGAGCGTGGCCAGCAGGGCGAAGCACAGGTAGGCCTGAGCCACGCAGTACGACCAACTCAACACCGAATGGGCGAGGATGCGACCCCACAGGTCGCTCCGGAACACCACCGTGACCGCCCCGAGCGACCAGGGCACGGCCTCGGCGAACTGCGGAGAGAAGGAGTGGTGGACAACGGCCCGGACCAGCAGGAGAACGGCCAGGGCCGGCAGGAACATCGGGCTCCGGCGGGCTGTCCGGTCGGCCGGCCGGAGGTTCGACAACAAGGTCAGCGCCGGGCGGGGAGACACCGGCAACGACCCGAAACCCCGCCACGACAGCCACAGCAGCAACCCGACAAGGTCGGTCATCCAGTCGAGCCAGTGCATCCGGGCAGAAAAAGGGCCGGCCCCGGCGACGATCCGCCCGGGGCCGGCCCTGATTGAATCACATCATCTTGAGCAGCGTGTCGGCCATCTCGCTGGGAGTGGCGGCCACACCGATGCCGGCGGCGCGGAAGGCGTCGAACTTGGCTTGGGCCGTGCCCTTGCCGCCGCTGACGATGGCGCCGGCGTGACCCATGCGGCGTCCCGGAGGCGCGGTCGCACCGGCGATGAATCCGGCCACGGGCTTGGTGCCGTGGGCCTTGATCCACTCGGCGGCCTCTTCTTCGGCCGAGCCACCGATCTCACCGATCATGATGATGCCGTGGGTGTCAGGATCGGCCATGAACAGCTGGATGACATCGAGGTGCGAGGTGCCGTTGACCGGGTCGCCACCGATGCCCACGCAGGTCGATTGACCCACACCGCGGCTGGTGAGCTGGTACACGGCCTCGTAGGTCAGGGTGCCGGAGCGGCTGACCACGCCGATGTGGCCGCGCTTGTGGATGTAGCCCGGGGCGATGCCGATGCGGCAGCCGCCATGGGAATCCTTGCCTTCACCCGGCGTCACGATGCCAGGGCAATTGGGCCCGATGAGGCGGGTGGAACGGCCCTGCATGGCGCGCTTCACCTTGATCATGTCGTTGACGGGGATGCCTTCGGTGATGGCGACGACCAGATCGAGCTGGGCATCGACGCCCTCGAGGATCGCATCGGCGGCGAAGGGCGGCGGCACGAAGACCGCGCTGGCCGTGGCCTTCGTTTCGCGGACGGCCTCGGCGACGGTGTCGAAGATCGGCACCTTCACGCCGCGGTGTTCGAAGATCTGACCGCCCTTGCCCGGAGTGACACCGGCGACGACCTGGGTGCCGTAATCGATGGACAACTGCGCGTGGCGAGCACCGAAGGCGCCCGTGATGCCCTGGACCAGAAGCCGGGTCTGCGGAGTAACGAGAATGGACATGCTATTGGAGAAATAAGGGGTTCGTGTGGATGCGGGTGGTCGTGTCTCGGGACTAGGCGGCCACGGCGGCGACCACTTTCTTGGCCGCATCGGCCATGGTGTCTCCGCTGATGATGGTGAGGCCCGACGAGGCCAGGGTGGCCTTGCCGGCCGCGACGTTGTTGCCCTCCAAGCGTACGACCAGGGGCAGCTTCAGACCGGTCTCGCGCACGGCCTCGACGATGCCGGTGGCGATCACGTTGCAGTCCATGATGCCGCCGAAAATGTTCACGAAGATGGCCTTCACGTTGGGGTCGCTCAGGATGATCTTGAAGGCCGCGGAGACCTGATCCTTCGAAGCCCCGCCGCCCACGTCGAGGAAGTTGGCCGGCATGCCGCCGAAGTGCTGGATGATGTCCATGGTGGACATGGCCAGACCGGCGCCGTTGACCAGACAGGCGATGCTGCCGTCGAGCTTGATGTAGTTGAGGGCGAACTTGCTGGCCTCGATCTCGAGCGGCGATTCCTCGGCGAGGTCGCGCATGGCCAGAATGTCGGCGTGCCGATACAGGGCGTTGTCATCGAGGCCGATCTTGGCATCGACGCAGATGATCGCTTCCTTGCCGGCCGGGGTTTCCACCACGGCGAGGGGATTGATCTCGACCATCGAGGCGTCGCATTCCCACCAGGTCTTGTACACGCCCATGATGAGCTTCACGGCGCCATTGAAGGCGTCGCCCTTGAGGCCGAGGCCGCTGGCGATCTTGCGGGCCTGATAAGGCTGGATGCCCACGGCGGGATCGACCCACTCCTTGATGATCTTCTCGGGGGAATGAGCGGCGACTTCTTCGATGTCCACGCCACCCTCAGTGCTGGCCATGATGAGCGGGCGGCTGTTGGCCCGATCAAGCAGCACGGCCAGGTAGTACTCCTTGAGGATCTTCTCGGCGGCCGCCACGAGGATCGTCTGCACCACGCGCCCTTCGGGCCCGGTCTGCACCGTGACCAGGGTCTTGCCGAGCATGTTCTCGGCGAAGTTCACGGCCTCGTCGACCGACTTGGCCAGTTTGACGCCCCCCTTGAAGCCGTGCTTGAAGGTGCCCTTGCCCCGGCCACCGGCGTGGATCTGGGACTTGATGACCGCCAGGGTATGACCGGCAGCGAAGAGTTTCTCGGCTGCTGCTTTGGCCTCGGCGACCGTTTTGCAGGGTTCACCGGAGGGAACGGCGACCCCGTGCTGCTTGAGCAACTGCTTGGCTTGGTACTCGTGGATGTTCATTCAGTTCAGGCTGGATCTTCCAATGGATTGACTTCGAAAAGACAGGGTATTCGCGGCGGGAACCCGTCAAGAGACGCCTCGGCGACAACTCAGCAGCAGGCCCACCACGAACAGGGATTCAGGGGGCCCTGAGAGCCACCCCGAACCGGTTCAGGCGCGCTGGGCCAACGGGGTGACGGTCAGGCCGACGGGGCCGGTGTACACCGACTGCGGGCGGATCAGGCGGTTGTCGGCCAACTGCTCGAGCACGTGGGCGGTCCAACCGCTGGTGCGGGCGATGGCGAAGATCGGGGTGAACAGGTCGGTGGGGATGCCCAGGCTGTAGTACACCGTGGCGCTGTAGAAATCGACGTTCGCGTGGAGATTCTTCTCCGTCAGCATGATCTCGGCGATGCGCTCGGACATCTGGATCCACTTCGGCTCACCGAGCTTCGAGGACAGGATCTGGGCCATGCGCTTGAGGTGCGGGGCGCGCGGGTCGAGCACCTTGTAGAC
>JAIXXC010000161.1 GCA_027490985.1 Verrucomicrobiales bacterium
GTGCTGGCCGGCATGGCCCGGTGGACCCTTCGCATCCGCGGGGTGACCGGTGACCTGATCCCGATCGTGGAAACCCGGTGGGCCCGCCCCGCTCCGTCAGCCGCGAGCGCCCCCGCAGCCCCCGCAGCCCCGCCCACCCCCGGAATCGGCTCTCAGGCCTCGACCCAGGGCTCCCAACGCCGAATCCCCGGAGATTATCCGCAATTCCTCGGAGAAAACCGAAACGGTATCGTTAGCGGTGTTTCAATTCAAGCCCAGTGGAACCAGAATCCACCCCAACTCCTCTGGAAACAACCCGTGGGTGGGGCTTGGTCGGGCTTTTCCGTCGTCGGTGATCGGGCCGTCACCCAAGAACAAGGCGGCGAGGAGGAATGGGTGGTTTGCAGAGATGCCGTTAACGGTCACGTTTTGTGGAAAACCGCGAATCCGGGCCGATATTTCACCCCGATCGCCGGTGAAGGGCCCCGCAGTTCGCCCACCCTCACCCAAACCCGGGTCGTCACCCTCGGAGCCCGCGGCTGGCTTCAGGTGCTGGAGTTGTCCACCGGAAAACGACTCTGGGGCACCAACATCCTGGAATTCTCCAAGGCCGGCATGCCGGAGTGGGGGCTTTCGGGCTCGCCTTTGGTGGTTTCCAACCGAGTTATCGTTAGCGCTGGTGGAGGCGACGGCCGCTCCTTGTTGATGTGGCACTTGGAGTCCGGACAACTGCTGGCTTCGGGAGGCTCCTCGTCGGCCCAATACAGTTCGCCCTGGCTCACCGATTTGGCCGGGGTGCCGCAGATCCTGCAATTCAACCACCGGGAAATCAGCGCCCACGACCCGGTCACAGCCCAGGTCCTTTGGACTCGCCCCTTCGGAGTCCAATTTCCTCTGGTGGCCAATCCGGTGCGAGTCTCCCCCGACCGGGTGTTCCTCAGCGCGGGCTACGGCGTGGGAGCCGAGTTGCTGGAGATCGCCCGCTCGCCGGCCGGCCCGCTCGAAGCCCGCTCCCTCTGGACCTCCAAACGCATGAAGGCCAAGTTCTCCAATCCGTTCTTCCGCGACGGGTATCTCTACGGTCTGGACGACGGGATCCTGGCCTGCATCGACGCGCGAGACGGCTCCCAGCGCTGGAAGGAGGGCCGGCATGGGCACGGACAAGGCTTGCTGGTGGGCGACCTGTACCTGCTGATGGCCGAGCAGGGCGAACTGGTGCTGTTGCGCCCCACGCCCGACGGCCCCGGAGAGCTGGCTCGACTGAAGGTCTTCGACGACAAGACCTGGAATCCCATCGCGCTGGCCGGAGATCTCCTGCTGGTGCGCAACGACCGGGAGGCCGCCTGCTACCGAGTGGCGGTGCGCTGAGAACTCAAGGGATCTTGATCCCGTAGAAGCACTGCCACTGGCTCTGGCTGGATCCGAGCGTCACCGAACGCGACTGGATCCATTGCACATGCCCGTCTTCGAAGAGGAAGTTGCCGCCGGAGGGGACGCCCCGCTGACCCGGATGATTGGCGGTCTTCGTCGGACGGCCGTTCTCGGGCATGATCCACTTGATCCCGGGGTCGAAGAGGTTGGTCGAATGGGCACCATGCCCCTGGAGGCGATCGATGAGGATCGGGGCCGCCGAAAACTCGCCTCCCAGTTTCTTGCGGTAGTGCCAGTCACCCAGCCCGTCGGAGTTGTAGTCCCAGGCACCATTCACACGGCCCGGCAGGAAAAAGTATCCGATGAACACGGGGCGGCTGACATTCGCACCGAAGCTCCAGGCGTCGGCCTGGCGGTTCCACTCGTCGGTCGGGCAGAACAGCACGTGGTTGGCCGCCTTGCGGTCGTTCCGCGACCGGGGCGCCGCATTCTTCATGAGGTACTTGTCGGTGAAGCTGCGCGCATTGGCTCCGAGCCAGCTCAGGCCCGTGCCGTCGGTGTTGTCCGGGAAGCGGTCTTCGTTGTCGTTGCCGTAGAGATTGACCGCGATGCCCCATTGGCGCTGGTTGCTGGCGCACAACGTCTTCAGGGCCGAGGAGCGGGCCTTGGCCAGCGCCGGCAGGAGCATGCCCGCCAGGATGGCGATGATGGCGATGACCACCAGCAGCTCGATGAGCGTGAAGGCGGCCGATCGCGGAGCGGTAGGCCGGTGAGCGTTCATGACGGGGACGATGCCTCCACACTGGTCGAAAGGCTCACCTTCGGTCAATCGATCGTGACAATCGATCGCTGGGCCCAGCACGGGTGGGCGGTGAGCGGATTGCGGCTGCAACGGGGGGGCGACCGGTGTCACTCCCCCGCCACGGTGACTCGATAGAATCGGGTCGGTCCGTCGGGCAGCGGGATGACGGCCTCGGTGTCGATGGATTTCGCCCGCGGGTCGTTCTCCTCCACCTCCAAGCGACTCCACCGGGCTGCCGCCCCCAACTCCGACGCCCACTCCACCTCGAATCGCCGCCCCGCCCACCGGTCGAACCGCAACGTGACCCGGGATCCGTCTCGGACCAACACGGGCTTCCACACCCGTTTCGGATTGAGGGGCCGTTCGGCCAGCAGGTATTCGGTGAAGTTGTCGAGTCCATCTCCGTCGGGATCGAGCGACTGGGCTCTCAATCCCTCCCAGGGTTCCGGCAGCCATCGCGTCGCCCAGTGGCTGTAACCCTGCCGCTCGGGCAGCACCTCCGCGATCCAGCGTCGAACCCGTTCGACATTGTCGGCGTCCAGTTCGGAGGTCCCCAAGGGCGGCATGTGGAAGGCGCCCAGGGTGGAGATCCGCAGGTAGAGGGAGGAGTTCTCGGGATGGCCCGGATCCACCAGGAAATCACCGATCCCCATGCCCGATCCGGAGGAGCGGACCCCGATCAGGCCCATCTGATCGAGCGCGGTGCCGATGCGGGCGTCCCACGGCATGCGGGTCAGCCCGCCCGGCCGGTGGCAGGAGGCACAGTTGGCATCGAGGTAGGAGCGAACCCGGCGCTCCAGAGTCTGAGTGTCATCCGACGGAGCCACCAGGGCCGGCATCTGATGGGTGCGCACCAGCGGTCGCGCGAAGTAGCCCGCAGCGGACCACTGATCGAGTTGCGAGAGGAGGGTCACCCCTTCGCGGGTGCGTCGATTGAGCTGGGCGGTGTTGAAACCGGCCGGCCCCCCAGTGGCGGCCGTGTGACACGAGAGGCACTCGTTGCGGCCCGGAAACCGCCAGTTCTGGGTGACCAACTCGGTGGGAGTCCAGGCATAGAACAGGGCGTTGGCTCCCTCGGCCGGCACCAAGTCGGCGTCGGTGCCCTCGTCGTTCCAACGGTAGCTGGCCCCCGACACCCCTTGGGCCGTCTGGATCAGAATCCGCGTCTCGGTGGGAAAGAGCATCGTGTTCGGCCGGTAGTACGGACGGTCGAAGTGCTTCACCCAGACGGTCCCCGTCGGAAAGGTCCAAGGTCCGTCCCGGTTGAAGGTCATGGTTGAATCGTCGCCCGGCAGGGCGAACCACCGCCGCTTGAGCATGTGGTCCGACCAGAAGGGAGCGTTGACTTCATAGGGAACCAATCCGGACCGGGGCTTGAGCGAACCCAGATTTTCAAACAAACCGGTCTCGGACAAACGCCGGGGCCAGGGATCTCCGGGATTGGCGCGCTGGACCAATCTGAGGATCCGACCCGAACCCGAGGTGAGCAACAACGACCCGTCGCGGGGATCGGTTCCGAAGGCCACCACGCCCGGCAGATTGGCGATCCA
>JAIXXC010000148.1 GCA_027490985.1 Verrucomicrobiales bacterium
GGGGTTTGCGACCTCCGGCCAGGCCGACCCGATCACCTTGCATACCCGCTGGCGCACCGGGTCCACCAACCTCGCGGAAGCCACCCCTCAGGAAGGCACCGCGACCTGGGAGTCCTCGCGGACGGCGGTGGTGGTGTGCGACATGTGGGACCAGCACCACTGCCCGGATGCCACCGAGCGCGTGGGTGAAATGGCCCCGGCCATGAACGAGGTGCTGCTCGCCGCCCGGGCCCAGGGCATGCTCATCCTCCACTGCCCCAGCGACACGCTGAAGTTCTACCAGGATCACCCGGGTCGGAAACTCGCCCAAGCGGCCCCGCCGGTGAAGACCGCGGTGGCCCTGCAGAACTGGTGTTCCCGCATGACCGACCGCGAGGCCCCGCTGCCCATCGACGACTCCGACGGCGGCTGCGACGGATGTCCGGAATGCCCCGGCTACGGCGCTTGGACCCGGCAACACCCGGCGCTGGAGATCCGCGAGGGCGACGCCATCACCGATTCGGCCGAGGCCTTCTACCTGATGCGTCAGCGCGGCATCACCAACGTCATCATCATGGGGGTGCATATCAACATGTGCGTGCTGGGCCGACCCTTCGCCATCCGCCAGATGGTCCAGCAAGGCCAGAACGTGGTGCTCATGCGCGACATGACCGACTCCATGTACAACCACCGCAAGGCGCCCTACGTGTCGCATTTCCGCGGCACCGAACTGGTGGTGGAGCACATCGAGCGCTTCTGGTGCCCCAGCATCACGCGCACCGACTTCACCGGAAAGCCGGCCTTCCGCTTCGCCGGCGATGTGCGCAAGAAGATCGCCCTGGTGATCGGCGAGAACGAGTACCAGACCTGGGAAACGCTGCCCGCCTTCGCTCGCGAGCACCTGGCTTCGCGCGGCTACACGATCACCCCGGTGATGTCGTCGCCCCGCGAGGGAGATCCGGAGTTCCAGAACATCGAGGCGCTGCGCGACGCCGATCTGGTGGTGGTGAGCACCCGCCGGCGGACGCCGCCCCAGCGCCTCATCGACCTGCTGAAGGCGCACGTGACCGCGGGCAAGCCGGTCGTGGCGCTGCGCACGGCCAGCCACGGCTTCGATGCCACGCCGCAGCGCCCGGGCGACGCCGCCTGGCCGACCTTCGACACCGACGTGCTGGGCCTCAAGTACGGCGGGCACTACAACAACAAGCCCCCGACGGGCCCGCGCACGCTCATCGAAGGCATCCCGGGCCAGGGTTCCCACCCGGTGATGACCGGAGTGGCCGCTGCACGGCAGGTCACGCCCTCGCACCTGTACAAGCAGTCGCAGCAGGCCGACTCGGTGGTGCCCCTGATGCAGGGCCGGGTGGAAGGGCAGTCCACGCTGGAGCCGGTGGCCTGGGTGAACACCGCTCAGGGCCGCCGGGTCTTCGCCACCTCGCTCGGAGGCCCGGAAGACTTCGCCACGGCCTCGTTCCGACGCCTGCTGCTCAACGGCATCCTCTGGTGCCTGCGCGATCCGCTGCCGCCGACCGAGGCCCCGATCGCGGGCAAGGCGATCGTGCCGGCCCCGGCCGAATCCACCGTCACCCCGAAGAGCGCAGCCTCGGCCGCATCGGGCCTAGGCCCGGCGACGGCACAGGCCCAACCCATGCCAAAGCCCGCCCCGATTTCCGCCCCGATTCCCCCGCCGGACCTGCCGCAGGAGGCGCCCGCCGGAGCACTCAGCCCCGAGGCCTCGATGGCGCGATTCAAGGTGGCCGACGATCTCGAATGGGAACCCATGCTGGCCGAGCCGCAGATCACCCAGCCGGTGTTCCTCAACTTCGACGAACGCGGTCGGATGTGGGTGGTGGAGTACCGACAATACCCCTCGCCCGCGGGCCTCACGCGCATCAGCCGCGACAGCGTGTGGCGCTCGGTGTACGACAAGGTACCACCACCGCCGCCCCATCACTTCCCCGGCAAGGACCGCATCAGCATCCATGAAGACACCGATGGCGACGGCCGCCTCGATCGGCATTCGGTGTTCATCGACGGGCTCAACATCGTGACCGCCGTCGAACGGGGTCGCGGCGGCGTGTGGGTATTGAACCCGCCCTACCTGCTCTTCTACCGCGATGCCAATGGCGACGATGTCCCGGACGGCGACCCGGAGGTGCGGCTCTCGGGCTTCGGGCTCGAGGATACCCACAGCGTGGCCAACTCGCTGCGCTGGGGCCCCGACGGATGGCTGTATGGAGCCCAGGGCAGCACGGTGACCGGCAATGTGTGGGTCCACGGGGCCGACGGGAAGCCGTTGAATGCCAAGGCCCTGTATTCGCAGGGCCAGAACCTCTGGCGCTACCATCCCGAACGCCGGATCTATGAGGTGTTCTCGGAGGGCGGCGGCAACGCCTTCGGTTGCGAGATCGACAACCGCGGGCGGCTCTTCTCGGGCCACAATGGCGGCGACACGCGGGGCTTCCACTACCAACAGGGAGCCTACTTGCAAAAGGGGTTCGAGAAGCACGGACCGCTGTCGAATCCCTACGCCTTCGGATACTTCCCGGCCATGGCCCACGA
>JAIXXC010000058.1 GCA_027490985.1 Verrucomicrobiales bacterium
CGTCTTCAAGGTCTCAACCGAATTCATCGCTGGAAGGGGTGGCTGCCGATCCTGATGGCGCCCCTGTGGGTCCTGTCGGTATGGGCGTGCCGCTATTCGGTCCGCGACACGGGCTTTGTCGATCTGGGGCTCGAATCCTATCGCCTGCGATGGGTCTCGGAACCGGGCGGCGCGGAGGTTTCTCCGGGCCTTCGATCGAGGGCCGTCGCGGTGTTGCGCGAGTCCAATCTGGTCTGGGATGAAGAGCCGTCGGGAGAAGGGTTTCCGCGCACCCCGGGCCTGTACCTCCGCGAGATCGGCGGACGGGTGCTGACTCTGGTGCTCACGAACCGGCCCGATGAGGCCGCGATGGTGCGGACCATCGAAGCGGCGGCCGTGTCGCCGTTGCGGGATCGGGTGTATCGTGAGGGCCTTCGGGCCTATGCGTTGGTGATTCTCTTCGAGGGCTCGGATGCGGCGGCCAATGCGCGGGTACGTTCGGATGCCGAGGCGGCGATCGCGGCCACCGCCCGACTGCTGTCCACCATGCCCAAGCCGGTCGAGACCCCGCCGCAATTGATCTCCGTGTCCCAGCAGGAGCAAAAGCTCGAGCGGGTCCTGGTCTGGGGATTGGGGCTGGACCCCGATCCGACCGAGTCGCCGCGGGTGGCCCTGGTCTATGGGCGTGGCCGTCGGTTGGGGGCTCCCCTCGAAGGCCCGCTCATCACGCAAACCGCCTTGCGCGACCGGTTGCTGCTCATCGGTCAGGACTGTGAATGCGATCTGGATCGGGCCTGGCTGCGGGGACCCCTGCTGCCCGGGCGGTGGGGGAGGGAGTTGCAGCAGGCCGCTCTGAGCACGTTGGGATTCGACCCCGGCAACCCCATGGTCCGCGCCGAGATCAGCCGGATCGTGGAGCGCGGGCCGCAGAATCCGGGACGCCGTCGCCCTCCGTCCTCGGGCACCTCGTTGGGCTATTCCGAGGAGTCCGTGGAGGCGACTCCCGACCCTGAGTCGGATTCCCCATCCCCGGTCGAAGTTCCTCCTGCGGCCACCATTCCCGCCACGGTCCCCGCCGCCGCCACCTCGGCCCCGTCTTCCGGCGAAGCTCGTGAGACAGACCACGGCCACGGAGGCTGGTGGGTGCTGGCGGGAGGGTTCGCCGTGTTGATCGCCGCGGGCTGTGCCCTCGGGTTCCGTGCGTCACGACGATGAACTCTCCCTTCCGACTCATCCTGCGCGAAGGCTGGCACTCCCGCCTCAATGCCGCCCTGACGCTGCTGGCCCTCACCGGTGCGGTGGCGATGCTCACGGCGGTGCACCTGCTCACCGCCGCCGCCGAACGCGAGACGCGGCGGGTCGTGCGCGATCTCGGGTTCAACCTGCGGATCCTGCCGAAGGAGACCGATCCGGAGCGCTTCTTCCTGGTGGGCCATTCCGAACACACGATGCCGGCCGAGGCGGTGAACCGGATGGCCGCCGGGGCCGGCACGTTCATCACCTTCAACCACCTGACACCGGTCCTCGAACGCCGGATCCAAGTGGGTGGCCATGAATGCCTGCTCACGGGCCTCGGCGACACCGTGGTGGGACCCGGTGAAAAGAAACAGCCCATGGGGTTCCGGATCGCTCCGGGGACGGCGCATGTCGGGAGCGTTCTGGCCGAGCGACTGGGTCTCAAGACCGGCGGTATTCTGGAGGTCGCGGGCCGATCCCTCCGGGTGGAACGCATTCTGGTCGAGGCCGGCACGGAAGAGGATGTGCGGCTTTACACCGCATTGTCGGATGCCCAGGCCGCCCTGGCATTGCCGGGCCGCATCAGCGAGATCAAGGCGATCGACTGCCTGTGCCTGACCGCCGATCAGGATCCGCTGCCGAAGATCCGAGAAGCGCTCTCACGCCTGTTGCCCGAGGCCCGAGTGATCCAAATGCGCACCCTCGCCGATGCGCGGGCCAAGCAGCGACAGGCCTCGGAGCGCGTGAGTGCCTTCGCGGTGCCGATGACCCTGGTGGTCTCGGCCGTGTGGATCCTGGTGCTCGCCGTCTTGAATGTGCGCCAACGGCGGGTGGAGATCGGCCTCTGGCGTGCCTTGGGGACAGGCTCTTCTCGGATCGCGGCGTTGTTCCTCGGGAAGGCGGCGGTGCTGGGCGGAGTCGGCGGGATCCTGGGCTATGCGCTCGGGACGCTCGTCGCGCTGCATTGGGGAGTCGCTCTGTTTCCGGTGACGGCGTCGTCGCTGAAGTCCGATCCGACACTGATGCTGCCCGCGCTGGGGCTCACCCCGCTGTTCGCGGCCGCCGCCAGCTTCCTGCCCGCGATGATGGCCGTGGCGCAAGATCCGGCCGAAACCCTGCGCACCGATGGATGACGCCATGACCGACCCGCTCATCGAAGCCTCGGGCCTCACCCGGAATTACGCCTCCCGCCCCGACCGGGTGGCCGGGGTCTCCGACCTGACCCTGCGTGTGGGGCGCGGCGAGTTCGTGGTGATCCAGGGGGCCAGCGGCTCCGGCAAGAGCACCCTGCTGTTGATGTTGGGAGCGTTGCTGAGGCCCCAGCGGGGAACACTGCGGGTGGATGGGGTCGATCTCTGTGGTTTGAATGCATCGGGGTTGTCCCGGTTCCGGGCCCGGTCGGTGGGCTTCGTCTTCCAGTTGTTCCACCTCGTGCCCTACCTGACCGTGCGCCACAACGTGCTGGCGGGTCTGCCGCCCGGCGGTGCCGTTGACGCATCCGAAGCCGACCGTTGGATCGAAGCCCTCGGGCTGACCGAGCGTCGGGATGCCGACCCCGCGACCCTCAGCGCGGGGGAACGACAGCGGGTGGCCTTGGCCCGGGCCCTGGTCAAGCGACCGTCCTTGATTCTGGCCGATGAGCCCACCGGCAACCTCGATCCCGACAATGCCGCCCGCGTTTTGGAGCATCTCGACCGCTATCGCCGCGCCGGCGGCACCGTGGTGCTCGTGACCCACGGTTCCGAGGCCAACCGGTACGCCACCCAACGGCTCCGTCTGGAGGCCGGTCGGTGGGTGAGTCCCTCTTCGAACGCCCCTTCCCACGCATCCGCATCATGACCCGATTCCGCACCTCGATCGCCGCAGCGGCCTTCCTGGCCCTGGCTTCCGCCCGTGCCGCCGACTGGCCCACCTACCGGGGCGACTACGCCCGCAGCGGCGTCTCCACCCAGAGCCTGGCCGGCATCCCGGTGGTGTCCTGGACCTGGCAATCGAAGCACCCGCCCCAACCCGCGTGGCAGGGTGAGGCCAAGTGGGACGGCTGGAACAAGGTCTTCGACATGAAGCCGCGCCAGGCCTTCGACCGCGCCTTCCATGTCGTGGCTTCCGGTCGTCGGGCCTACTTCGGGTCGTCGGCCGATGATCAGGTGCGCTGCCTCGACACCCGATCCGGCCAGGTCCAGTGGAGCTTTTTCACCGAGGGCCCGGTCCGGTTGGCTCCGACCCTGCACGAGGGGCGTCTCTATTTCGGGAGCGATGACGGTTGCGTGTACTGCCTGCAGGCCGACGACGGACGATTGATCTGGAAGACCCGGGCCGTTCCCACCGATCGAAGGATCCCGGGCAATGGCCGCATCATCTCGGCCTGGCCGGTGCGCACTTCGGCGGTGGTCCAGGACGGCAAGGTGTATGTGACGGCGGGAATGTTTCCGGCCGATGGCGTCCACCTGATCGCCCTCGATGCCGGCACCGGTGCCGAGGTCTGGCGGCAGGTTCAGAACGATCTGCCCGCCCAGGGTTACCTGCTGGCTTCCCGCAGTCGGTTGTACGTGCCGGCGGGTCGCAATAATCCGGCCGTGTGCGACATCGCCACGGGCAAGCGGGTGCGGGTGGTCGAGGGAGCCGGGGGCACCTATGCGCTCCTCACCGACGATCTGCTGGTCTTCGGCCCGGGCAAGACGGGTCAATTGGGTGCGGTGGAGGAGGGGAGCTCCGATCAGTTGGCCAGTTTCCAGGGCAACCACATGATCGTCACGGGCAACCGGTCCTACCTGCATTCCGATTCCGAGATCAGCGCTCTGGACCGCGGACGTTATCTGCAGTTGGCGCGGGAGCGGAAATCGATCTCCGGCCAACAGGCCGCGTTGGCCAAGAAGGTCAAGGCCCTGGGCAACAAACCGGGTGTCGACGAGGAACGCGCCCAGCTGAAGAAACAGTTGGCCGATCTGGGCAAGCGCCTCGACGAGGCCACTCAGGCCATGGACCAATGCCTGCTGTGGAAGGTTCCGTCGACCTGGCCTCATGAGGTCATCCTGGCCGGGGACACCCTGATCCTGGGAGGCTCCGGTGAGGTGGTCGGACTGCCCGCCGCCTCCGGCAAGCTCGGCTGGAAACTCCCCGTGCCCGGCATTGCCTACGGCCTGGCCGCGGCCGATGACGCGGTGTTCGTCAGCACCGATCATGGAGCGATCCTCTGCCTGCGCTCGCCCAGTGCTACACAACCCGCTTCCCCGACCCGCACCTCCGATTCTTCCCGCCCATGACCACCGCCACTTGGATTCGCCTGGGAGCCTCCCTGATCGTCAGTGCCGCCCTGGGTGTGTACGCCCAGGAAACCGGCCGCATCGGCCGTTGGGTGTTCGCGCCCGAATGGGCCCAAAACGCCGGCATGCGCGCGCCGGCCGGCAAGGAGCTGACCTTCGTCGGCAAACCTCGATTGGTGAAGGACCCCGGGCCGCCCCGCATGGAGTTGCCCGGCCGCGACGAGCGGGTCGTGGTCGCCAACGCCCCGGATCGCACCCTGATGCCGGAACGCGACCTGACGGCCGAGGCTTGGGTGCGGGTGGATCGGGTGACCCCGTGGGGCGGATTCATCGGCCAGGTGCAGGACAACGGCGACTTCGAGCGCGGATGGGTGCTGGGCGCCGTGGAATCGCGCTTCGCCTTCGCCCTCGCCTCCGAGGGAGGCAAACGCCTGACCTTCCTGACCGCGCCATCGGCCTTCCAGACCAACCGGTGGTATCATGTGGCCGGTGTCTATGACGGCACCGAGATGCGCTTGATGGTCGATGGCGCGGTCGTGGCCACGAGTCGGGACCAGGCGGGGCCCATCCTGTATGCGCCTTCCGGCCCGATGGTCATCGGGGCCTATCAGGACGACGATGAGCACTTTCGCCTCGCTGGGGCCCTGCACGAAGTGGGCCTGTTCCGGAGGGCGCTGCCCATCGCGGAGTTGCAGGCCCATCATGAGGGTCGCAAGCGGTTGTTCCCGGAGCCGTCGCCCGAGCCGATCTTCGCCAAGCCCGACTTCGGTCCGTTTGTCGATTGGGTGGATCGCTCGACCGTGGAAGTGGTCTGGGAGACGTCGACGGACGAGCCGACCGTCTTGGAACTCGAGTCGCCCGAGGGCACCCGCCAACGGAGGGAGGGGAAGCCGGGACGGAACCATTCGGTGACACTCACCGGATTGCTGCCCGACCGGGAGTATCACTACCGATTGATCTTTCCGGATCGCGCAGGACGTCCGGTCACCAGTCGCCGGTACCTCTTCGACTCGTCGTTCTATTATCGACCGGCCCGGCCGGCGGTGTCGTCGACCACACCGGCGGTCTCGCAGGCCGCACAGGTCATCCAGGCTTCCGGAGTCCATCAGGGGTATGCGTTGATCGTCGGTTCGGCCGACGCCGACCTCGCGATCGAGCTGGTCCGTCAGAGCGATCTGGAGGTGGTCCTGGTGGAGAAGGAGCCTGCGTTGATCCAGCGTCTGAGGCAGCGTTTGGACGAGGCGGGGGTCTATGGGGTTCGCACTACGGTGATGCATTCCGATGCGGCGCAACTGCCCTTGGGAGGCCTCACGGCCAACCTGATCGTGGTCGCTTCAGGTCGACCGCCCGAAGTGTCGGCCGCCGAGGTTCACCGGTTGCTGCGGCCGGTGGGCGGGGCTTTCTTGGCGGAGGTGCCAGCCGGGCAGTCGCAGGCCTGGGCCCGATGGGTGGAGGGTTCTCCCTTGGCGGACTGGAGCGCTGCTTCCAAAGGCGCCGGCGACCGCGGTGACCTGCGCCGATGGGTCCGCGGGCGTCTGGTGGGTGCGGGCGAATGGGCCCATCAATACGGAGGGGCCGACAATTCCTCCTGCAGTCAAGACGACCTGATCCGGGGCGACTTGCAGGTGGCCTGGTGGGGAGATCCGGGTCCACGGCCCATGCCCGATCGGGGCAATCGCAATCCGGCCCCGCTGAGCGTCAATGGTCGCCTGATGATCCAGGGCGACCGCATCCTCTTCGGGTTGGACGCCTACAATGGGGCGATCCTGTGGTCGTTCTCCTGCCCGGAGATCCGCCGCGCCAACGTCACCCGCGACAGTTCCAACATGACGGCCGCCGGGGACAGGCTCTTCGTGGCCCACGGCCGCCATTGCGTGGGGATCGACGCCCAGACGGGGGCGAGGTCGCGCCGCTACTCGGTTCCTGCGGCCGGCGAGGAATCCCGGGACTGGGGTTACGTCGCGGCCGAAGGGGGGCTTCTGATCGGCAGTCGGGTGAAGCCGGGATCGGCGTATCTGGGTGATGACGGTGAGTGGTATGAGGAGTACGCCGCAGACCAGATCGCCCGGGTGACCAGCGACCTGCTTTTCGCCATGGATCCCGAGACGGGCAAGCCCGTGTGGCAGTATCAGGGCGGGGCGCTCCTCAACTCCACGATCACGCTCGGTGACGGTATGATTTTCTTCCTGGAGAGCCGCAACCCGGAGGCCATCTCCGCGCCCTTCGCCCGGCAGAGTCCCAACGTCCTGACCGATCAGTGGCTCGTGGCGTTGGATCTCAAGACCGGAAAGAAGCTCTGGCAGAAGACCCACGACTTCAGCGCCTTGAAGTTCATGACCTACCTGGTCCATGGAAAGAACACGGTGGTGGTGACCGGAACCGATGCCTCCAAGAACTTCCATACGTTCGCCTTCAACGCCCCGTCCCCGCGCGGGGATCAGAATACCGGCGACGACATCATCGGTGCCATCGGCGGGCGCCTGCTCTGGTCCGAGTCGCACAAGGAGGACAAGGGGCACCACAGCGGCCACCTGCAGCATCCGGTGGTCATCGGCGACACCTACTATTCCGACCAGCGCGCCTTCAAGCTCGGCTCGGGGGAGTTGGTCCGCAAAGACCTGCCCGAGCGTCGCGGATGCGGCGTCATGTCGGCGGGGCGCAACGCCATCTTCTTCCGGCATCACTTCCATGGCATGTGGGATCTCGAGTCGGACAAGCGCACCCAATTCGAAGGGATCCGATCGGGTTGCTGGCTGAGCATGATCCCCGCGGGCGGGATGCTGCTGGCGCCGGAGACCAGTGCGGGGTGTTCGTGCACCCATGCGATCCAGACCTCGATCGGCTACATCCCCAAGACCCTGGCCGGGCGATAGCAGGCCGCTTCGGCCCGCGGACCCTCGGAGTCGTGGCGGCTCAGGGGGTCCGGGCGGGGTGATTCACCCGGTACACGTCGGTGACGATGGCCTCCTTGGCCTTCCACACCAGGGTCATGGTCAGGGCCACCGGCGGCAGTCCCAGGGCGACCACCAGGAATATCCGTGTCTGCTCGAGGATCTCGAGGATGTCCTCCAGCCCCGCTGGCAGGATCGGGAACTCGCGGGCCAGGGTCCAGAGGGCGGCAAAGACCGACAGGGTGGTCAGGAGAGAGGTGTTGACGGA
>JAIXXC010000266.1 GCA_027490985.1 Verrucomicrobiales bacterium
CCGCAAATCCATGGATTCCCGGGGCGGTCTCTGGTTGGATCGGCGCGACGTGAAATCGCAGAAAGCCTACGCCGCCGCCGGAGTCGACATCGACCTGGGCAATTCCCTCAAGAGCACCCTCCCCGCCCTGTTGGCCTCGACACATCGCAAAGAGGTGCTGGGTAAGGTGGGCGGTTTCGGCGGGTTGTTCGCGCTGGATCTCAAGAAGCACAAGCAACCCATCCTCGTGAGCTCGGTCGATGGCGTGGGCACCAAGCTCAAGCTGGCCTTCGCGATGGATCGGCACGACACGATCGGCGAAGACCTGGTGAACCATTGCGTGAACGACATCGCGGTGCTGGGTGCCGAGCCGCTGTTCTTCCTGGATTATCTGGGCACGGGCACGCTCAAGCCGCATGTGTTCTCCGAGATCATCAAGGGCTTCGCGCGGGGCTGCGCGGCCAATGGGTGCGCGCTCATCGGCGGCGAAACGGCGCAAATGCCGGGCTTCTATCAGCCGGGCGAATACGACGTGAGCGGCACGATCGTGGGCGTGGTCGACAAGACGCGGATGCTGGTGGGGCAGAAGTCGGTGAAGGCCGGCGACCTGATCCTGGGTATCGGCTCGAGCGGTCTGCACACCAACGGCTACTCGCTGGGCCGCAAGATTTTCTTCGAGACGCTGGGACTCAAGCCGAAGAGCAAGGTGGCCGAGTTGGGCTGCTCGATCGGCGAGGCGCTGCTCGCGGTGCACGTGTCGTACGGGCCGCTGATCCAGGGCCTGCTGAAGAAGTTCAACCCCACAAGCAAGCCGGCGACGGCGGGCGCGATCAAGGCGCTGGCCCACATCACGGGTGGCGGGTTCGTCGACAACATCCCGCGGGTGCTGCCGGCCAAATGCGATGCGGTGGTGCTGAAGGGTTCGTGGGAAATGCCTCCGATTTTCCAGATCATCCGCGAAAAAGGCGGCGTGGATGAGGCTGAGCTGTACCAGGTGTTCAACATGGGCATCGGGATGACGGTGGTGGTGGATGCCGACCGCGCCGATGCGGTGCTGAAGGCCATCAAGGCCGCGAAGCACCCGGCGTGGATCATCGGCCAGATCACCAAGGGCTCGGGCATCTGCCGCGTGGAGTAAGCGCTCCAGCGGGGTCGGCCCGACACGATGGCCCAGTCGACGGTCTGCCGGGGCCTAAGGCTTCGGTTGACGGCAGGATTGGTCGAGGGTTCTCAAGTCGTGGGGCCGGCGTTGGGTCGATTCAGAAAGCCCACCCGGCCCGCATTGCCGGCATTGAGTCGGAAACGGATCGAACTTCGAACTGAGTCAGGGCTTTCGTGAAGAAGCGCCCGGGACGTTGATCGTTTGCACGATCCTGAGATTCTGGGCTATTGTGAAACGGGTTCGATGACTACCGCTACTTCTCCCTTTTTCCGCCGTTTGCTGATGATTTCAACGGCGCTGGCTTTCGGCGGCATGATGGGCTCGCTCGGCGTGGCCGGCCGCGATGCCGATGGGTTGAAGTTCTCGTTCCACTGGTCTGTTCCCCTGCTCTTCGTGGTGGGGGCCGCCGTGGCGGTGTGGTTCTGGCAACTGATCTTCCGCTTCGATTCGGGCGGCGATGCCCGGTTGCGCGGCCGCCTGAAGTGGGTTTCGGCCGCGTTGTTGCTGGGGTCTGTGGGGTGTTTTCTGTTCCCGCTGCGCTTGGTCAGCCCTGAAAAGCGCATGGAGGTGATCCTGGGCATGGGCATGGCGCTGGTGGTGCTGTCGTTCATGGGCTGGCTGATCTACCAGACGATCCGCTGGGTCGAATCGGCCAGCCGCGCCGAAGAAGAACGAACCGACGACCGCTGACCGCGGCTGGGGAGGTGGGGCGGTTTCTCCGAAGGCGCCATGTCCACAAAGCCGGACCGCTCGGAGATCGGTCCCGATCGGGGGCCAGAACCAGGCGGGGCCCTCAGAGATCGTGCAACTCGAACTCGTGGAGCTTGCGATGCAGGGTGCGGCGACTGACTCCGAGTTTCTTGGCCGCTTCGGTGCGGTTGCCTTCGCACTCGCGCAGGGCGTGGATGATCAACTGCTTTTCGCCCTCGCGCAGTGACAGCTTGCCCGGGCCGAGGCTCGGCGGAACCACCGCGGTGCCGAGGGCCGCTTCGACCAGGGGCTCGCGTACCGAGGCCGGCAGATCGCGGGGCAACACGTGATCACCCCGGCACAGCACCACGGCATGTTCGATCGAGGCGCGCAGTTCGCGCACGTTTCCGGGCCACCGGTATCGCAACATCAACTCCAACGCCTCGGTGCTGAAGGCGTTGACCTTCTTCTCGTTCTCGCGGGCGAATTCCTTGAGAAAGGCATGGGCCAACAGCGGGATGTCGGCCACCCGATCGCGCAACGGAGGCAGGTGGATGGGCACCACCGCGATGCGGAAATAGAGGTCTTCTCGGAAGGTGCCGGCACGCACCAGCGCCTTGAGGTCCTTGTTGGTGGCCGACAGGAATCGCACGTCGGCACTCTGCGTCTTGCCCGAACCCAAGCGCTCGTAGGTGCGCTCGCCGATGAGGCGCAGCAGCTTCACCTGGGTCGTGGCGTCGATCTCTCCGATCTCATCGAGGAACAGGGTACCGCCTTGGGCCTGCTCCACACGCCCGATGCGCCGTTCGTTGGCTCCGGTGAAGGCGCCCTTTTCGTGCCCGAAGAGTTCGGCCTCCAGCAGGGTTGCCGGGAGCGCGGCGCAATTCACCGTGACCAACGGCCCTCGGGCCCGACGACTGAGTTGGTGGATGGCCTTGGCGACGAGCTCTTTGCCGGTGCCGCTCTCTCCGGTGATGAGCACGGTGGCGGTGGACGGGCCGATCTGCTGGATCTGCTCGAACACCTCGCGGATCGACGGGGTCTCGCCGATGAAACTCTCGAGTCCGAACCGGTGATCCAACCGTTGGTGCAGTTGTTCGTTCTCGGTTTCCAGGCGGTTGCGTCGCAGGGCTCGCTGGATGCGGAGTTCGAGTTCGTCGATCTGCAGGCGCCCCTTGCTGATGTAGTCGTCGGCTCCCTGCTTCATGGCCTCCACGGCCAGGTCTTCGGAGCCGTAGGCGGTCATCAGGATGCACACCGGGGGCTTGGCCAGCGCCTTGGCCTTGCGGATGAGGGACAGCCCGTCGTCGCCCGCCATACGCAGGTCGGTGAGCAACACGTCGACCGGCTCTTTTTCGAGCAATTGCCAGGCCCCCGCCGCATCCGGGGCTGCATAGACGTCGAATTTGTCCTCCAACGCCGTCCGCAGCCCATCGCGGGTCGACTTCTCATCATCCACAATCAGCAAGGTCGGAGTCACAGGGCCGACCATAGATTCCTCCAGCAATCCGGTCTCCAATTTTTCAGACGCCGGCGAATGGCTTGGGGGCCATCAGGGACAGGCCTCGCCTTACCCTCGCGGGC
>JAIXXC010000084.1 GCA_027490985.1 Verrucomicrobiales bacterium
CCCCCGGCCGCCGCTTGAAGCTGAGCCAGCGCATTGAGCGCACATTGGCGGGCCGCTTGGTATCCCTGCTCGACCGTCAACTCGGCCCCCAACCGGCCGGCATACGCCATCACGCCGTCGCGCCAGGGCAATTGCCCCGAAGTGAACACCAGATCGCCGGTGCGCACCCACGGCTCATAGGCGGCGACCGCTCCCGGAGCCGGAGGCACGACGATGCCCAACTGGTTCAAGGTCTCGGTGACCGTCATCGCGTTGCCCATGCTCTCGATATGGTTCCACCACTCAGGCCGCCGACGCCGCCGGAGCCTTCGCTGCACCGGAAGCCTTCGAAAAACTCCGCCACTTCGCCTGCGGAATCAGCCCGAGACCGATGAGCACGCACTGGCTGGCCACAAACACCATCAGCGCCGTGAAGGCTCCGCTCATGAATCCGTAGCTGTGGAGCCCCACACCCAGCAGGTTGGTACCGAACCACGACCAACTGGTGACGATATTTCCGAAGATCGCGAGGTTCATGATACCGCGCTCCCGAACCATGCCGCCCCAGCGGGCGTGCAGGATGAGCGCATTCCACAGCACGATGATCAGGGCCCCGTTTTCCTTGGGATCCCAACCCCAGAAGCGCCCCCACGATTGGTCGGCCCAGATGCCACCCAGCACGGTGCCCACAAAGCTGAACAGCGTCGCGAAGCACAGGATGCCGTAGACCATCCGGGAGAGACTTTTGCCCATGTCGGCCGTCATCACCTTCGTGAAGAACCCGAGCACCACATACAAAATGGCCAGGAAGCCGGCCACGTAGGTGGACGAGTAACCCAGCGTCACGATGACCACGTGCGTCGCCAGCCAGAAGTTGGTATCGAGCACCGCTTGGAGCATCACCATGGTGTCGCCGCCCAGGGCCAGGTTGTGGGCTACGATCTGGGTGGAAAATCCGATCACCGTGGCCACTGCCAGACCGATGGCGTTTTTCCAAAACGATTCCAGGATCAACCCCAGCCCGACGGCACCCCAACCGATGAAGATGGCCGAGCTGTAAAGATTGGTGACCGGCGGACGCCCCTCGAGCCACATCCGGGCGATGAGCCCCAACGTATGCACCACGAAGGCCAACTGCACCAACCGCAACGAGGTCTTACGGCTCCACTCGGCGAAGTTGAACCAGAATCCGCAGCCGAAAAGAAACGCCACGAGGTACAGCGAGGCCGCCTTCGAGAATGGGGCAAAACCATTGTACAACTGCTCGCGAGCGGTCTTGGTCAAGGCTTTGCCCAAGCGCAGCGACTCCAAGTAGGTCTGATACTGGGCCACGGCGGCATTGAAGCCAGCGACCTGTCCCTCGCGAAACGCATCGGCCATCGCCGCCCAATGCCCCACCGCCGGCGACAGCGGTCGAGTGCCCGCCGTCCGGATGCCTTCGGCCGCGGCTTCCGGTGAAAGTTCCGCCTTGGGCACGCGCATCAAGTGCTTGAGCAGCGGCGCCCCGAAGCTGGGCTCCAGCAAGGCCTCGCCCATGCGTTGCCACGCGAACGAGTCGCCGCCGGCGGCCGGCGGAATCAGCAGCGGCGGCTCGCCGCGCAGCGTGACGAAATACCGCTCGGCATGGCCGAACACCTCGGTGAGCGCATTGGTGTCGAAGTCCCCGGAACCGGTCATGCGCTGCTGGAAGGCCTTCACGCCGGCCGGGATGGTCTTCTGATAGTCCGCGATCTCGGCGGCAAAGCGGACGGTGTCCTGCGGGTGGACCGTGTTCTTGAGGCGCAAGTACAGGGTCATGGCCTCGTACAACCCGAGGGTGGCGTTGTCGAAGGCGTTGCGGAGCGACGAATCCTTCTTGTTCTCCTGAATGTTCCGAGCGCTTTCCTCGATTTGCTTGAGGCCCGTCTCGCCGAACTGGTTCCACGAGTAATGCTTGCCGTCTTCGCCGGCGACCGGGTTGGGCTCGGGCAGCTTGAGCAGGGCCTTGAGCTCCGGGTGATCCACGCGGAAAACCTTCCAGCCGTCGGCAACCTCGGGTCGGGTCATGAGCGTCATCAACCATTCGGTCGCCGAAATGATCTTGGGGCGCTCGTACCAGGATTTGGCCGGCTCGAGATTGGCCGTCTCCTTTTCGCGGATGCGGGTCAACGAATTGCGCGCCAGCGAATCAAAGGGCTGCAGACGGCCATTGAAAACCACGGGCAGGCGACCCACGGCGCTGAAGGCGTACTCGCGGTCACGCCGGGGCATGAGCGCACCCAGGATCCAAAGTGCGAAGAGCGCCGTGATGATCAGGGGAAGGCGTTGTTTCATGGTTCAGGCGGTGCGCGTTGGAAGAAATCCGATTCCGGCAGAGAGAGCTTCAGGCGACCCGGGGCTTGCGGCGGGCGATGAACTTGGTGAGGTGCAGGAGGAACTGAACCAGCAGGCCCACGCCCACCAGGATGCAGCCGAGGTAGGGCGTGATCCACGACGGGTTGCGCACCACTTGCAACGCACTGGTGCCGCGGCCTCCGTCGGCCAATTGCTCCTTGCCCATTTGATACTGGAAGAAGGTGTAGCCGCCGTAGCGCAGCGGTGAATTCATGTAGATGTCCACCTCGCGGTCTTCGCGCGTCTCGCCGTTGCGCAACCGCACCCGGCTCTGGAAATTCTTCGGAATGTCCGTGCCGGGATACGTCTCATGGGTGGTCTTGAGCAGGGTGAGAGCGAAGGGCTTGTACTCGCGCACCGGGCGGTATTCGAGGCGCCACTCCGTTCCCTCCACGGTCAGGGTCTGGGGCTTGAGTTCTCCGGACACGGCCCAAGTGCCCAGGCTCGACGCCCCCGAAAGCTCGATCACCGCGGCCGGCACATTGCGGGCATCCATGGTGCGCGTGGGCGGCTGGGCATCGATGACGATCCGGGCGCCCACGCCTTGGGTCGCCGCCGGCGGCCGATTCGAGTCCATCACCGGGGCACGCAGGCGGATCCGGGCGTTCTCGTAGGCCTCCTTCACCCGGATGCCAAAGGGCAACAACTCATGGCGCAGTTCCGCGCCCGGCTTCAACCGCGAGGCCGGAATGGCCACCACCTGATCGAGGGCATTGCTGCCGGTGCTGCGGAGCAGGGCCAGTTCGAAGTCCATCGACGACTCGGAGTAGTTCCGCGTATCCCCCTCGCGGAAACTCATGATGCTTTCGCGGGCCAGCATGTCGGTGGCCAATTGACCCAGCAGCAGCAGGATGATGCCGATGTGGGTCATGAAGATGCCGCTCTTGGACCAGGTCCATTGGAAGCGGGTGAAATGGGCCACGATCAGGTTGATGACCAGCATCGTTCCCAACAGGTAGCCACCGGGCAGCGGCACCACCGGAAACGGAGAACCGTGCGGGGTCCAATAGGCGAACCAACTGCGGAAGTAGCGCTCCTGGGCCACGTAGAGCCCATCGCTGGTCTGACCCAACGTGCCGAAGAACACCACGGCGACACCCAATCCCAGCAGCACCACGGTCAGGCGCAGGGACGACAGGAACTGGAATACCTTGGAAAGCATGGACAGGAGTTCGGACGGTGGCCGATCGGGTTCGATTGAATCAATTCTTTGAAAGTGCGCGGGAATCGTTCGTTTCTCGAAACGAAGGGAGGTCTGCCCTCCCTCAGAAGCGAACCGAGCGCACGAACTTCTCGAAGGCCTCGCGGTTCTGAGCGGCGACCGAGACGGGCGCGGTCATCTTGAAAAACCACGAAACCCCGTCCCGAGCCACGATCGCTCCGAGGATAGTTTTGTCGGCACCCTTCAATTCGACCCAAGTGCCACGGTCTCCGCCGGCCGTGGTCAAGGCGGTTGAATTGGCCTCCAACGCCGAGGCCTCCAAGGGCGCCAAGCCCACCTGGCCCCGCCAGCGATTCACATTGGCCAAAAGCCCGCCGCCATCGCCGTTGAGCTTGCTGATGGACACATCGCCATTGCCGGCGGCATCCGGGATGTCGAAGGACGCCAGGCGCATGGGCTTCGGGCCGGCGGCTTTCCAGCCCGAGGGCACCTGCCAATTCGGGAGTCCATCGGTCCCGCCACCGGCGGTCGAACCGGAGGAGGCCGCTGGGGTCGCCGCAGACGTTTCGGGCGCCACTTCCCCGCCACCGCCGCCACCGCCGCCCGTGTCCACCGACTTCAGCCAGGCCAGGAACTGGGGCTTCTGCTCGGCCACCAGGGCGTTCTCACCGGTGATCTTGAAGAACACGGTCATCTCGCCGGCAGGCAGGATGGCCGCCAGGGTCCGTGCGGCGTATTTCTCTTCGAGCACCGCCTTCTTGCCATCCAGTTCATACATCACCACTTGGCGATTGCCGGCGGGCACGATCGACCGCTGGGAGGCCAAGTCGGCCTCGGTCACGGGTTCGAGCCCGATCTGATTGCGCCACCGATTGACATTCTCCAACTCACCTCCGGCGGCGCCGCCCATGGCGACCACCGAGATGTCCGCCGACCGGCCGTCGGGGCGCTTGACGGCGTAGCTGGCCACCCGCATGCCCGAGGCGGGCTTCTCTTCCCAGCCGGCCGGCACGGTCCACGGCACCGCAGGCCGTTCGGAGGCGGCCGAATCGACCCCGGTCTGGGAAGCAACGGATTCGGTGCCGGCGGACGCACCGGAAGGGCTGGCCGTGCCCGCGGGGTTGGCAGGCGCGGCGGCCGTCGCAGCCGCCACCGACGGGGCGTCCTGAGGTGCCTGATAGACCCGGACCTCATCCTTGCCGCAACCCGCCGCCAACCAAGCCAAGGCGGCGACCCCCATCGGAACCGTGAAACGCATGCCCACACTCTGGACTCAGCCCGTGAGGGGGCAAGC
>JAIXXC010000121.1 GCA_027490985.1 Verrucomicrobiales bacterium
CCGCCATCCTCGCCGCCGCGCAGCAAGAACTCCGGGCCGCGCCGGACCTGTCTGCCCTCGATCGGGCCAAGGGGCGTTTTCTCGGCGCCGAGGGGCAGTTCACGGCCCTCATGAAGGAGTTGGGCTCGCTGCCCAAGGAGGAGCGCCCCCTGGCGGGCAAGGCCATCAACGCCGCCAAGCAGGAGTTGGAAGCGGTGTTGGTCGACGTGCGGGGTGTCCTGGAACTCAAGGCCGCCCTGCCCAAGGAGCCCGCCGATTTCACGCTGCCGGGTCGTCGCCGGCCGTTGGGGCGCCTTCACCCGCTCACCCAGGTCACCGATTCCATCGTGCGCGCCTTCCGCAAGCTGGGCTTCGCCGTGGCCGACGGACCCGAGATCGAGGATGAAGTCCATTGCTTCGATGCGCTGAACACGCCCAAAGATCATCCGGCGCGGGATGCCCAGGACACCTTCTTCCTCGATTCGAACGGCCGTCCGCTGCTCCGCACCCACACCAGTTCGGTGCAGATCCGGGTCATGGAAAAGACCCCGCCTCCGATCCGCATCGTGGTGCCGGGGCGCGTGTTCCGTCGCGACAACGCCGACGCCACGCACAATCCGACCTTCCATCAGATCGAAGGCCTGTACGTCGATCGCAACGTCACGGTGAGCGACCTCAAGGGCACGGTCGAGGCGGTGTTCAAGGAGGTGCTGGGCAACGACGTCAAACTGCGTTTCCGCCCGCACTACTTCAGCTACACCGAGCCGAGCCTGGAGATCGATTTCACCAACGCCCTCGTCCGCAAACTGGGCAAGGAGTGGTTGGAGATCGCCGGCTGCGGCATGGTGCATCCGCAAGTCTTCGAGAACGTGGGCTACGACCCCGAGGTGTGGAGCGGTTGGGCCTTCGGCTTCGGCATCGAGCGCATTGCCATGCTGTGCTACGGCATCACCGACATCCGGCTCCTGTATGAGAACGACGTCCGCTTCCTGAAGCAGTTCTGAAGTCCACCCCACCCGCGTCGTCGCCCCAGCATCCCTTCTTTTTCGCCCATGAAAGTCACCCTCAACTGGCTCCGCAACTATGTGGACTTCGACGGGACCCCCGAAGAACTCACCGAGCGTCTCACGCTCCTGGGTCTGGAGGTCGAAGGCGTCGAGCGCCTGGCCGGTCCATTCGAAGGGGTCGTCGTCGCCCAGGTGCTCACCCGCGACAAACACCCCAATGCCGACAAGCTGTCGGTGTGCCGTGTGGCCGACGGTCGGGGCGAGCGCCAGATCGTCTGCGGCGCGCAGAATTTCAAGGCCGGTGACAAGGTGCCGCTCATCCTTCCTGGAGCGTCGTTGCCCTTGAAGGCGGGCGAAACCCAGCCCTTCACCATCAAGGTGGGCAAGATCCGGAGCGTCGAATCCCACGGCATGATGTGCTCCCACGAGGAGCTGGGCCTCGATCCCGAAGCCATCGGCCATCGGCGGGAAGACGGTCTGCTCATCCTCCGCGAAGACGCCACCGTCGGGCAGCCCCTGGCCGAATACCTCGGTCTCTCGGGCAGTGACGTGGTCTTCGACCTGGAGGTCACTCCGAACCGCCCCGACCTCAATTCGGTGATCGGCATCGCCCGCGAGATCGCCGCCGTGACCGGCAAGCCGCTGCGGTTGCCCCAGGTGACCTTGCCCGAGGCCCCGGCAGCCGCCACCTCGATTTCCACCTCGGCCTCCGTCCGCCTCGAGGCCGCCGACCTGTGCCCGCGCTACACGGCCCGGGTGATCCGCGGCGTGAAGGTCGGCCCCAGCCCGGCGTGGCTGCGTTCGACCCTCGAGAAGGTCGGGCTGCGCAGCATCAACAACGTGGTGGACCTCTCCAACTACGTGATGTTGGAAACGGGCCAACCCCTGCACACCTTCGACCTGCGGCACATCCGACCCAACGCGGCGGGCCTGCCCGAGGTGGTCATCCGCCGTGCCTCCGACGGTGAGAAGTTCACCACCCTCGATGGTCGCGAGCACACCTTGAACCCGGAACACCTGCTCATCGCCGATGCCGCCGGAGGCATCGCCTTGGCGGGCGTCATGGGCGGATCGAACTCGGGCATCCAAGACGACACGACCGACGTGCTGATCGAGTCGGCCTACTTCACCCCGACGGGCATCCGCCGCACCTCCAAGGCCCTCGCGCTGCGCACCGACGCGAGCTACCGCTTCGAGCGCGGAGCCGATGTCCACGCGGCCGAATCGGCCGGTCGGCGTTGTGCCCAACTGCTGTTGCAAGTCGCCGGGGGCAGCGTGTCCGGAGAGGCCGTCGATGCCTTCCCGAATCCGCCCCAGGCCAAGGAGCTGACCTTGCGCCACGATCGCGCTCAGGTGCTTCTGGGTGTGGAGATTCCCGCCGCGACCCAAGCCGGATTCCTCGCCGGACTCGGCATCGACGAGGTCGGGCAGGGCAGCCGCACCGGATCGCCCACCTCGGTGTGGCGCGTACCGTCGTGGCGGGTGGATCTCAAGCGCGAGGTGGATCTGGTGGAAGAAGTGGCCCGCCTGTTCGGCGTCGACCGCATTCCCTCCACGGCCCCGCGCGGCGCGGTGGGCTCGCATCCCTTCGATGCCATCTACGACCGATTCGCCGAGGTTCGGCGCATCCTCACCGGCCTGGGCCTCGACGAAGCCCAGGGCCAGACCTTGATCTCCGACGCGGCCGCCCGACGGGTGTCGTCGGAGGTCGTCCTGCTGGCCAATCCGCTCAGCAGCGATATGAACGCGCTACGACCGTCGTTGCTGCCTGGCCTGCTCGATTCGCTCAGCCACAACCTCACCCGTCGCAATGGCGACGTGCAATTGTTCGAGATCGGTCGGGTGTTCAGCCTGCAGAACGGGGTGGCCCGTGAAGGATGGCGTGTGGCCATCGCCCTCACCGGGGCGCGGGATCCCCGCTTCTGGTCCGGGGCCGATCGGGACGCCAAGGCCGATGTGTACGACCTCAAGGGCCTGGTCGAAGAGCTCATCGAGCGCCTGGGTCTCCGCGGCGTGGTGTATGCGCGACGCCCGGAGAGCACGGCGTTGATGCTCGAGTCGGCCACGGTGACTCTCGGCGGTAAGATGCCCCTGGGCCAATTGGGCCAGTTGCTGCCCACGCTGGCCAAGCGCCACGACCTGCGCGATGCCGTGTTGCTGGCCGAGCTCGACCTCGATGTGCTGTTGGCCCGGGGCAATCCGGCGCGCAGTTTCAAACCCCTGGCCGCCTTCCCGTCGATCCAGCGGGATGTGGCGATGATCGTGCCCGAGGCCGTCACCCACGAGGCGGTGCTCGCCGCCGTCAAGCAGGCCAAGCCGCAGCATCTCGAGGCGGTGGAACTCTTCGACGTCTTCCGCGGCAAGCACGTGCCCGAGGGCCACAAGAGCCTGGCCTACTCGTTCACCTATCGGGCGGCCGACCGCACCCTCAAAGACGAGGAAGTGCAGGCCGCCCACGAACGCCTGGTCGCCGTCTTCCAATCGGCCCTCGGAGCCACGCTGCGCGCCTGAACGACGTTCGGTCGTGCCATACCCACCGAGCTGGATGGGAGTAAGAGCTCTGCATCGAATTTTGGCGTGGGCGCCTGACGCCGCACGCCAACAATCCTGATGCCAAACCGGTGGCTTTGTGATTGGTTCTCGAAATGTCTCAGACTCCAGATGTCCGCTGGCGTCAGCGTTTCCAGAGTTTTGGTAGGGCGTTCTTGCAGTTGGCGGCCGCGGCCGATCTGGCGAAGCAGCGCCGATTGTCCGACCTGGAGCAGCAGGGGTTGATCCAGGCCTTCGAGTTCACCCATGAACTGGCGTGGAATACCCTCAAGGATTTTCTTGAATCGCGTGGTGCCGGCCCGCTGTACGGATCCAAGGACGCCACCCGCGAAGGGTTCGCCAAGGGGTTGATCCCCCATGGTGACGAGTGGATGGCGATGATCCAGGCGCGCAACCGCAGCAGTCACACCTACAACGAGAAGACCGCCCAAGAGGTCGCGTCCGCGATCCTGGGAAGCTTTGTGGGCGAGTTTGAACAATTCCATCGCCGGTTTTCCGAATTGGAGGCTTTGGAACCATGAGCCCGATGCACGGATTGACCCGACGGACCCTCGATGGCATCGCGGGCGTCCTGTCACGGTTTCCCGAGGTGGAGAAGGCCACCCTGTTCGGATCCCGTGCCAAGGGCACCTGCAAACCGGGATCCGACATCGACCTCTCGCTGGAGGGCGGGGCCCTCGACTGGCGATCCGTCGGAAAGATCTACGACGCGCTGGATGATCTGCTGCTGCCGTATCGCTTCAGCCTGATTCTGTTCGACCGGAACCTCGATCCCGACGTGGCGGCCCACATTGAACGGGTGGGGGTTTGCCTCTTTCAGCGCGGGGCCGTCCGAGACGAACCGGTCAACGCTTGATCCCCGATTCCCTGGCGCCGCCTCAGGCGCAGGGCGTTGCCGATGACGATGAGGTCCGACAGGCCCATGGTCAGGGCGCAGACCACCGGGCTGAGGAATCCCAAGGCGGCCAGCGGCACGGCCGCGGCGTTGTAGAAGAAGGCCCAGAACAGATTCTGGTGGATCGTCCGGAGCGCCCGACCGGCGAGATCCAGGGC
>JAIXXC010000225.1 GCA_027490985.1 Verrucomicrobiales bacterium
AGGGGCGTCCTCACAACCAGACCGAAGCGCTGCATGAGGTTGGCGATCGCCTGTTGGGTGTAGTTGGGATTCTTGTCGCCATCACCGTTGATGCCCGAGACGAGGCCGTAGCCCATCAACTGGTTGCCGCGGGCTCCATGCAGGAACGCGATGTCCCGGATGCGCACGCCTCCGGTGGGTTGCGCCATGACCGACACGATGCCCATCCACAGGGCCGCGATGAAGAGTCCGTACCGCATCCGGATTCGGAGGGAAGGGGAGAGTTTTGGGAGAGGGGACATCGCGTTCACATGGGGTTGACCTTGTCCCACACCTTGCCGAACCACCCACGCTTTTGGCTGTCGTTCACCGATCCGGTGCCGTCGAAGCGCAAGGTCAAGTCGGCCAATTGGTGGCTCAGGATGGTGTTGTCCGCCGCGACATCCACCCGCCGCACGGTGCCCCGCAGCACGATGGTCTGCCCTTCGCCGGAGAACGAAGTGGAGCGTCGGCCCTCGATGAGCAGGTTTCCATTGGGAAGGGCGTCCACCACCCGGACCGTGAATCGCGAATTGATGGAGTCGGAGTTCTGGACCTGGCCGCCTCCGTTGAAGTCGGTCTTGGACGAGGCGTTCATGCCCGGAAACATCCCGCCCTTGGTCATGAACTTCATGTTCTCGGGCTTGAAGAGGAACTGGTTGATGCTCGCGTCGATCGACGATTCCTTCTGCGTCTTCTTGGTCTGGTTCTTGGTGGCCGAATTGTTCTCTTGGACGATCACCGAGAGCAGATCACCGATCGCCAAGGCCCTGCGGTCGGCCAAAGGGGAAACGGACGCCTCGGTCCACAAGGAGTCCGCGGACACGGTGCCCGAGCACACGAGGAGACTAGCGGACAACGACAACCACCGTTTCATTGATGACCTTTCCTTTGAGTTCCACCGGCTTGAGGGCACTGCGCACTTTCAGGGTCCCGCCCCGGAAGCCGTCTTCGAGGGCGACGGCCTGGAATTCGACCGAGAGGGCTCCTTCTTCGAGGCGGGCCGAGATGGTGTCACCCCGGCGGATGGTGGGGCGTCGGCGCAGGGAGCGCTCCATGAGCACCCCTCCGGCCGGGACCGGTGACGACGTCATCCAGTCCTCGGAGGCCGGATCGCCCGACCAGGCCGAGCCATTCAGGCTGAGCACGTCGATGGACTGACGTTGGAGCGAGTCGGCGCTGAGGGGGGTCTGGGTGGCCAGGGCGCTGTCGGTGACCCACACTTCTCGGGTCCACCGCACGCGGATCGGCATCGCGAGCGAGCTGACAGCGTGGCCGTCGACCCGGATCTCGAACTGGGGATACACCCGGCGGCTGGGTTGCTGGATCTGCGTCGTCCACCGGAGGCTCGTCGTGCCCTGCGGGATGACCAACGCCGCGGGAGTCCGCTCGAATTCGACGCTCAGCGTGCCGTCCTGCACCTTCCAGAGCGTCTTCAGCGAGTCCTCCAGAAGCCCCGCGAGTTCTTCGGCGCCCAGGGTCCGCTGACCGCTCGGGGAGGCGTCGCCGGCGATCAGGGACAGGCACGCGAAGGCCAGTACGGTCCGGATCATGAGGAGGTACGGGCGCATGGGGTGGGTGATCACCGCTTGAGATTGTTGCTCTGCTGCATCATCTCGTCGGCGGCCGAGATGGCCTTGGTGTTCACTTCGTAGGCCCGTTGGGCGATGATCATGTTCACCATCTCCTCGACGACCTTGACGTTGGACAGCTCGAGGTACCCCTGGTTGACCTCGCCGAATCCATTCTCGCCGGGTTGACCGGTTTCAGGGGCCCCCGAGGCCACGCTCTCGCGGTACACATTGCGTCCGATCGAGGTCAGACCCGACGGATTGGGGAATCGGGTCAGCTGGAGTCGGCTCGTCTGGGTGCCGCCCGCCGTGGCGATCGTGACCTGACCGTTGCTGGCGATGGTGATGCCCGTGGTGCCGGCGGGTACCGCCGGGAAGCCCGTGACGGGATAGCCGTCGCTGGTCACCACCACCCCGGCCGACGAGGTCTTGAAGCCGCCGTCCCGCGTGTAGCCCCGGGTGCCATCGGGCAGGGAGACTTCGAAGAAGCCGTCACCCATGATGGCCAGGTCCAGCTTCTCGCCGGTTTGACTCATCTCGCCGTTGGTGAAGACCCGGGCCGTGGCCACGGTGCGGGTTCCATGGCCTACTTCGACTCCCGCGGGCAGGGCGTTGCCCGCACCCTGTTCCGATCCGGCCATCCGGCTGGCCTGATACAGCAGATCTTGGAACTCGATCTTGCTCTTCTTGAAACCGGTGGTGTTCACGTTCGCCAGGTTGTTGGCGATGACGTCCAGGTTGTTCTGCTGCGCTTGGAGGCCGGAAGCGGAACTGTAGAGGGCTCTGATCATGGTGGGCTCGAGAAGGGGGTGGGGAGGGTTGCTTCAGTCCTACTGGGGCGGGGTTCCGAGTTCCTGGATCGAGCGGCCCATCCGTTCATCGGCCACCTGCAAGGCCCGCTGGTTGGCTTCGAAGTGGCGCATGGCCAGCAGCATGTTGCCCATCTCCTGGACCGAGGAGGTGTTGGCCCCTTCCAGGAAGCCCGGTTGCACGGTGGTGCCCGTGGCGGGAGCGGCCTTGACCGACTGGGGAAGCCGGTAATAGCTCCCGCTGAGATGCTGGAGTTGGGACGGGTCCGGCACTTCGACCAGTTGAACCTGGCCGCGGGGGATTCCGCCTTGGGAGAGTTCTCCGCGGGGGCCGAACGAGAGGGGGCCGGCTTGCGGATCGATCCGGATGGGCCCGCTGTCTCCCAGAACCGGATAGCCTTCTTTGGTGAGCAGGGCACCCTGGCGGTCGACATGGAACTGGCCGTCCCGGGTATAGGCGCGGCCCCCTCCCGGGGCTTGGACCGCGAAGAATCCCGGTCCTTCCAGGCCGAGATCGGTCGGTGACCCGGTGGGTTGCAAGGTTCCCTGGTTGCGGTTGAGTCCCGTCCGCAGCATCGGATACGCACTGCCCAGTTGGGATGAGGGATTGGCCTGTGGGGCGGCACCGGGAATCCGGAATTCCTCGAATCCACCCACCTGAGCGCGATACCCGGGAGACGATTGCCCGGACAGATTCTGGGCCACCATGTCATGCCAATTCATGTTGGCTGTCATGGCCGCTGCAGCCTGATGGAGGGCGATGTTCATCCTGCGCCCTCGCAGCACTCGGTGTGCCATGGAAATCGCCGTGAATGGCACATTGGGTGCTGCGAGATGCGGGGCGGACTTTGGGTGTTTCCCAAATCGGCGCTCAATCGAACATGATCAATCCTCAGGAAATGGGGCGCCAACTCTTGTCGGAGGTGCCCAGCGCCGCGCCTCCGGGGGTCGTGTCCCCGACCGGGTTCCACTCCAAACGCTGGGTCGATGAGGCCGAGGCCAAGGCGGCCTCGGGCGATCGCTCCGGGGCGATCCAGGATCTGGAGCAGGCCTTGGTGGTGGAGCCCAACTCGTTGTTCGTCCTCCGGACTTTGGGTAGTCTGTTGATGGAAGACGGAAAATTCCGCGAGGCCAAACAGCGGTTCCAGCAACTCCTAGCCCAGGAGTCCGACTATCTCGAGGGTCGGGTGTTGTCGGCGATCGCCAGTCTCAAACTGGGGCGCTTGGATGAGTTTCAGGTCGAGACCGATCGCGTGTTGGCGATCGACCCTCACCATGCGGATGCCTTGCGCTGGCGGGCCCGTGTGGCCTTCGACAACCAACTCTTCGCCGAAGCGGGGCAGTACTACATCCGGTTGGTGGATTCGGGGAAAGGGGATGCCGACGTGTTGACGGCGCTCGGCGTGTGTCTGGCCCAAGGGGGCCAATGGCACATGGCGGCCGAGACCTTCGCCCGGGTCCAGGTGGGTCATGGGGGAGCGGAGGTCGCCCGTGAGAATCTGGGGGTCGCCCGGCAGCGGATCGGGCGTCGAGGCGATGCTCAGGATATCGCGGCCCTGCTCGCCGAGGCCGACGCCGATCACCAGTCGGGCCACCCGAGTCTGGCGTGTTGGGCCTGGATCGAAGTGCTGCGGGTGCGTCCCCGGGACGATTCCCTGAGACGGACCCTCGTTTCGGTTTTGCTCGAGCAGCGTTGGACCCAGGCGGCCCGTGCCCATCTGGAGGAACTGTTCCGCTCCAACCCCTGGGATCCGTCGATCGGGACCTGGCTGGCGCTCGTGCTCTTCGAATCGGGCGACAAAACGGGGGCGACGAGCGCCCTCGAGGGTGTCTTCGCGCTCGACCCGGGATTCGAGGAGGCCCGGCGCCTGGAGGCCGACTTCGCCTTGCGGGACGGGCGCTACGAAGAAGGACGGTGGCTGATCCAGCGATTGCTCGATCGCAACCCGGGCGACTTCAGCCTGCTGCTGTCGCGCGGCATCTGCGCCTTCCACCTGGGGCGGTGGGACGAGGCCGTGTCCGGCTTGGAGGAGGCGGCCAAGCTCAAGCCCGACAACGCGCAGTTGCAGCGGAATCTGGCCGTGGCCCGTGAACAGCAACGGGCGGCGGCGATGGCCCAGGTGGACTCCCATGTCCGCGCCGAATTGGATCAGGCCGGTGAACTGCAGGCCCGCGGTGAGATCCGCGAGGCCTTGGGGCGACTGGAGGCGCTGGCGGCCCTGCGTCCGGAGTGGTCCGAGATCTGGGATTCACTGGGCTCGTTGAGGTATCTCAGCGGCGATGCCCTCGGCGGGGCTCGGGATCTGAGCCACGCAATCCGCTTGGCTCCGGGTCTGCCCGACACCCAGGTCCGCCTGGCGATGGCCTATCGCGATTGTCAGCGGGCGTCCGAGGCGATGAGCGTCCTCGATCAGGTGGTGGTCGATCACCCGGAGCATGGTGCGGCCTGGCGCTTGAAGGGGGACCTCGAGCTGGACTCGTCGCCCGAGAACGCCCGACTCAGTTATGCGGCCTTGCTCCGGACTCAGTCGGTGCTTCTGGACGACCTCATCCGGTTGGCCGTGGCCCATCTACAGACGGGCCGTCGGGTCGAAGCCCGCGCCTTGTTCCAGGCGATTCTGGCCATTTCGCCCGACCACGCCGTGGCCCTCAAGGGACTCGAACGCGCTCAAGTCGCCTGAACATGGGGTCTTCTTCCGAAGAAACGAACCCGTTGGAGCAACTCCGCGCTTTGCGCTCGGAGGTGATCGACCGCGAGCGTTCCCGGATGAAGGGGCTCTTGGAAGAGGTGCCCCCGGCTCCCGTCGAGCCCGGTGTCGGATCGACGGGTGGGGAAGGGAATGTCCCGGTCGCCGACGACTCCGAGCCGGTGTCGGATCGGAAACCCAAGAAGGCCAAATCGGTCCGTCGAAACCCGGCGATCGAAGGCGATGAGCTGAAGATCCGCCTGGGCACCGATCTGCGACGGCTCATCGGTGTCCAATGCCACTCCGAGGGGTGGGCGGTGAACGAACTGGTCACGGCGGTGCTCAGGACGGCCCTGTCGGTGCGGTCGCCAGCGATCTGGCATGGCGGCACCTTGCTCGCCTCGGCCCATGTCTGCCGGTTCTGGCATCGGCATCCGATGGAGACGGCCCTTCGATTGACCTCCGAAAAGGGGGTTTTTCTGATCACCACCAATCCGGCGAGCGCCTTGTTCAAGCATTGGAAGGAACACTACACGTTGCTGGGCCTGCCGGATGCCGATCGGATGGCCCGGCAGATGCGGTTGATCCAATTGCAGGAGTGGGTGCAGTCGGTCGAGGACTTCGATCTGGCCGATTGGCGCAAAACCATCGCCGAAGAAGATTATCTGGTGACCCGGGCGGTGGTGTCCCAGCAGGAGGGACTC
>JAIXXC010000306.1 GCA_027490985.1 Verrucomicrobiales bacterium
CCCCCCTGCGTGCCCATTCGAATTGCGCCTCTTGCCGCACCCGTTGATCGCGGTGGCCCAGCAGCGACGCGAGTTCTTCCGGCGTGCGCGCCTTCATGCCTTCGGCCAGCAACCGTCGGGTCGTGGCCACCTCGGGATCGGCGGCCGTCTCGGCGAACATCGCCCGGTAGATCCGGCCTTTGTTGCTCTTGGGCCATCCCTCGTGCCAATCGGCGAAGAAGATCGACCCGTCGGGGCCCAGGTCCACATCGGGCACCAGCGAGTTCCACACCAGGGGATCGTGGGCCACCAATTCATAGGTGGCTCCGGCCGCCCGTTGTTGCAGCGTGCTGATGCCGCTCTTGGCGCTCGTGCCCTTGAAATACGCCAACAGGAAACGCCCCCGCAGGGCCCTCGGCAGGCTGGTGCCGGAGTCGTGGACCAGACCGCTCGGGCCGTCGCCAATGTTGGCGATGGGAGTCAGGATCGAGGCCGACTGGCCTTCGAAAGCCGGCACCCACAGGCGCTCGAGATTCCACAGCCCTGCATTGCCCAGCGGTGCATGCTGGTGACCCACCCGCCAGCCCGAGTCGGCCCCCTCGACCACCTGCACCCAGCGCTCCCGGTCTCCCTGATCCGAGTCGTTGTCGCCGGTGAACAGATCGCCCTCGTCGTTGAAGGCCAGTTCCTGGGGATTGCGCAACCCGCGATGCACCACCTCGAGCTTCGATCCGTCGGGCTCGCAGCGGAACACCGCGCCCTCATCGGGCAGGTCGATCACGGTGCCCTCGCGGGTCGTCACGTGCGCGCCGCGGTCACCGCAGGAAAAATACAGACGGCCGTCGGGGCCGAAGATCAGCCCGTGCAGGTCGTGTCCCGTGAAACTGAACCGCACCCCGAACCCATGCAGGATCGGCTCGGCGCGGAGTGAGGGATCGGAGATCCGGGGCTGGGATTGGAGCGCGGGCTCCTTCGGTTTCGAAATGGGGTGAGGGGCCTTGCTGGAATCGGTGCCCGTCGTGCCGATGCGCCACAGCGTGGGGATCTCGGTGAACCAGAGTTGCCCCTGGCGCGCGAGCACTCCGCTGCCGATGCCGCTCAGCGGGCTGGTGAAGTGATCGGCCACCACCGTGGATCGGTCGGCCCGCCCATCGTGGTCGGTGTCTTCGATCCGGCGGATCACCTCGGTTTCGCGACCCAGCGCGGCTTCGCCCTCGGGGCCGAACCACTTGCGGATCTGGGCCAGACGGTCTTCCACGGTGCGCGAGGCCAAGTCGTCTTCCAGCATGAACATGTAATGCCGGATATCGAGCACACTGGTGCGGTATCGGTAGGTCTCGCTGGTGAACACCCGACCCTGTTCATCCACCGAGAAGGCCACCGGATTGGCCAGTTGGGGCTCCGCGGCCCAGAGCCGGACCGAGAGTCCCGGGGTCACTTGGAACTGCTTGATCCGCTGCTCGCCCTCGGAGGATGCCGGGGCCAGGACGGGAACCGCCGCGCGATCATCCTTCACGAGCGGGCGGAAACCTCCGGAGGCCGACGGGCCCGAGCCGGAAGCCGAGCCCGCGGGCGCGATGTCGGCCGCGAATGCGGACGGCAGCAGGGGCAACAACCCCAGACAGAACGATCGCGCCCAGACGGACGCACGGACAGATCGGCGTGGCATGGACCCAGCATGCAAAGCCCGGCCCGAGGGGCCAAGATCGAGTTGGGGGCCGGAGTGAGCGGTGGACACCGTTCGGGGTGTGGGCGTGGCCCCGGTTGAATCCAGCGTTGGGCCCGGGCCCGGGATCCAGATCGCGATCCCAAGCGCCTCATCGGTCGCCTGGAGGCTTGGAGATCTCGACCTCGTGATCGGTCACGGATGTTGTTTTTCCAAAACCTGACTTGCGCCCGAACCATTCATTCCCTTTATTTGCCGGGCTCTCACGGAGGGCGGGGTCGCCAAGTGGTAAGGCACGGCTCTGCAAAAGCTGCATCGTCGGTTCGATTCCGACCCTCGCCTCCAAATCCGTTTTTCCCAGAAACGCGGGCTCAGGGGCACATCCCCCCAGACTGCTGATCCTCAATTCCCCTGACTGACAGTGACAGTGACACCGGGAACTCCCGGTTTGGTTGCTCTCGGCTCTTTGTGACGCATCCCGAGTAGAGGGGTCTGATCGGGTATTGCCGTGTCACGGGATCCGCTGGCGGGTTGCCAGGAAGTCTGCTTGATACGCAGGATTTCGGACAGGCTGCACCTCCACCGGGCTCAACCGACTGGAGAACAGGACGTGGGGGTTCCGCCTGTCCGGTTCGAAAAAGGGGTGGCCGAGAACGGCCACCCCTTACACGGTCCCTGTTAAACCAAATCGTCAGGAACGATTTGCCGGGAATCGCCTTTTTGAGGCTCTGTAAGGATCACTGCACCAAGACGATGCGATAGTAGCGCTGGTCGTTCGGGTTGCGGTTGTCCAAGAGGTCGCGGAGGGTTCCGGTTCCTTGGGTGGTGCCGGGAAGTCGGACCCAGGTGCCGTCGAGCGATTCCTTGGATTCCGCAGCGTAGGTCCGTCCCGGCAGCGACCTGAAGGTCAAGCGGGTCGCCGGGCTCGGTCCTTCGATCCGTCGAACCATCGGGGCCAGCACCATGTCGCCACGGCGGGAGAGGTTCTGGATGCGGAGGTCGTCCGCCGCCACGGTGTCGGTCTCTTGGAACACCTCGATCGCGCGGAGGTAGTCGGCCAGAGCCTTCTGTTCGCCGCCGTCGGTGTTGAACCCGACGGTGGTGCCGGCCGGGACCAGGTCTATCCGGTTGGTGCCTTGGGTGAGCGGGAAGTAGCTGTCGCCGCCGGCCGCCATGAAGTTCAGCGTCACGATGCGGAAGGTGCGGTTCGTGTCGCCCACGACCTGGCCGTTCTCGACGACCACGTCCTGGCTGTCGTCGGCTCGGATCACCACGAGATTGCGAAGGCGCTCACCGCGGGCGCTGATGGAGACGGGGACTCCGTTCGTGTCGCGCACGTAGGTCATCGGCGCGTTGGTCGGCACGAAGCTGAAGCTGATGCCGGAAACCTGCGGGAACTGTCCCGGCGTACCGCTGCCGGCGACCGCCCATTCCATCGTGTCACGCAGTTGCTGGGCCGTGAGGGTGACGAGCGACAGCGTGTTGTTGAAACGGAGGCTGTTCTCGATGTCGAGCTGGCTGACCTCTCCGGCCTGTTTGCCGACGCGCGGGTTGGCCGGAGGCGGAGTCAGGGAGACGAAGCCGCCGGAGGACGAGACCGCTCCGATGGAATCACGAATGCCGCCACCGTTCTTGAGGGAGACCGCAGTGTTGGGATCGGTTTGGCGAGCCCGCCAAAGGTTGGCATCGGCGGTGAGGTCTCCGAGGTTCGTCTCCTCGGTGCGAACACTGGTCCGGATGCCGTTGAGGTACACCGAGGTGCGTCCAAAGCGGTTGCCATCCTTGCCGTCCACGATGTTGGCGAGGCGAGTGACGACGTCGATGACGTTCGAGGACGGAGCCACATTGCCGGTGTCGAGCACTCCTTGGATGTCCGTGGCGTAGGCGCCGCTGCGAGCGTCGAAACCGGTGAGACGGCCAGCCTCGTCGAAACTGGCGATCAGGCGACCGACGTAGCGATAATTGGATCCGGTGTTCACGACGTAGACCGGCTCGCCGGTGGCGGAACTGAAGAGGGTCGGGTAGGAGCTTGCGGCGAAGTCCTCCGGGCGCAGGCGGTCGGAGGGCTTGGCGAACACACTGTGGGAACCGCCCGCGACGATGATGTCCACGTCGCGCAGCTTGCTGGCGAGTTCGAACTCCCGGGAAAACTGCTGGAGGTGGGTCATGAGGATCACCTTGTTGACCCCTAGGGCGAGCAGGTTGTCGACCGCCGCCTGGATGTCGGCCAGCAGGTTCTGTGAGACGCCGATGTTTCCGGGTGAGGAGATCGAACGGAGCTCCGTGACAGTGCCGCCGACGAGGCCGATCTTTTGTCCGCCGACCGTGATGATCGCGCTCTTGGCGACCTTGTTCTTCATCGCGGAGGTCTCCTGAGCGTCAGCGGTGACCAGGCTGGCCATGCTGCTGTCGGTGGCGAAGTTCAGGTTTGCGCTGAGGTAGGGGAAGGCGGTGCCCGCGTAGCCGGCGGCGGTGTCCGGCAGAATGAGGCTGCGCACCTGGGCGGTGTTGTCGTCGAACTCGTGGTTGCCGAAGCAGGAGGCCTGGATTCCAAGGGCGTTGAGGATGGCGATGTCGGCGCGGCCCTTGATCCCGTTGAAGGGGGCGGCGGGATCCGCGCTCGCGGTGAAGAACGGTCCGGGGATGTAGTTGTCGCCGCTGGCGAGAACCAGCGTGCTGGAGGGATAGGCGGACTTGAGTGCATTCAACACCGACGAAAACCGCGGGGCGTCGTCCAGGGCGGCGATGCCGGCCTCGAAATCCGAGGCGTGAAGCACCTGGAAGGTGAGCGCGCCGCCGGTGGCGCGGGTGACGGTGAGGTTGACCGGGCCGCTGGTGGAGGTGAGCCCGAGGTTGTCGGTGGCCACCGCGGTCAGGACGTGGGTGCCGATCGGCGCATTGGCGAAGCTGAGGCTGAACGGAGCGTTGGTGGAGCTGCCGAGCTTTGTCGCACCAGCGAAATAGTCGATCGAGCGGACCGAGCCGTCGACGTCGCCCGAGGAGACGCGGAATGCGATGGTGTAGGGGGCCGAGGCGGTGGTGTTGGCGGTCGGCGCGGTGATCGCAACCGTGGGCGCGATGTTGTCGGCAGTGATCTTGATGCTGCGACTGGTCTCGGACACGGCGCCGCTGTTGTCGGTGGCCACGACCCGGTAGGTGTGAGCGCCGACCGTGGGATTGAAGTTCCAGACCCAGGGGAAGGCCGTGTCCTCTCCCAGTTTCACGCCGTCCTCAAAGAACTCGACCTTCGCGACGATGCCGTCGGTGTCGGCCACGGTGGCGGTGAGGGGCAGGTCACCTCGGGCGTACGAGTCGCCGGACGGCAGGCTGATCGCGACCGTGGGAGCGACATTGGCGGCGCGGGCGGTGCCCACGCCGGGCAGCGTCACGCGGTACGCGAGGAGCATGATGTCCACCTGAACCGTGTTGGTGCCGACCGGGACGCCATTGTGGTAGACGATGTCCGATTTGAAGTCGTTGTCGTTGCCCACCAGCAGCAGGTAGTCATCCGGAGTGGCGGGGTCCTTCAGCGGAATCAACGAGAGGGCCTCCCACTTCTCGCCCAACGAGTTCACATCCTGGTTCGTGCTGGTGTTCAGACCGAACTTCCCGAGCTGCGTGGCGTCGAGCAGGTCGACGAAATCCTGACGGGCGACCGGCGTGATCCCGTCGGTCAGCGTGGTGCCGGTGTTGGGCAGTGACATCTGGCCCGGCGCTCCCCGCTCGAGGTCGTAGGCGGTGCCGGCGATATTCGACGCGGGCGCGGTCGAAGCGAGGACGATCCGCTTGTAGACGGGCGAAAGGCCCGGAGTCGCGCCGCGGCCGATGCCGTCACGTTCCAACACGAGGAAGGTGCTGGCGTTCAGCGCGACGACTTCGCTGACCGGGGTGTGGTTGTTGGTGGTCGTGTTGCCGTTGAGCGTGAGTTGGTAGACGTGTTCGGTGACGACTTTCCCGTAGGTGGCGGACGTGGGGTCGGCGTCGAGCTGAAGGATGCGCGTGTTGCGGCCGAGGCCGCCGGCGCCGCCATCTTGGATCGTCGGCGACTGGAGGAAGGCCACCAGACGCTTGCCGTCGGGGGTCAGTGACAGTCCCTCGAGACCGCGGTTGTTGCGACGTCCGGAGGTCGGGGCGGAGTTGCCGGTGAAGTTCAAACGGCCCGGAAACGAGCCTTGCGCCGGAAGCAGTGCGGCGGGGGGCAGGATCGTCTCCACCAGTCGGGCCTCGGAATTGAAGCGGAAGACCGCCGGGCCGTATTCGTCACTCACCCAATAGCCGCCGTCGGCGGTCAGCGCCAAACCCTCCGGGTCCAAGGAACGCCGGCCGCCACCGATGGAACCGGCCGGTGATTGGGGTACAACCGGGGCGTTGGTGTTGGCCGCATCGAATCCGGTGAAGAGAAGACCGTCGCTGCCATACCGGAACAGGACCGTGGCGGTATTGGTGAACGTGATCTGCTCTTGGGGGACAGGACCCGCGCCGTAGTAGGGCGAGATGACGAAGTCGTACATCTCGAGGCGAGGACGGTAGTCGGTGGCGCCATCGCCGAATCCGCGATCGGGCAGGCCCACAATGCGGCCGGATATCCGGCCGGCGGTGTAGACCAGCGAATTCGTGTCGATGGCCATCGCAGAGAAGCCGCCGAGGGTGTCCTGCCGACCGTCGCCGGCCTTGTCGAAAGTGGCGGCCGGCACGCGGCCGACGCCCACGAGACCCTTGTTGACGAAGCCGGCGAATTGTCCGAACGCCAGGGTCGCCGAAGCAGCGAGTAGGGAGATAGTCGAGATGGTTCTGGGTAACATCTTCAGAGTTTGGCCGGTCCCGGGTTACGAGGGGGGTGGGTCGCGGTTAAAATTGGGTTAACTGCGTTCCGGGCACACTCCCGTGGATGTCACCCGCCTTCAGTGGGGCGATGCACGGACAGAGATTGCTCACCCCGACTGCACGGCAACCGTCCGATCTGGCATGGTTTCGACCCGGGAGGACTGCGGCTCGACTCGGTGTCGGTGCTCAAAGCGCGCTTGGCCGCACCGTTTCCATTGGATCGGTCGTGCTGTCTGTCGCTGCTTCCGCACCCGCGTCGTTGTCCGTTCGGTCCGGGTCTCAAGCAGGGTCCTCGGATGGACTCGCGCCTCGCTCTCGTCTCGTATTGCGAGAGAATCCGCCCCACGCTGGGCCTGATCCCCACCGAATCGTCCCGGCTGGGCGCCAGAAAATGCCCGATGTGGACATCACCGTGTCTCTGGCGTGGGGAAGTCCATGGCCGCACAACCGCACAACCGATGACATCTCTGATCAGCCTCTTCGTTCCACTCACCGTCATCGGGATCATCGGGGCTGTGTCGGGCATGGCCGACCCGTTTCCGGTGCGATTGGAGTGCGGTGAGGGGGTTGTCACGTTTCGTCTGAGATCCAAGCCGGTGGCGACCTACCGAGGGGGACCTGGAACTCTCCCGGCCGGGGTGCCCGAGGCGTATCGACGGGGCGGATACCTCCACCCATTGGTCACCCCGGGCGGCACGATCGTCTCGGCCGATTATCCGAAGAACCATTTGCATCACCACGGGGTTTGGACCGCCTGGACCCATACCCGGTTCGCGGGGCGGGCTCCGGATTTCTGGAACATGGGGCAGAAGCAGGGGCGGGTGGAGATGGTCCAATGGCTGGGAGGCCGCGAGGCGGCCGATGGGGCCGAGATCGAGACATTGCACCGGTCTGTCGACCTCACGGCGGACTCCCCCACGACCGTGCTGCTGGAGGGGTGGAAGATCCGGGTTCCAGCGACCCCACCGGGAATGCCCTACCGGATCGACCTGACGATCCGGCAGACCAATGTGACCGAACTCCCGCTGGCCTTGCCCCAGTACCGGTACGGGGGGCTGGGCTATCGCGGGCTCGACGCTTGGGACGGCGCAGCGAAGGCCCATTTCAGAACCTCCGAGGGCATCACGAATCGGGTGGCCGGCAACGAGTCTCGAGGCCGCTGGTGTTGGATCGGCGGAGCAGTCTCGCCGGCCGCTGTCGGCGAAGTCGGTGCCGGTGTCGCCGGAGTGGTGCTCATGGCGCATCCCTCGAACTTCCGCTTTCCCGAATCGATGCGCATCCACCCCACCGAGCCGTTCTTCTGCTGGTCTCCGCAGCAGCAGGGAGACTTCACGTTGGCGCCGGGAGCGGTGCACCGGATGCGGTACCGGATCCTGGTGGCCGATGGTCCGCCGGATCCTGACCAGATCGAACGCGAATGGACTGAATGGTCGAAAGAGCCTTGAGTCCGACCTCGCCATCCTGAAAAGAAAACGCCGCGGTATTTTCCACTCACGTATTCCATGACCTTGCGCTCCTCCCGTATTCGGGTGTTCCGGTTCCTTCTCTGCATCGCCTGCGGGTGGGTGGCATTCGGAGGGTTCAACGGGGATTCCGCACGACTTCTGGCCGCAGAGCCCTTGCCGAAGCGCCGTGAATACGAGGTGTTGCGTGCCCTCCCCGCGGGGTGGCTCGACGAATTGAGCCGCAACGACCTGCCGGACGAGCAGGGGCTGGCCGGCGGGAACCGGGGTCAGGGGCGTTGGATCGAGGCGGGGGCGCAACGGGGCAGTTGCCGGGCGGTCATCGCCGCTGTGGTGGCTGGCGACCTCGCCCGGGCCGACCGGGCTTGGAAAGGCATCGAGGTGGCGTTCGAGCACCAGCGCGAAGATGGCGGATTCACCGCGGCGGAGCGGCCGAACGGAGGGAGTTCGGCGTCGGGTCCCGCGGCCGTGGAGACGGCGTATTTCTTCCTGCAGGAATTGGGACGGGCCATCCTGGTGATCCGTCAGTCGCCGCATGAGGCCCATTTCCGGGAACGCCTCCAGGCCCTCGAGCCGAAGCTGCGGCGGGCCTGCGACTTCCTTGCGGCCGGCGAGTCGACCATCCTGCCCAAGAGTCGCAAGGCGGTGAACCGGGTGTTCATCGCGGCCAAGGCATTCGGGACCTGCGGGCGCGTGCTGAACGACGAGACCCTGGTGGCGACCTCCCGGCGACTGGTGGCCGAGGCGCTGCGGCAACGCGATGCCGACGGGGTGTTCCTGGAGCATGGGGGGCGTGATTCGAGCTACAACGCGGTGTCGCTGCTCTTCGCCCAGGTGCTCGCCCTGCATGTCCCGATGCCCGAGCTCGATGAGGCCCTCCAGAAGGCCGCCCGCTGGCAGATCTCGCGGGTGCTGGAGACGGGCGAGGTGGACGCGCGGGGCAACACCCGCACGGGTGTCGGCAAGGAACCCGGCTACAATGGGCAACCCAAGGGCATCAACCACAACGAGGTGATCCTGGCGCTGGCCCTGCACGGGATCGTGCACCGCGAGCCCCAGGCCTTGGAGGCTGCCGGTCGCGTGCTGGCCTGGACCCGTCGGTCGTCATCGACTCCGAATGCGGCACCGGATCGGCCGGGCCAGACCGTCTTCCGCCACACCGCGCCGGCGCTGCGTCTCTTGCCCGGATCCACAAATTTCCACTTCTCCCTCTACGGATGCCCGTCCGAGCCGAGAGAATTGCAGTCGTTCCTGGATGCGCTCGAACGGCAGGGGTTGGCCAATGCGCTCGATCCCGGGCCGGCGGCCGCGGCCGGCTCCCGAACCGCCTTCGAGGTGCTGGCGCGGCGTCGCTGGCCGGTGATCCTCTATCCGCCCGACGGTGGCCGGATGCAACTGGAGGGAGGCACGAGCGTGCTGCAGGCTGACGACGAGGCCGCCGTCCGGATCCTCGACGGGGCCGGGGTCTTCAACGCGATCCAGCTGGGGGAGTGGGGCTATCACTACCATCGGTTGCGGACCGATGAGGGTTGGATGCGGGACGTGCTGGGGAAGGACTTCGAGAGCCAGCGGAGCCGATTCCTCCGCCCTCCGGAGACGCAGGGCTACGATCCGATTCCGAAGACCCGGCGTGAGGCCTACGATCAATTGCGCCAATACTTCCTGTGGCACCGCCAGGCCAAGGGAGGGCGCCTCATCAGCGTCACGGGCCACTCCCACTACGAGTGCTACGCCGCCGAGTGGGGCGCGAGTGTGGTCGGTATCGAAGTGGGCGAGAACATCGGGTTCACCCAGTCGAAGTTCGCCTTCTCCCGAGGTGCGGCGCGGCAGTGGAACCTGCCGTGGTCGGTCCAGATGAGCCCGTGGTTCGGCAACGCCGTCACCACCCGCGGCCCGCTCGACACCCACGGCCCGACCGCCACCGGCCTCGATGCGGGGCATTCCCTGAGCCTGTGCCTGCGGATGTGGCACCATGCGTGGTTCGCCGGGGCGGCGTTGGTGACGCCGGAGAACAGCGTGAACTGCTTCTTCGAGACCGGGAAGGAACCCTGGGATTTGACCGCGCACGGTCGGGCGGCTGCCGAGGCCTTCGCCTTCATGCGGGCCCACGATCGGGGCAATCCGCACACGCCGCTGCTCGTGGTGCTGGACCCGCTCGCCGGCTACAACGGGTACATCGGCAAGACCTGGGGCCTCTTTCCGAGGACGCCGGCCGATCAGGAGGTGGCCGATCTCCTCGAATCCCAGTTGTTCGGGGGCGGTCCGAGAATGCCGGTCCCGGGCAATCCGCCCAATCCGGAGGCGAACTACCTGCAGCCCACGCGGCACGGGGAGTTGTGCGATGTGGCGCTGGCGACGGCGACGGGCGCCTTCATGGGTCGCTACCCGGTGATCCTGCTTGCTGGCGATCTCGAATTCGGCCCCGGATTCGTGCGCGAACTGGAGACGGCCCTGGCTGCGGGTAGTCGATTGCTGCTGCAAGACCGGCACGTCCGGGCGTTGTCGGCCGAGGCGTGGCAGCGGCTTCAACGCGCTGGAACGGCGGAGGTGTTGCCGGAGTGGGTCCATCCGCAGACCCGACGCCCCGCGGCCATTTCGGAAGAACGGCTCCAGCGGTTGGTGGTCGAGACCTTGCCGGTCGCCGTCGAGGGCGATCCCATCCAATACCAGATCAACCGGAATCGACGCGGCTGGGTGGTGGAGCTGATCCACAACGACGGGGTCATCAAGACGGGGCGCACCGCGGCCCGCGTCGTTCCCGAGGTGGTGGCCCAGGTTCGCCTGTCGCCCCGCTTTGGTCGGACCGCGGCTCGGGAATGGCGGACGGGCCGCACTTGGGAGCCCATCGACCGGATCGAGATCGAGGTGCCGCCGGGTGAGAGCCGGTACGTGGAGTTCGATGCTCCTTGAAGACCTGACCCCCGCATCACACCCACCACGGCGGCATCGGAAACTCCCGGGTCAGGGGAGACAGGAGCCACAGGGTGGTTCCGACGCTGCACGGGATCGAGATGTTGTCATCCAGTCGGAGCCGGGGTGAGATGTTCTCGACGATCGATCCCACCAGTCCCGCAACGATCCCGATCATCGTGAAGGA
>JAIXXC010000046.1 GCA_027490985.1 Verrucomicrobiales bacterium
GGAGCCTTCTGCGTCGTTTTCAGCACCTTCGGAGCGAATCCCACGCTGGCGACGCGGGCCAAGGCGTTTCCGGAACCCGACTCCGATGGTGACGGTCTCAGCGACGTTCAGGAATTGCGCTTCGGCAGCGACCCCTTCGTGACCGACACCGACGGCGACGGAGCCAACGACCTGGCGGAGTTCACGGCCAATACACTGCCGCGCGACAAGACCAGCGTGCCCTTGTTCCTGACCGCCGACCGGGATCGCCAACTCCTCAGCGGCGACCTGCTGCGATTGCGGCCGCTGTCGCTGAAATCCCTCTCGCTGAAGACCAACATCACCCTCGTCACGAACGATCCGCCTCCCGAGGGGGGCGATCCGACCTACACGACCAACAAGGAGGTGGTGACCAACTACACCACCTACCAATGGTATCGCGATGGCCGGACTCTGCCGGGCCAGACGAATGCGACCCTGGTGCTCTTCGGCGTCGAACGCCCCGACTCGGGCCGCTACACCCTCGAGGCCAAGCTGGAAAGCAGCATCCAGCGGGAACCCAAGGGAACCCGCATCGATGTCCTGGGAGTCCGTCCGGTGCGGGAGTTCCCGAGGCCGGCCGGGGACCTCGTCGCGTGGGGGCGCGAAGTGGGCACCAATCCGCCCAAATTGACCAATGCGGTCGCCGTCGCCCGGGGCTTCGTCCACGGCTATGCCCTCGACGCCTCCGGAAAGCTCTGGGGCTGGGGCACCAACACCCTGGGGCAACTCGGCACCCCGAACGGCTTGGCCGCGGTCCAAAGCGTGACCGCCGGCGCCTTCCACACGGTGGCGTTGCTGACCAACGGCACCGTCCGCGCCTGGGGTGACAACCGCTACGGACAGGGCGCCGTGCCGGTGGAGCTGACTTCGGCCATCGCCGTGGCCGCCGGCCATTTCCACTCGGTCGCACTGCGGGCCGACGGTTCGGTCGTCTGCTGGGGAGACGACTCCAACCTGCAATCATCGGTGCCACCCGGGCTATCGGGAGTGGTGGCGATCGCCGCCGGGGCGACGCACACCGTGGCCCTGAAATCCGACGGCTCGGTCGTCTGCTGGGGATCGAATGACCGGGGACAGGCTGCCGCACCGGCCAACCTGCCCCGCATCGCCCGAATTGCCGCGGGCGACTCCCACACGCTGGCCCTCTCCCGCCTCGGCGCGGTCATCGCCTGGGGCGACACCGCCCTGAAACAGGTGCCCGCCCCGCCCCGCATGGCCCCGGCCATCGCCATCAGCGCCGGATCCGGCTACTCGCTGGCTCTGACGGCCGCCGGCAACGCGGTGGGTTGGGGTACTCCGGCCGTGGCCGCACAATCCTCGCCTCAGACCAACCTCTTCGCCCTGAACGCCGGGTTCCAGGCCGCTGCGGGCATCCGGGCCCGATTGGATGGCGACAACGATGGGGTCGACGATCCGACTGAAACCTCGCTGGGCCTCAGTTCCGTGGTGCCCGACACCGATCAGGACGGATTGGAAGACGGCATCGAACTCCGCCTGGGCCTCGATCCGCTCTCCCCCGACTCCGACCGGGATGGCCTCGCCGACCTGGCCGAACTGACCCGGAGCACCGACTCGGATGGGGACGGTGTGACCGACACCGAGGAACTCCGAAGGGGTCTCAATCCGCTGGATCCGGATAGCGATTCCGACGGAACACCCGATGGAGCCGAACTGGCCGCGGGAACCGATCCCTCGGATGCCGGGAGCTATCCGGTCTTCGAATGGATCGAACGCGACCGCCAGGTCCTGGCCGGAGACCGTCTGGTCCTGCGCGTGATCGCCCTGAAGCCCGCCCCGGCCACGGTCGCGGTCGTACCACCCGCGGTCACACCGGTGCCACCCCCCATCGATCCCGGCACCAATCCCGGCACCGACCCCACCACGGACCCGGGCTCGGGCGGCACTTCGACAAACTCCCCCGGAGTTACTCCGCCGACGGTTCCCGCCAAAAAGCCGTCCTTCCAATGGTTCCGCGACGGCAAGGCCCTAGCCGGGCACACCAACGCCAGCCTGATCCTGCATGATGTGCTCACCAGTGAGGCGGGGACCTATCGCCTCGAGGCTTATCTCGAGGGCACCCAACGGGTCCAAACCAGCCCCGACCTGCGGGTGGAAGTCCTTCGATTCCAACGCCCCGCACGGCCCGACCGGCCGGAAGGCACGGTCATCGCCTGGGGTGACGACACCTTCGGGCAATCCACCGTGCCCGCCGGCCTGGGCCCCGTCACCAGCGTGGCCGCCGGCTTCGCGCACTCCCTGGCGCTCCGAACCAACGGCACCGTGGTGGCCTGGGGTTCCGACGCAGAGGGACAGGCTCGAGTCCCCACCGATCTGACCCGCGCGGTGGCCATCGCGGCCGGAGCGGCCCACTCGGTGGCCTTGACCGAAGACGGCCAGGTCGTCTGCTGGGGTGACAACTCCCGGGGACAGGCTTCGGTGCCGGTCGGCCTGACCAACGCCGTGGCCATCGCGGCCGGCGACTTGCACACCCTGGCCCTCGACGCCAACGGCCGGATCTGGGCCTGGGGCGACGCCTCGAGCGGACAGACGAACCTCCACGGCCGATCGGCCATGAGGATCGTCGGCGGGGCCATGTCCTCGGGATGGATCGGGACTTCGGGGCGGTTCCAGACCGTGGGTCAACCCGGCCTGACCAACCTCACGGGCGTCGTGGGCTTCGCCTCGCGCGAAGACCAGGCCCTGCTCCTCCACCGCACGGGAACGGTGTCGTCCGCCTCCGGCTCCGAGTCGGCGGTGCCGGCCGACGCCACACCCGCACTGGCCGTGGCCACCACCACCTCGGTCGGAGCCGCCGTGATCGCCGACGGATCTGTGATCGCCTGGGGCGATACCAACGCGCTGGCGTCACGAGTGCCCGCAGGCTTGAGCCGCATCGACCGATTGGCGGCCGGAGCCCATCATCTGGTGGCGCTCCAGCGATTCCCCGACGCCGACACCGACGGATTGGCCGATGGGATCGAACGAACCGGTGGATCCGATCCGGCGAACCCGGACTCGGACCGCGACGGTCTGGAGGACGGTCTCGAAAACCGATTGGGATCCAACCCGAGCCTCGCGGACTCCGACGGCGATGGCCTCGGCGATCGCATTGAATTGCAGAACGGGTTCGATCCGACCGTCGCCACCGAGCGGCCCGAAGGGTGGCTGGGCCTCGAACCGTGGATCGCCCTGAAGAGCTTCGCGCTCGGTGGAGAGATCTACCGCCTTCAGGGATCCCCGGATGGCACGGTCTGGGAGGATCTGGAGGAACCCCACCGCGAGACGGCCGGTTGGTCGCGCCGATTCACCAACGCCCTCCCGAGCCGGGCTTTCTACCGTCTCCAGGGACCCGACCGCGGGATCGCCGGTCTGGGGCCCATCGAAGGTCAGGTCATCGCCTGGGGTGATTCCCATCTGGGTCAGACCTCGGTGCCCCGAGGGTTGGGAACCCTCCGCCAGATCAGCGCCGGGACCTGGCACACGCTGGCGTTGCTCACCAACGGCACCGTGGTGGGTTGGGGAGACTCCACCGAGGGCAAACTGACGGCACCGGCCACCCTGCACGGCGTGGTGGCCGTGGCCGCCGGCGGCAACCACTCGCTGGCCCTCGATGCCGAGGGCCGCGTCACAGGCTGGGGACGGAACACTTCCGGACAAGCCACCGCACCGGATTTCCTGGCTCCCGTCACGGCCATCGCCGCCGGCGGCGACTACAGCCTGGCCCTGCTGGCCGATGGCACCGTCGCGGCCTGGGGCACCAACTACAACGGACAGCTCCAAGTGCCGTCGGACTTGAAGAACGTCCGGGCCATCGCGGCCGGATGGAGCCATGCCGTCGCCCTCAGGAACGACGGGGTGGTGGTCTGCTGGGGCGACAACCGGGCGCGACAGTGCGAGGTCCCGGCCGGCTTGAAGAACGTGATCGCCATCGCCGCCGGAGATTCCCACACCGTGGCCCTCCGCGCCGACGGCACCGTCATGGCGTGGGGAGGCGATGGGGACGGCCAGACGCGGGTGCCCAGTGGACTCGATCGGGTCGTCCAGATCCAGGCCGGCTACAACCACACGGTGGCTTTGAGGGACACGGGTGACCTGGTCACCTGGGGCGGAGATTCCGGCGGTTCCCTGCGCATTCCCGATGCGGCCCGAGGGGTCCTGCTGGTCGCGGCGGGCGGGTTCCACACGGTGGCCGCATTGCAACCGCTCGATGCCGACCACGATGGGCTGGATGACCGCTACGAAGCGACCCTCGGCACCTCGCCTGAAACCGCCGACACCGATGGCGACGGTCTGCCGGACGCCCAGGAACTCCGCTTCGCCTACAACCCGCTTCGCCCGACCGAGGCGGCCGACGGCACCGTGATCCTGGCCCCGGCCCTGCGGATCACGCGCTTCACTCTCGGGACACAAACCTACCGTCTGCAAAGCTCGACC
>JAIXXC010000045.1 GCA_027490985.1 Verrucomicrobiales bacterium
AGCCGTTGTTGGCGAACCGGCCGTCATCGACCGAGCCATCGCGGTGGAGCACCACTTCGATCTCGCCGGAGACCGGCTTGTGGGCGGCCAGAGCCGACGCGGCGGCTGCGGCATTCACCAAGGCGGCCACGGCTGCAGAGGCGCTGCCGGTGAGGAAACCGTCGTGCAGGAAACGCTTCCAGGCGGCCTCATCGGCCACGCCGAGGCCCTTCAGGGTCTCGCGGACGATGTCATAGGGAGCCACCTTCGACTCACCGAGGATGCGGGCCAGCACCTCGAGCTCGGTCAGACCGCCGAAGAGCGGTTCAACCAGCGGCTGGACGGGCACCACGGTGCCGTCGGCCGTGCGAGCGTCGCCCCAGGATTCGAGGAAATGGGTCCCGGCCAGATGCCAGGTCGCCAGAGCGGCCGTCTCGTCTTCGTAGTAGCCCAGCCGGATCACGGTGCCGGCCTTCTTGGCCACCGTCTCGAACTGCAGATCGGCCGGCGCATTGTAGGCGGGATTGCCCCCGAGAATGACCAGCGTGGACACCGCACCCGCGGCCAACGAGGTCGTGAGCTCGCCGAGGCCCGAAACCACCGGTTCGGTCGGCTCGACCAAGGTCACCGTGGATCCGATGACCCCGAGCGCCGCATTGATCGCGGCCGCCAGGGCATGGACCGCCGGAGGCTGGGCGTAACCCGCCACCACCAAGGCCCCCTTGCCGGCTTCCTTGAGGTCTTTGACCACGGCTGAAACCCAAGCCGCATGAGCACCCGACGGCGAGGCGATCCCGGAAACCCCGAGTTCGGCCGCGACCGCGGCGGCGACCTTGACGACCTCGCTCGGCTTGATCCGCAAGCGATGGTCGGCGTTGCCACCGGTGAGAGTCATGATCGACTCCACCACGTAGAGTCGGTTCATCCCCTCATCGGCGGATTTGCGACCGAGGGCGAAGCCACGGATGTTGCGGAAGGCGTCTTGTTCGGAGCCGATGAAGTCGCAGTCGAGCGACAGGATGCGGCGGGCCTTCTCGAGGTGGACCACGGCGTGGACCGGGGTGCCGCAGGCCTGGGAGTAGGCGGTGTCGGCCGCGCTGAAATCGACCGGCTCGTAGGCGTGCCAAGTGGACTTCGGATACTTCTCGGCGATGAGCTTTTGAAGACGGGCGCGGGACGGGGAGGAGGAGCGCTCCGCGAGGAACGCGAGCCCCTGACCCTGGTTGCCGGCAGCGGCCTTGGCCACCGCGGACAGCGCATCGCGCACGGCCTCGACCTTGGCATCGTTGCCGCCGTGGGTGTGACGGTGGGCGCGGTCGGGATCGTAAAGATTCAGGATCGCCGCCTGGGCGAACGCATCGGTACCGCCATTGCCGCCGGGGAAGAGCGAATTGCCCTCGATCTTGGTCGGGCGACCGTCGCTGGACTTGACCGTCAGCGGAATCGCACTGCCCCGCACGGGCATCGACGTGGCGAAGTGCTGGGCCTTGCCGTAGACATACCCTTCGGGTTGCTTGGCGAACGGAGTCAACTCCTCTTCAGGGCGACGGCAACCGGTGGCCATGCCACCCAGGCCCGCCAAGAGGAAGCTCGCGGACATGAGCTTCATCCAGTCGCGGCGACTTTCGCCATCGGGGGCGATGCTCGCGCCGGCCGGGAACTCACGTTCCATCCACTGGCGGAAGTCGGGCTGGTCGGCCAACTGCTCCAGGGAACGCCAGTATTTCGGACCGGTCTCCGGTTCGTTGCAGATCGGGGGAATCGTCTTCATCAGCGGTGGCAGGTGGAACAGCTCTGGCCGGGTTGGACCTTCCAGTCGTGAACGGCTTTCTTGCCGTCGAATTCACCGTTCCAATCGAGCTTGGTCACAAGATCATTCGGCCGGATGTGCTTCTCGGGCTCGCGGTGGCACTCCAGACAGAAGCCCATCGAAAGGGGCTTGGCATGGTACACTTCGTCCATCTTCTGGATCTCGCCGTGGCATTTCACGCAGGAGATGCCGCGGTTCACGTGGACGGAGTGGTTGAAATAGACGTAATCCGGGGTCTTGTGGATCTGCACCCACGGAATGGGCTTGCCGCTGGAATACGACTCCCGGACCAGACTCAGCTTGGGCGAGTCTTTGGCCACGATGGAGTGGCAGCGCATGCAGGTCTCCGACGACGGGATGTTGGAGAACCACGATTTGTCGACGTCGCTGTGGCAGTAACGGCAGTCGATCCCCAGCTGATCGGAGTGGATGGCGTGTGAGAAAGCCACCGGCTGCTTGGGCTGGTAGCCGACTCGCGTGTACTTCGGGGTGAAGTAATAGGTGATCCCCGCGATCACGGTCGGCAGCACGACTGCGGCTGCCACACCGACCATCAACGGTATCTTATTGGTCCACCTCGGGAAAATGTCCGACATCGGGCCGCTTTCTTTTGGGTTTCACAGACTCAGAGCGATCCATTCGCCCCATCCGCTCCACCCTCTTGATTAGGTTCCGCATCAACCACGCTCGGGATTTCGAGGATTTCGGAGAGCTTGAGTCTCTTGGAGAGAAAACCCTCGACCTCCTGCCTCAACCTCCTGCCAGTCGTCTTGGAGCCCGCATTGCAAAAGCAGGCATCCCAGACGGCGTCAGGGTACGGTTGAACCCACGACCGCGGTCAGCACTGGGTCGAGTCAAGCACCCCACTCTTCTCCAAGGCAAGCCCCCGAATGGATTACCTTGATGGCATCAAGTGATCGAATGCAGTGATTAAGGCACTTCAGGCTCGAGCAATGCCCCGGGTCTTCGATCTTGCATTCCAGACCGGCAAACCGGCCCTCCGGACCGCTTTCCCACCCCGGTTCACCGGATTCCCCTTTGCCCGGCATTTGCCGAGTCGATAGCCTCGAGTCTTTGAACGGAACGGCGATGGACTACAAGAATTCCCTCAATCTGCCCCGGACGGAGTTTCCGATGCAGGCAAACCTGGTTCAGCGGGAACCGCAACGCCTGGCCCAATGGCAGGACTCCGACCTCTATGGGCAGCTGATGGCCGCCCGGGCCGAGTCCCCCCGATTCGTGCTGCACGACGGCCCGCCCTTCGCCAACGGCGACGTCCACATCGGCACCGCCCTGAACAAGATTCTCAAGGATCTGATCCTGAAGTCGAAGTCGCTGCGCGGATTCCAGACCCCGTACATCCCCGGCTGGGACTGCCACGGTTTGCCCATCGAGTCGAAGGTGACCCAGGAGCTGCGCGCCCAAGGCAAGACCGAAGCCGACGCGGCCACCATCCGGACGGCCTGCGACGCCTATGCCCGCAAATACATCGATCTGCAACGGCAGCAATTCCAGCGGCTCGGCGTCCTGGGCGATTGGGCCCACCCGTACCTGACGCTGACCCCGCAGTACGAGGCCGATGAACTGCGTCAGTTCGCCGACCTCGTCGAGAAGGGCTTCGTGTACCGCGGCAAGAAGCCGGTGTACTGGAGTGTCCCCTTCCGGACCGCCCTGGCCGAGGCCGAGGTGGAGTACGCCGACCACATCAGTCAGAGCGTGTTCGTGCGTCTGCGTCTGGCCGGCGAGCCCAACACCTATGTGGTGGTCTGGACCACCACCCCATGGACCCTGCCCGCCAATCTGGCCGTGGCCTTCAACCCGAAGTTCTTCTACTCGTATGTGTTCGCCGAGGGGAACACCTACCTGGTGGCCAATTCGCTCCTGTCGACCCTGAGCGAGAAATGCGGTTGGGAAGGCTATCAAATCATCCGCACCGCCCAGGCCGAAGAATTGGCCTCGCTGCAGTATGAGCATCCCTTCTGCGAGCGCACCGGACGATTGTTCCCGGCCGACTTCGTCGATGACTCCACGGGCACAGGCTTCGTGCACATCGCCCCGGGCCACGGCATGGACGACTATCAATTGGGCCTGAGTGTCGGACTGCCGATCTATTGCCCGGTAGATGATGAAGGCCGTCTGGTGGCCACTGCCGACCTGCCCCGCGAGCAACAACTCCCGGAGTCGCTGGTGGGCAAATCCACGCTGGCCAAGGCGGGCAAGTCGGAGGCCAACGAGGCGGTGCTGGCGCTGCTGACCGAGAAGGAAGCGCTGATGCGCCGGGAAGACTACTCCCACAGCTACCCCCATTGCTGGCGCTCCAAGTCGCCGATCATCTTCCGGGCCGTGGACCAGTGGTTCATCCGCATCGACCACACCGGCAGCGCGCCCGGGGCCCTGCCCTTTCGGCAACAGGCCCTCGCCGCCATCGATTCGGTGAACTGGATCCCCGACTGGGGCAAGAACCGCATCCAGGGAGCCGTGCAGTCGCGGCCCGATTGGTGCATCTCGCGTCAGCGCACGTGGGGCGTGCCCATCCCGGCCTTCTACGATGCGGCGGGCGAGCCGATCCTCGATGCGCGGATCGTCCGCAAGGCCGCCGACTGGATCGAGCGCGAGGGGTCGAACGTGTGGTTCTCGACGCCGGTCGAGGCCCTCTGGGCCGGATGCCGTCCGTCGGATTGGTCCGGCCCCGAAGCGGTGCGCAAGAGCCAGGATACGCTCGACGTGTGGATCGACTCCGGTTCCTCCAGTCGGGCCGTTCTCATGCGCCGTCCCGAACTTCGCGGTTCGGATGGGGGTTGGCAGGCCGATGTGTATTTGGAAGGCAGCGACCAGCATCGGGGCTGGTTCCAGTCGTCGCTGCTCCTGTCGCTGGCGGGCAACGGAGCCGCACCCTTCAAGACCGTGCTCACCCACGGCTTCATGGTCGACGAAGACCGCGAGAAGATCTCCAAGTCCAAGCAAGGCCAGGGCGGTTACCAGAAGCCGCAGACGGCGGAGCGCTACATCAAGGACTACGGTTGCGACGTGGTGCGCCTGTGGGTCGCTTCGCAAGACTACCGCAGCGACATCGTGGTCAGCGAGGAGCGGCTCAAGAAGGTCGGTGAGACCTACCGCCTCATCCGCAACACGCTGCGCTACCAGCTCTCGAACCTGTACGACTTCAACCCGGCGACCGACTCGGTGGCCGACGAGAAGCTCAGCGGGCTCGATCGTTGGATCCTCGGCGAATTCGCCACGCTGGAGGCGGCGGTGGCCCAGGCCTACGACGCGTATGAATTCCACGTCGTGTACCAGCTGGTCTCGCAGTTCTGTGCCGTGCAGCTCAGCGCCATGTACCACGATGTGGTCAAGGACCGCCTCTACACCGATCCGGCCGGCTCGGCCCGCCGACGCAGCACGCAAACCGCCCTGCACCGCATCCTCACCCGGCTCACGCAAGCCCTGGCTCCCATCCTGGCGTTCACCGCCGACGAGGCCTGGGAGCAGATCCCGGGCGTGGCCACGAAATCGGTGCACCTGAGCCTTTGGAATCCCGCCACCGCCGCGGTGCCGACCGAGCCCGCCTGGTCCACCCTGTTCTCGCTGCGCGAGGCGGCCTTGCCAGAACTCGAGAAAGCCCGTCAGGCCAAGCTCATCGGCAAGGGGCTCGATGCCGTGCTGCATTTCGCCCTGCCCGCTGCGGAACACGCGCTGGTGTCCCCACACCAAGACGAACTGCGCGAGCTGTGCAACTG
>JAIXXC010000088.1 GCA_027490985.1 Verrucomicrobiales bacterium
CGCATCCAGGCATCCCCCAGGTCGCCGTGCTCATCGGCCATCCCACCATTCCCCAGAGCGGCTGGGCGGCCGAAGATGGCCATGTGGATTGCCAGGATCCGGCCGGCATCCATCTGGGCGCGTGGCCGGCCGACCTGTTCTACGGCGACCTCACCGGAACGTGGACCGACACCCGATCCTTCAAGACCGGCTGCCCCGACTGCCCCCGCAGCCAATGCGTCTATTGCATCCTCGGCAACGAGGCCGGGGACGGTCGGTGGGATCAGAACGAACTGCCGCCCGAACCCGATGGCAGCCCCGGCCGCATCGAGGTGCCGCTCGGGCGCATCGACTTCGCCCGGCTCTCCCACTTCGACAGCCGCTTCGCCGATCTCAAGGGCTCCCCCAGGAATCCCACCGACGTGGAGGTGGCGTTGCTGGAGCGCTACTTCGACAAGGCCTGGCGGTATCGCCGCGGGCTGATCGCCTTCCAGGATGCGGCCATCGGTTACGCCCACGTCCTCGGCCCGCTGGTGGACCGCAATCTGGTGCACATCATGCCCCGGCTGGATGCCACCCGTCCCCTGCGCCCGGCCGACTGGAATTCCGATCTGTTCCAGGATGGCCCCGCCATGCGCTGGGGTTTCCAGACCGACTACTCGCACTTCGGGGTGCTGGGCATGACCGGGGCGGCCAAACCCGGGCACAGCCACTTCGCGAAGAACGTCGCCTGGAAGCGGCCCGGAGACGTGCCCCGCGTGGCGTTCCTCTTCGCCTTCGGATCCTTCCTCGGCCAGTGGTACAGCGGGTATGGGGAAGACTTCCTCCGAACCTGCCTGGCCAGCGACAACGCCGTGCTCCTGGCCGGAACGGCTTACGCCTTCGCCCCCTGGATCACCGATCGGGTCCACGCCGGAGCCCCGGTCCATGCGCTGTTGACCGACTCGGCCGAGGCCCACCCCCACGTCAACGCCCGCCTGACGTTCCTGCTGGGTGACCCGTGCCTGTTGGAGCACCCCCTGAAGGCCCCGACAGACTTCAGGGCTCAACGGGCGAACGCCGGCGGAGACATCGAGCTTTCCTGGAAGGGCTCGCCCGAGGCGGATCGGGGCTACCGCATCGACTCGGCCCCGGAAACCGATTCGAATTCCTGGACCCTCGTCCAAGAACTGCCGCCCACGACTCTCCGACTGCGCCTCGATCCGACCCGGGCCGGAAAAATAGTCCGCCTCCGGGGGGTGGGCACGGTGACCAACGCCTCGGGTCGGCACCGCCAATGGACGGCCCCGGTCTTCGCCAAACCTTGATCCATTGAAATCAGGCCCGATCAGGTTCTTTCAGACCGGATGCTTCGGTCGGAGTTTCAGTCTGGAGACTTTGGCCCTGTACCTGCTATGTCACCCGACGTAACCCGGTGCTAATGATCCCATGAACTCGTTGAACCTCAGGTGGATGCTGTGGATGGCCTTGGGGCTCGTCCGTGTGGGTGCCGAAACCCCCGACCTGCTGTCGCTGGCTTGGACCAATGGGAGGCCGATCCTCGAATTCCGTCTGGTACCCTCGGCCTCGGAATACCGGGTGCGCAGCAGTGCGTCGCCCGGAGTGGCGGGCCCCCTCCTCGGCGGCAGTCATCGGGGCGGCCGATGGACCGCCGAGGCCCCCTCGGTCGGAGACTCGGCCTTCTACCGGCTGGAGGCCCTGATCCTCTCCAACGAAACGGTGCGCGCCAGCACCTTGCTCAACCGCATCGCCTACGGCCCGACACCTGACGAGCTGGATCGGCTCGCCACCCTCGGCACCGACGCCTACATCGAGGAGCAGCTCGCGCCCGAGAAGATCATCGAAAATCTCGACGAAGCGCCGGACACCGGCCCGGTCTGGCGCAAGATCTCCATCACGGGAACTGGTTCCTCCTCGAAGCTCTACGTCTACCTCAGCGGAGCCGGAGACGCCTACCTCGATGAGTTCCGCCTCGTCGCCGGAACCGCCGACAACGGCTCCGCCCCCAACCTGCTGGCCAACGGCGACTTCGAGCAACCCCTGGCGGCCGCCAATTGGACCACCACCACCAACACCGCCAACTCGGCCCGGACGACGGACTTCGTCCACGGTGGCAACGCCTCCTTCCATCTGGTCCAGACCGCGGCGGGCAGCACCGGCACCGACTCCCTGGTCCAGACCACCGCGACGGCCTTGAGTGCCTCGACGACCTACACGCTCAGTTTCTGGTACCTGACCCGGCCTTCGAATCTCCAACTGACCGTGCGCCTCAGCGGCAGCGGCATCGCGACCACCGTCCCCCTGCAGGGGAATGCCGAATCGCCCCTCCCCTATTACGCCCGACTCCAAGAGGGTTCGGCCACCATCGGCGACCTGCGGGCCTGGCACGTTCTCCACGCGGTTCAATCCCGGCGCCAGCTGGCCCAGGTGTTCCAGCAGTTCCTCGAGAACCACTTCGTGACCGAATACTCCAAGGGGTTGACCTACTTCGATGAGCGGGCGGGGCTGCCCAACGCCTGGTCGGGCCCCGAGTCGACCCGCCAGGAGTTCAATGAGAACCTGCGCTGGCGGCGGGCGTTCCTGAACCCGCAGTGCACCTTCCACGATCTCCTCAAGATCAGCGCCGAAAGCCCGGCGATGATCATCTACCTCGACACCGTCCTCTCCCGCGGGGACTACAACACCACGACCAAGACCAACCGCATCGCCAACGAGAACTACGCCCGCGAACTGTGCGAACTCTTCGCCTTCGGCGTGGACAACGGCTACGACCAGGGCGACATCGAACAGATCTCGCGCGCGTGGACCGGATGGACGGTCGAACTGTTGTCCACCAATCAGGCCGCCAATCCCTTCGCGCCCCGGACCACGGTGCTCATCAATTCCGGACTCACCAACGCCACCGAACGCAACAGCGTGACCAACCTCGCCGGCCTCTGGTCCTTCCGTTACCGGACCGACCGCCACGATCCACGAGTGAAATGGGCCTTCTATGAGCGGGATGCCAAAGGCGGCATCCTCACCAACTCCCCCAAGACCGTGCCCGCCCGGTTCGGCCCGCCCTGGGCGGGTCGTTCCTACGGCCTGAAACTCGACAACGGCGCCACCACCAACGGCATCCAGGACGGGTATCAGATCCTCCGTCACATGGCCGACCAGCCCTTCACCCAGGAGTACATTTCCGTGAAGCTCTGCCGACTCCTGGTCCATGACGAGTTCCACCACGGCTACGACTTCACCGACGCGGAAACCTCGCCCGAAGAGTCCCTGGTGCACGCCTGCATGATGGCCTGGGAGAATCCCCCGAAGGGCGGACCCAAGGGGCAGATGCGCGACGTGCTGCGCGTGATCCTGAAGAGCGACCTGTTTCGTCAATCGAACACGGCAGCGGCCAAGGTGAAGACCCCGCTGGAGTTCGCGGCCTCGACACTGCGTGCGTTCCGGGCGGCCAAACCCGACGGTGCGTTCACCGCGGCCACCGACGCCCCGAATCTGGTGGCCTCGGGCGGGTTGCTGGACCGGGCGGGCCGCATGAGGCTCTTCGACCGGGCCGAGCCCGACGGGTACGCCGAAGATGCCGGCGGTTGGGTCAGCGCGGGCACCCTCAGCGAACGGCTGCGCTATGTGCAGTCGCTGGCGTTGGCGGGGGCCGGTCTGGCCACCGGCACCGGTGTCCGCAGCAATCCCGATTCCCTCGGCTCGAGCCGGATCGATCCCTCGGCCGTCATCGCACTCCGCCTCGCGAACGGAGCCCAGCGCTCGGCCGAAGCCGTCACCGACTGCCTGCTCGGTCTGCTCTTCCCTTCGGAAGGGGCGGCCAACCTGCGCGAGTACCGGGCTCTCGGCATCGGCTTCCTCAACACGGCCAACAACGGCACGACTCCCTCCGACTTCTCCGCCTTGGCGCCCGGCACCAAGGATTACGACAGCCGCGTCCGGGGCCTGGTGGCCCTGTTGCTGAGTTCACCCCGCTTCCAGGAACAATGAGGCACGCCTCCTCGCCCCTCCCGATCAAGCCTCTGAACCGCCCCGCCGACCGCGCCATGAACACCCCTCAAATCCTCACCCGCCGGAATTTCTTCAGCACCGCCAGCGGCCTGGCGGCCACGGCCGCTCTGAGCTCATTGACCGATGTGCCCCTCTTCGTCCAGAAGGCGCTCGCGGAAGGGGGCCTCGGACAACCCGACGCCAACGGCCGGGTGAAGAAGCTGCTCTTCATCTTCCTGCGCGGAGCCAACGACGGGCTCAACAACGTGATCCCCCACGGCGATGACGCCTACGGCCCCAAGATCCGCGACAACATCGCCATCCCGGTCGATCCCGCCCAGAGTTGGAACGTCCAGGGCAAGGCGCTCTTCCCGGAGGCCGGCACCACCGGAGCCACCTTCGCCTACCCGTACTCGCTGCCGCTGGGCAACGGGTTCGCCGGCCTGCATCCCGCACTGAAATTCCTGACACCCGTCTACAATGCCGGTGACCTGGCCTTCATCCACCGGGTGGCCTACCCCCAGCAGTCCCGCTCGCATTTCGACTCGCAGGCCTATTGGGAGACCGGCGCCCCACGGACCACCATGGTCAAAGACGGCATGCTCTATCGGGCGATGGTCGAGTCGGGCCGGCCGGGCAGGAATTCACTGACGGGCGTCTCGTTCCAGAACTCGCTGCCGCTCCTCCTGCGTGGATCCCGCGCGGCGATGACCAATTTGTCGGACCCGACCCGCTACGACCTGCTCGGGGTGCCCAACACCGCCGACGGCAATCTCAAGGCGGCCCGCGCCCTTGAGGCCGCCACCGGGGCCGCCTTCCCGAACAAGGCCAACCGGGACCTCCTGCAACAGCAGTACGAGAACATGCGTCGCACGCTGGAGATCTTCGCGGGCATCGATTTCAGCGAGACGGGCAACACCTTCGTCGATGGCGACGTCACCGACGGCAACAAGCCGTATTACCTGTTCCCGACCACCAACGCCAAGAACGGGGCCGGCCCCTCGGGAACCACCAATCCCGGATACGTGGTGCCCACCTCCGCCTACGGCTACTTCAACCAACTCAAGTCGGCCGCGCTGATCCTCAACAAGACCGATGCGCTCGTGGCCGGCACCCAGATCGACGGCTGGGACACGCACAGCAACCAAGGGGGCGTCACCGGGGCCCATGCCAATCTGCTGCAGCGGGTGGGGTGGTCGATTTATGCCCTGCGCCAGTATTTCCGCCGCTACGCCGACCAATGCCGCTGGGACGACCTGGTCATCGTGACCCTCTCGGAGTTCGGTCGCACCACCATCGAGAATTCCGACAATGGCACCGACCACGCCGAGGCCAGCGTCATGTATGTCGCCGGTGGGGGCATCAAGGGGTTGCGCACCGACGCCACCGGCAAGGTCACCCACAGTGGTGTCTTCAACTGCGGGCCCTCGGATCCGGTGGCCTGGCAGACGGGCATGAATGGCTCGATGTTCCAGAGCACCGGCCGCTACCTGCAGCGGGCGACCGACTTCCGATCGGTGATGGGCAAGGTCATCCGCGATCATCTCGGGGCCAGCCAGGAGCAACTCAACCGCATCATCCCCGGTTACGCCGACCCGAACCAGAGCCTCAAAGCCGGCGGCATCCAGGCCCAGGACAAGGTCCGCATCACCGGCGAGCCCGACTTGATTTGAAACCCGACGGATGGCCGCAGATCAAAAAGCCTTCAAGTCACGACAACCAATTCCGGTGGAAGAAAAGGCTTCGACCGGCTTGAAATCCTTGGGCCGTCGGCCGACAACAGCGGCGTGACTTCGATCAAGTTCGGCACCTCCGGCTGGCGCGGGCTCATCGCCCGGGACTTCACCTTCGAGAACGTGCGGTTCGCCGCGCAAGGCATCGCCGACTACCTGCTCGAGGAACTCCAGGCCGCAGGCGACTCGGTGGGTTCCCAGAAACTGGAGGTCATCATCGGTCACGACACCCGGTTTCTGGGCCGCGAATTCTCGCTGGCCGTGGCCGAGGTGCTGGCCGCCAACGGGCTGGTTCCCCTGCTCTGCCAGCGCGACGCGCCGACGCCGGTCATCGCCCACACCATCCGGGTGCGCAAGTCCCTCGGCGGCATCAACATGACGGCCAGCCACAACCCGGCCGAATACCAGGGTCTGAAGTTCAGCGTGTCCAACGGAGCGGCCGCCCCGCCCGAGGTCACCCGCCGCATCGAGGCCCACATCCGTCACCGTCAGGAGTCGGGATGGACCTTCAAGGCCGGCCTCGTGGGTTCGTTCCGCTGCAAGGAAATCGACCCGGCCCCGGCCTACCTCAAGCAGATCCGCAAGCAGATCGACTTCGCCGCGATCAAGAAGGCCAAGCTCAAGATCGCCGTCGAGTTGATGTACGGTACCGGTCGCGGCTACCTCGACACACTCCTCGAAGAGGACGGCGGGGCCAAGGTGCTCCGGTTCCACGACACCTTGAACCCGAGCTTTGGCGGGCATCATCCGGAGCCCAATGCCGAGGGCATGGCGCCGGCCCGCGAGGCGATCCTGGGCGGCAAGGCGACCTTGGGCCTCGGCCTCGACGGTGACGCCGACCGCTTCGGCATCGTCGACCGCGACGGCACCTGGCTCACCCCCAACCAGATCCTGGCCCTGGCGCTGTATCACCTGAAGAAGAACCGGGGTTGGACCGGCGCGGTGGTGCGCACGGTTCCCACCAGCCATCAGGTCGACGCCGTCGCCGAACTGCTGGGTGTCACGGTCCACGAGACCCCGGTGGGCTTCAAATACATCGGGGCCCTGATGGAATCGGAACCCATCATCGTGGGTGGCGAGGAGTCCGGAGGTCTGAGCGTGAAGGGGCACGTGCCCGAGAAGGACGGCATCCTGGCCTGCCTGCTCATGGCCGAACTGGTGGCCACCGAGAAGAAGCCGCTGATGAAGATCCTCGCCGATCTCGAGAAGAAGACCGGCGAGTTCCACACCACCCGCATCAACGTGGCCATCCCGCCCGACAAGAAGGAGGCGCTGCTGAAGCGCTTGGCCGCGGGTCTCGACAAGGTGGGCACGGCCAAGGTCGAGCAGTTCATCACCACCGACGGCTTCAAGTTCCTGCTGCCGAACCGCGAGTGGGTGGCCTTCCGGGCCAGCGGCACCGAACCCCTGATCCGCTGCTACATCGAGGCCAAATCGGCCGCCCAGCTCAAGAAGCTCGAGAAGGCCTGCCGGGCCTTGCTGCTGGCCTGAGAGTGCATCGAGGCCGGCTTGGGGTGACAGGCCCGGCGCCAAAAACCCGGGCCTGACAGCTCAGGCCAACACGGCTCGCACCACTTCGCCGTGGACGTCGGTCAACCGGCGCTCCAGACCGTTGTGGTAGTAGGTGAGGCGCTCGTGGTCGAGCCCGAGCAGGTGCAGGATCGTGGCGTGGAAGTCGTGCACGGTGACCACGTTGTCGATGGACTTGTAGCCGAACTCGTCGGTGGCCCCGTGGCTGAAGCCCCGCTTCACGCCCGCGCCGGCCATCCAGCAGGTGAACCCGGCCGGGTTGTGGTCGCGTCCCTGGGAGCCCTTTTGGAACGTCGGCATGCGACCAAACTCCGTGCACCAGACCACCAGCGTGTCGTCGAGCAGGCCCCGCTGACGCAGGTCGATGAGCAGGCCCGCCGTGGGCTTGTCGAGCACCGGGCCATGCAGGGCGTATTGATTGGCGATGTCCTTGTGGCCATCCCAGTTGCTCACGCCCTCGCCGCCGGTCTGATACGCGCCATTGAAGAGCTGGACGAAGCGCACCCCCTTCTCGACCAGGCGCCGGGCCAGGATGCAGTTGCGCGCATAGGCCGCGCGGGTGTCCTTGATCTTCGTGCCCCCTTCATCGGCACCGTAGAGTTTCAGGATGTGCTCGGGCTCGCTGGACAGGTCGGCCACCTCCGGGACGGTGAGCTGCATGCGGGCGGCCAGTTCGTAGCTGGCGATCCGCGCCGCCAGTTCGGTGTCGCCGGGAAAGCGCTCCGCATGCCGCTCGTTCAGGCGCTGGAGAAAAGCGCGGGTGGCGCGGTCGCTCGACGCGTCCACCCCGCCGGGTCGGGCCAGGTTGCGGATCGGATTCGTGGCGTTGAACTCCGTACCCTGGAACGCCGCGGGCAGGAATCCGGGAGCCCAGTTGTTCACGCTGTTCTGGGGCTTTCCGCGCGGGTCGGGAATGGCCACATAGGCCGGCAGGCTCTGGTCGTCACTGCCCAGCGCGTAGGTCATCCACGCCCCCACGCTGGGGAATCCGTCGAGCGTGTAGCCCGTGGACATGTAGTTCTCGCCGGGCCCATGCGTGTTGGTCTTGCCCTGCATCGAATGGATGAAACACATCTCGTCGGCGAGGTCTCCCAGATGCGGCAGCAGGTCGGAGATCATCTTGCCACTCTGGCCCCGCGGCCGGAACTCCCACGGGCTCTTGTTCAACGCCCCCTGCTCTCCCTGGAAGGTGATGAGCTTTTCGGTGCCGGGCATCGGCTGGCCGTGCCG
>JAIXXC010000014.1 GCA_027490985.1 Verrucomicrobiales bacterium
CACTTTCAAAGTGTCCCGCTGCGAAAGTCCCGCTACGCTCAGGCGGTGAACGATTCTTTTGCCCGGCAGCGGGAGATGGTGCGGCAGTACCCCGAGAACGAGTTGGCGCGGTTCAGTCTGGGTCGGGCGCTCTTCGATGCCGGCGATTGGGCCGGTGCCCGCGAGCACCTCGAGGTGGCTCTGCGCCGCAAACCCGATTGGATGGTGGTGCAGATCCTTCTGGGGAAATGCGATCTGGCTCAGGGGTACAGGGATTCCGCCCGGGCGGCGTTCGAGCGGGCCCTGCAATTGGCCCGTGAACAACACCACGAAGGCCCCGAGGCCGAATTGATGGAATTGCTTTCAGGGTTGAACCCCTGAGCTTCCCCTCTAGGCTCGCTGATCACATTCCCTGTCTCCCCCCTTTCTGTGAGAATCCCTCTTCCGCGTTCGCTCCGCTCGCCTGGCTTCACTCTGATCGAGCTGCTGGTCGTCATCGCCATCATCGCGATCCTCGCCGGCATGCTCCTGCCCGCTCTGGCCAAGGCCCGACAAAAGGCCACGGGTATCGCCTGCATCAACAACGAGAAGCAGCTGATGGTGGCTTCGATGCTCTATGTGGGCGAAAACCGCGATTATTTCCCCCCGAACGGCGCGGGTGATCCGACGGTGAACCTGACGACCCCCCCGGCCAATTATGTGCCCAAATACTGGGTCGAAGGGCGCGATGGCAACAACCTGGTCGATGCGTCGGCTTCGAGCCTGATCAATCCCCGGGTGTCGCTCTTGGCGACGTATCTTCCGGCACTGGGATCGTTCAAATGCCCGGGCGACCGCTATTCGGAGATCGTCAACGGACGCAAGCAGACCAACCCGCGCACCTACGGTCAAAACGCCTGGGTCAACTGGGCCGACGACGCTCCCTACGCCACCAGCGCCTTGGGCGACGATCGCACCTATCGCAATTTCCGGAAGACCTCCGACCTCCTCTCGGGTGCCGATGTCTTCGTGCACGGTGAGATCCATCCGAAGGGTATTTGCCGCCCGTTCTTCGGTGTGAACATGTCGGCCACGGCGGGGGGGGTCTATCACGTTCCGGGCAACTATCATGGGCGCAACTCCAACTTCTCGTTCGCCGATGGCCACGCCGAATCGCACCGCTGGGTGAACGGCACGTTCAACAATCCGACGTCGACCGTGGATCACCACAGTGTCCACGGGAGCGGTTTTCCCGGGACGGGCAGCCGGCCCGATCTGACGTGGCTGTCCGAGCACACCACGGTTCGCCGCTGAGCCGCAGGACTGGACGCACTCCGCATGAAACCGATCGCCGATTGCCGGCTCTACACGTTCATCGATACGGCCTATCTGCACGGGCGGGATGCCGTGTCGGTGGCCCGGGCGCTGTGTGCGGGAGGCTCCGACCTGATCCAGCTCAGGGCCAAGGGCGCTTCGGCGGCCGAGGTCCAACGGTTGGCCGAGGCGGTGCTCCCGGTGGTGCAGGCGGCCGGGGTGGGTCTGGTGATCAATGATCATCCCGAGGTGGCCGTGGCGGTGGGGGCTCCGTGGGTGCACCTGGGGCAGGAGGATTTTTTCGATGCGGGTCACCACTCGGTGGCCGAGCTGGCCTGCCGTCAGGCCGGTTGCCGGGTGGGGCTTTCGACCCACGCTCCCGATCAATGCGCCCGTGCGGTGGCCGCGGGGGCTGATTATGTGGCGATCGGCCCGGTGTTCGCGACGGGCACCAAGCCGACAGCCCGACCGGTGACCCTCGACTATGTGCGGTGGGCCCGCGAGCAGGTGTCGATCCCGTGGTTCGCGATCGGGGGCATCAACTTCGCCACGGTCGATGCGGTGGTCGAGGCGGGTGCCCGGTCGATCTGCGTGGTGAGCGCCATTCTCAACGCTCCCGACATCGCCGCCGCCTGCCGCGAGTTCCGCCGCCGTCTGCCGGCCTGAATCCCGCAGCGGGGCCCGGAGTCTGGAACAGGGGTCGGGAACTGGAGTCGGGGCCGGCCGCGGATTCCCGGGTGCGGTGGAGCCGGTGTCGTGTGCGCCTTTCTGCTCCCTTCGTTCGGTGGCTTGGTTCACCTTCAAGCCCATGAATCTCTTCGATCTGTCGGGCGAGGTGGCGGTGGTGATCGGCGCAACCGGAGCCCTTGGAGGAGCCATGGCCCACGCCTTGGGCAAGGCCGGAGCGGCGGTGGCCGTGGTGGGGCGCAATGCCGAGCGGGGGCAAGCCTGCGTGGCGTCGCTGAAAGAGCAGGGCACCCGGGCCGCGTTCTTCGCCGCCGATGCGATGAACCGCGACGACCTCCGCCGCGTTGAATCCGAAGTGGAGCGGCAATTGGGCGTGCCTTCGGTGCTGGTCAATGCCGCGGGCGGCAACGACCCGAAGGCCACGGTCACGGCCGAGTTGCCCTTCGAGGCCATCGGGCTCGAGGCCTGGCGCGGCAATTTCGACCTGAACCTGGTGGGCGGAGTCCTGCTGCCGTGCCAGACGTTCGGCCCGGGTTTTTGCGCCCGCCAGCGCGGAACGATCATCAATGTGGCCAGTGTCTCAGCGCATATCCCGTTGTCGCGGGTGGTGAGCTATTCGGCGGCCAAGGCGGCGGTGTTGAGCCTGACCCAGTTCCTGGCCCGCGAGTGGGCGCCGAACGGAGTGCGGGTCAATTCGATCACGCCGGGGTTCTTTCCGGCCGAGCAGAATCGACGCCTGCTCTTCAACGAAGACGGCAGCCCCACGGCCCGCGCCAAGGCCATCCTGAGCCACACGCCGATGGCCCGGTTCGGTTCGGCCGACGAACTGGGTGGGGCGGTGGTGTTCCTGGCCAGCCCGCGCGCCGCGGGCTTCGTCACGGGCACCGACGTGCGGGTCGATGGCGGGTTCCTCAGTCAGACGCTGTGATGGCGCCGGACCCCTCCATCCGGCCGACCACCGTCCAGCGGTGGTCCCGAGGCCATTGGGACGAAGCCCCTTCGGCCGATGCCGTGGCCGCGGAGGAGCCGCTCGAAATCCGCGTCGAGACGCGCAGTGTGAGTGTCACGCTGCGCACACCGGGCCATGATGACGAACTGGCCGCCGGGTTCCTGCTGAGCGAGGGCCTGCTCCGGCAACGGTCCGATCTCAGGGCCATTCGTCCCTACCCGCGCAACGAGGCCGGCAATGTGGTCGATGTCTTTCTGGGCGAGGCGGTGCACTGCGATTTCGCCTCGCTGACCCGCCATGTGTTCGCCTCGTCGAGCTGCGGTCTGTGCGGTACGGCCAGCATCCAGGCGTTGCGGCGTCGGTTCCCGCCGATCGCCGAACACTTCGAGGTGGCTCCGCAGACCCTGCTCTCGTTGCCCGATCAGCTCCGAGCGGCCCAGGCGGGGTTTTCGGTCTCGGGCGGGTTGCATGCGGCGGCGCTGTTCAGCCCCGAGGGCCGGCTGTGGGTGGTGCGCGAAGATGTCGGCCGTCACAATGCCGTCGACAAGGTGATCGGGCGCCGGTTTCTCGACGGGGCCGTTCCGACCGGACCCGCGGTGCTCATGGTCAGCGGCCGGGTTTCCTTCGAGCTCGTGCAAAAGGCCCTTGCTGCCGGCATCGGCCTGATCGCGGCGGTCTCGGCGCCTTCGAGCCTGGCGGTCGAGTTCGCTCGGGAATCGGGACAGACCCTGGTGGGTTTCTTGCGCGAGGGGCGTTTCAACGTGTACGCCGGACCCCAGCGCATCGGTCCGCCCCGGCCCGAGTCCGTTCAATAAAACTCTCTTTTCTGGCGGCCCTTTGGTCTATCGTGACCGCATGCGCAAGCGCCGGGAGGCCCGTGAACGAGCGGTGCAGTTTCTCTTTCAGCACGATCTGAATCCGCCTGAGGATTTGGTGTCGGCCCTGAATCAATTCTGGGATGCCCAGAGGATGAGCGATTTCATGGAATCGCATGGTCCCACCTGGGGTGAGCGGGTGGAGTTGCCGCCGCCGAACGCCGACGAGAGCGCCACCCGTCTCTTCGCCGATCGCCTCGTCCGGGGAGTGCTCGAGCATCGCGAACAACTCGACGACATCATCCGCAAGCACGCCAAGAACTGGGACCTGCACCGGATGGCCGCCGTCGATCGCAACGTGATGCGCCTGGCCATCCACGAGATGCTCCACCGCGACGACATCCCCCCGGTGGTGAGCATCAATGAGGCCGTCGATGTGGCCAAAAAGTTCTCCACCGCCGACAGCGGCAAGTTCGTCAACGGCATCCTCGACAAGGTGAAAGCCGATCTGCTCCGACCGGCGCGCACGGCCAAGGAGACCCCCGAATAGATCCCGCGGTGAAACTCGCCGACCTGCACCTGCACACCCATTTTTCCGACGGGACCTACTCCCCGGAAGAACTGGCGGCGCATGCCCGGGAGCAGGGGCTCGATGCGGTGGCCCTCACCGACCACGACAGTGTCGAGGGGTGTGAGCGCATGCAGTCGGCCTGTCAGAAAGAGGGGCTCGAGTTCATTCCCGGTGCCGAGTTGACGGCCGAGGTGACCGGGCAAGAGGTCCACATCCTGGGTTACTGGATGGATTTGTCGTCGGGCCGACTACGTTCCGAATTGCAGCGTTTCCAGGGGGTCCGGCAGCGGCGGGTTCGCGACATGGTCACCCGGCTCAATGATCATGGCGTGAGCCTGAGCGAGTCGCTGGTGTTGTCACTGGCCCGGTGCGAGGCTCCGGGTCGACTGCATGTGGCCCGCGCCCTCGTGCAACAAGGCTTCGCCCGTGATCACGACCAGGCGTTCGACAAGTTTCTCAAGCGGGGCAGGCCGGGGTTCGTGGCCAAGGCCCGCATGTCGGCCGAAGAGGCCGTGGGGCTGATCCGCGAGGCGGGCGGGGTCGCGGTGCTGGCCCATCCCGGGCTCTACCGCAACGACAGCCTCATCGGAAAACTCAAGGAGGCCGGCATCGACGGTCTGGAGTGCTGGCATACGCGGCATTCGGCCGAGGCCAGTGAAACCTACTCGCGCAAGGCGGCCGATCTCGACCTGGTGGCCACCGGTGGCAGCGACTGTCACGGCATGGCCAAGGGACAACCGCTCATCGGCCGGGTCAAGCTGCCCTATCCCCAGGTCGAAGCGCTGCGCGCCCGCCGGTCCCGTAACTCTTCGTAGCGCACACCGACCGACCCACCATGGGATTCTTCGACAAACTCAAGTCCGCCTTCACCAAGACCGCCACCTCGCTGGCCCATGAGATCCAGCGCATCGTCACCCGGTCACCGAAGTTGACCGCGCAGAGTGTCGAGGAACTCGAGGCGGCCCTGTTGGCGGCCGATCTGGGGCTTCCGATGACCCAGCAGATCTTGGCCGCGGTGCGGAAGGCCTTCGAGACGCAGGGCAAATCGGGCCTCGATTTCGTGGACATCGCCATCGCCGAGGTGGAGCGGAGTCTGGGGGGCATGAACCCGGATCTGACCGCGCGCCCCGACGGGGTGACGGTGGTGTCCATGGTGGGTGTCAATGGCACCGGCAAGACGACCACCTGCGCCAAGCTGGCCAAGCGCATGGCCGAGCGCGGCGAACCGGCGCTCCTCGCGGCCTGCGACACGTTTCGCGCGGCGGCCATCGAACAGCTCCAGCTCTGGGGTTCCCGGCTCGAGATCCCGGTCATCGCCGGGGCGTATCAGGCCGATCCGGCCGCCGTCGCCCATGATGCGGTGGTGGCCGCCCAGGCCCGCAACGCCCGATGGCTCTTCATCGACACGGCCGGCCGCCTGCACACCAAGCACAACCTGATGCAGGAGCTGCAAAAGGTGCACCGGGTGGTCGATCGCAAACTGCCCGGCGCTCCGCACGAGGTGCTGCTGGTGCTCGACGGTTCCACCGGCATGAATGCGATGGTCCAGGCCCGCGAGTTCCACAAGGCGGTCAAGCTCACCGGACTGGTGATCACCAAGCTCGATGGCACCAGCAAGGGCGGGGCGGTGGTGGCCATCCAACGCGAATTGGGCATTCCGGTGAAGTTCATCGGCGTGGGCGAACAGGCTGATGATCTACAGGCCTTCAATGCCCGCGAATTCGCCGAGGCGTTGTTCTCGGCCAAGGGCTGAACCCGGGTTCCCGACGGCTGCATGACTCCCGACGCGCGTTTCATGGGCCAGGCTCTGGGGTTGGCCCGACGGGCCTACGGCCGGACTTCCCCGAATCCGATGGTCGGCGCGGTGCTGGTCCGCGAGGGGCAGGTGATCGGTCGGGGTTGGCATCATCGGGCGGGCTTGCCGCATGCCGAGGTCGAGGCCTTGGCCGATGCGGCCCGCCGTGGGCATCCCGTCGCGGGGGCCACGATCTACGTGACCCTCGAACCATGCTGCACCCAGGGGCGGACGCCTCCGTGCACCGAGGCGTTGATCCGGGCGGGGGTGTCCCGGGTGGTGGTGGCCGCGGTCGACCCCAATCCGCGCCATGCGGGTCATGGGTTGGAGTTGCTCCGCCGGGCGGGGATGACCGTCGAGTCCGGCGTGCTCGAAGCCGAGTCGCTGCGCCTCAATGAGGCCTTCAACCACTGGATCGTGCACCGGACCCCCTGGGTGACGGCCAAGTCGGCGATGACGCTCGACGGCAAGATCGCCACCGCGTCGGGCGAATCGAAGTGGATCACCGGTCCGGAGTCGCGGGCCCAGGCCCACCGTCTGCGTCTGGGGGCCGATGCGGTGCTGGTCGGGGTCGAGACGGTGTTGGCCGACGACCCCGGGCTGACCGTGCGGTCTCAGCCCGGATTCCGGGCGCCGGCCCGGCTTCCCCTGAAGCGGCGGATCATCCTCGATACACGCGCTCGGACACCGTTGGGGTGCCGTCTGGTCTGCGATGAGGCCCGGGCCAGCACGCTGGTGGTGGTGGGCGCGTGGGCCGATCCGGAGCGGGTGGCCGCCTTGCGAGAGCGGGTGACGGTGGTCCAGGCTCCCGAACGCGACCACCGCATCGACCTGAATTGGCTCCTTCCGGAGTTGGGGCGCCTGGGCGTGGTGAGCCTGCTGGTCGAGGGCGGTGGCACGGTGCTCGCCGCGCTGTTCGAGGCCGGTTGGGTGCATCGGACCGCCTTTTTCTACGCGCCCCGCATCCTCGGGGGAGACGCGTCGCGCCGCGCGGTGGCGGGGCAAGGATTCCGCTCCCTGGCCGAGGCGCCCACTCTCAGCGAGGTGGAGTCGCGGCGTATCGGTGACGACCTCTTCATCACAGCGCGGGTCGTCGCACCGCCTCGGCCCTGAACGATTCGGTTGGACGCCGGCCGGTTGCGACGCAGAGTGGGGGCCGGATCGGGCCGGATCCACGGCCTCGGCGAGGCTCCGGTGGTCGATCCGTCACGAAGGCCCGCGCAGGAGGTTCCGGCGACGGGAACTACTGGAAAACCAAGTCGTTCGGCAAAGGACAAGCGATGTTTACTGGATTGGTGGAGGAGACGGGCACCGTGCGCCGGGTCGAGCCGGGCGACGCGTCGGTCCGACTCTGGGTCGATGCCCGGATCACGGCCCAAGGGGCCCGTTTGGGCGACAGCATCGCCGTGAACGGGTGCTGCCTCACCGTGGTGGCCCGCAAGGCGATCCGCAGCGGTGGGCGCGCCGGAGTCAGCCTCGCCTTCGACCTGCTTCAAGAAACCTGGGACCGCACGAATTTGTCGTCGGTGAAGCCGGGTTCGGCGGTCAATCTGGAGCGCTCGCTGGCCGCCGGAGACCGTCTCGGCGGGCACTTCGTCACCGGGCACATCGATGGCACCGGCAAGATCCGCACCTGGGAACGTCGCGGGCGTGACCACATCCTGGAGATCACGGCCCCGGCGGCCATCTGCCGCTACATCGTCTTCAAGGGGTCGGTGGCCGTCGATGGGATCAGCCTCACCGTGGCCGGGGTGTTCCGCGGTGGATTCCGCATCTGGATCATCCCGCACACCTTCGAGGTCACCGCCTTGCGCGAGCGTCAGGTGGGTGATGGGGTGAATCTCGAGGCCGACATGTTGGGCAAGTACGTCGAACGGTTCGTCCGCGCCCGACGATGAAGGCGATCCTCAGGCCCCGGGCGCTGCGGCGCGGCGATGTCATCGGCCTGGTGGCCCCGGCCGGAGCTCTCTGGCGGCCCGAGCGGGTGGAGGGTTGTGTGCGATACCTCGAAGGGCGGGGCTATCGCGTGGAGGTCGGGGCCCATGCGCTCGGCCACGACGGAGCCTTTGCCGGCACCGATGAACAGCGCCTGTCGGACCTCAACGGGATGTTGAGAGATCCGCGGATCCGGGCGGTGATGGCCTTGCGGGGGGGCTATGGAACCCCGCGGTTGCTCGACCGGATCGACTACGCGGCGGTGCGTCGGGATCCGAAGATCGTGGTGGGTTACAGCGACATCACGGCTCTGCAACTGGCGCTCTGGCGCAAGACGGGCCTTGTGAGTTTTTCAGGGCCGCTGGGAGCGGTCGAATTCGCCTCGGCTCCGGATCCGGCCACCGAGGAGAGCTTCTGGCGGTTGGTGACCTCGCGGCGTACGCAGGGGCGACTCCCGCTGCCCGAGGGCGAAGCGCTGCAGACCCGTCAGACCGGCCTCGGCGAAGGGCCGTTGCTCGGAGGGTGCCTGTCGCTGGTGGTGGCCCTGCTGGGGACTCCCTTCTCGCCTGACTATCGGGGGGCGGTCTTGGCCTTGGAAGATGTGCATGAGCAGTTCCATCGCGTGGATCGCATGATGACCCAGCTGCGCTTGGCGGGGGTGCTCAGTCGGGCCCAAGGGTTGTTGCTCGGTCGGTTCACGCACACCACGGCGGCCGATCCGGCCCATCCGTTCCATGATTTGGAGGCCGTGTGGCGATCGGTGCTCGAAGGCGTCAAGGCTCCGATTCTGGAAGGGTTTCCGTATGGCCATGTGCCGCGGAAGGTGACCTTGCCTTGGGGAATCCCGGTGCGCGTCGACGGCCAACGCCAGACGGTGACGCTGCTCGAATCG
>JAIXXC010000172.1 GCA_027490985.1 Verrucomicrobiales bacterium
CCGATGGGCACCCAGAGGCACCGAATCGCCCATCTTGGCGAACCCACCCAACTGTTCGGTCATCCAGCCCCCGACGGTATGGACCTCCGAATCGTCCACCGATTCTTTGACCAGTTCCGACAGTTCGAAGAGCGGAAGGGAGCCCTCGAGCCGCCACTGACCGTCGCCCAGCGCCTCGATGCGCGGCTTCTCCTGATCGAATTCGTCCTGGATCTGCCCGACCAACTCTTCGAGGACATTCTCGAGGGTCACCATGCCGACGGTGCTGCCGTACTCGTCGACCACCACCGCCAAATGGAGTCGGCGGTCGAGAAATAGCTGCAGCAACCGGTCGAGCCGTGCCGTCTCCGGGACATAGATCACGGGTTTGGAGCTGGCCCTGAGATCGGCCGCCGAGCCGCCCGCGTCCCGACGCAGGTAGATGTCCTTGATGTGCACCACCCCGACCAACCGGTCGAGGTCTCCTCCGTCGCTCAACGGGAAGCGGGAATAACGGGTCTCGTCGGCCAGGCGGAGGCAATCGCCGATCGGCGACCGGAGATCCAACGCGACGATCTCTCGGCGTGGACGCATCACCTCACGAACACGTCGGCGCCCCAGATCGAGGGAGTTCTGGACGATCTCCCGGGCCAGAACCGAACTGCCGCCAGCGGCCAACGTGGAGCCCAGCATCAACCGCAACTCTTCTTCGGAGTGCACTTCGCCGTGCCCGGCCGACTCGATCCCCAGCCGCTGCAGCACCCAAAGCGAGGTCCAGTTCAGCACCCAGATCAACGGGTAGGTCAGGATGTAGAACCAATGGAGCGGATAGGCCACCCACAGCGACGACGGCAAGGGTCGCTTGATGGCGATGAATTTGGGGGCCTGTTCGCCCACCACGACATGGAAGAAGGTCACCACCATGATGCCCACCGAGGCCGAAAGCAGGTGGCGGAGGTGGGCCGACTGGAGTTGGAACCACCCGAAGACCGGCTCGAGCAGTGCGGCGAAGACCGGCTCGGCGACCCATCCGAGGGCCAGGCTGGCCAGGGTGATGCCCAACTGGCAGGCACTGAGGTAGCCGTCGAGGTGGGCCAGGATGTGGCGCACCATCCCTGCACGCCGGTGGCGTCGCTGGATGTACCCCTCCAACTGGGTGTCGCGGATCTTCACCAGCGCGAACTCGGCCGCGACGAAGAACCCGTTGAAAGCCACCAGCGCCAGGGCCAACGCCAGTTTCCCCAGCACCTCCAGCAGCGACGACGACTCGCTCATGACTGCACCTCCAGAAACAGCGCCCCCAGCACATCGGACAAGGTCACGATGCCCATCTCGACCCCGCCGGGACCGCGCACGATCGCCAGATGCTCCCCCGAGCGCTGGAAGGCCCTGAGGGCTTCTTCGATGCGCATGGAATCATCGAGGAACAGGGCCGGACGCAGCCAGTCCCGTGCGGTCTTGCGCCGGTGATCGGGCTCGGAATACAGCACATCCTTGAGGCTCACGATGCCCTCGACACGACGCCCCGATCCTGTGCCGGTCCACACGGGCATGCGCGTGCGCCCCTCCCGGCGGCAGAGGTTCAGGATCTCCTCGACCGTCGCCGAGGACGGAATCGATTGGGCCGAATCCAGCGGCTTGGCCACCCGGGAGAGGGTCAGGTTCTGGGCATCGATCACCCGGTTGATCAGGGAGCGTTCGGTCTTGGACAACTCACCGGTGCTCGATTGGATCAGGGCCTTGAGTTCGTCGCGGTTGGCGAACAACCGGCCACTGAGGGCCCGGTCGCCGGTGATCCACAGCAGGGCCTGAGCAAACCGACCGACCAGGAACACCGCGGGCGAGAGCATCCAGTGGACGGCCGCGAAGACCGGCAGCAGCAGCAGGCAAAGCCGGTTGGGCATGCGTTGGAACAGGCGCTTGGGAAACAACTCGCACACCAGATAGATCGCCAGGCCGGTCGCCAGCAACATCGGCCAGAGGGTCCAGTCACGCCCGCGCGACCACACCTGAAGGTCCTGCCAGATCAGGGCCACCGCCGCGAAATTGGCCATCGTGTTGCCCACGAGGATGGTCCAGAGGAAATCCTCGGGACGATCCATGTAGGCCAACAACCGTCGCGCATTGCCGCTGCCCGCACGAGCCCGCTGGCGGACCCGGAGCCGGCTGAGGGCGAAGACCCCGGCCTCCATGCCCGAAAGGAAGAACGACACCAGCAACCAGCCGGCGATCGAAATGCCGTGCCACAGTTCGTGAGTCACAGCGCGGCCTCCGTTTCCACCAGGAGTTCCCGGATCCGTCGTTCATCGGCCTGACGGACGGTGATCCGCAACCCCTGATGGCGGAACACATCACCGACGGAGGGGACGACATCGGCAAGCCACAGGACCAGGCCGGCCAGCGTCTCCACTTCGTCGGGAGGATTCAGAGCCGCATATTCGCGCCGGAAATCCTCCAGGCGCATGGCCCCGTTGACCCGCCAGCGACCGGGGGCCAGCCGCTCGAAGACGAACCCTTGGGCCTCGCCCTCCCGTCGGATGGGTCCGACGACCGAAACCAGGATGTCTTGAAGGGTGAGCAGGCCGGCGGTGCTCCCATATTCGTCCAACACGATGGCGACACCCCGGTGCTGGCGCTGCATCGACTCGAAGAGCTTGAGCAGATTCATGCTTTCCGGGACGAACGACGGGAACTCCATCGCCATGAACAGGTCGGCATCCGAATCGAGCAGCAGGGTCCGGGTGTTGAGGACCCCGACCACGTTGTCCGGGGATTCGTCGTACAGGGGGATCCAGTGGTGCCCCGATTTCCGGGCCTCGGCCACCATCTGATCCATGGGCAGGTCGTCGCGCAGGAGCACCATCCGGGCCCGCGGCTGCATCACATCCCGGGCGGTCCGCTGGTCGAGCGAAAGCACCTGCAACAGGATCTCCTTCTCGCCGGCGCCGAGGGTGCCTTGTTGATGGGCCAACTCGATGAGGTCGGCATACTCGTCATCGGACACCCCCGTCTGGAGCTTCACCGACCGGGGCACCAGGCGTTCCACGACGCCATCCACCCACACCTGGGCGACTTTCCGGACGGGCCGGGTCAGGCTGACGAAGAGCCACAAGGGTTCGGCCACCCGGAGGGCCCAGATCTCGGGATTGCGCACGCCGAGCGCCTTGGGGGTGACCTCGCAGGTCAGCAACAGCAGCAGGAGTCCCGCGGCGACCCAGCCCAATCCGGGAATACCCGGATCGAGGGCGAGCCCACCGCCCACGGTGAGGGCCACCAACAGCGCATTGGACAAGGTGTTGCCCAACGCGATGGCCGCCAGCACATCGGAGGGCTGAGCCAGGAGCGCCCCCACCCGATCACTGCCTCGGCGACCCGACTCGACGAGGCGGCGGGCCCGCCAAGTGCCCAACGAAAAGAGGGCCGACTCGGCGAGCGCGAAAAAGCAGCTCGCGGCGACCAGCGCCAGGAGCACGAGCAACGGGGTTGTGGGCAATGCGGCCAACGCGGTCCATCGACTCCCAAAAGCGCTCCGGATTCAATCCCAGAGGTGCCGCAAGTCGGCGGCGGGCATTCCAGCTCGCCGGGCAACTTCCCATTTCCACAGGAATCCGTATCGTCGTTCCATGCGAACCGTCGTGTACCCGGGCAGTTTCGATCCGATCACCAACGGCCACCTCGATGTGGTCCAACGGGCCGCCAAGATGTTCGATCGGGTCATCCTCGCCGTGGCCCGCAACGAGGGGAAGCACCCCCTGTTCAGCCTCGATGAACGCAAGCGGATGGCCCTCTCGGCCGTGGCCAATCTGGGCAATGTGGTGGTGGAGACCTTCGAGGGGCTGCTGGTCGACTACGTGGTGCACCACAAGGCTTGCGCCGTGGTTCGAGGGCTCCGGGCGGTCAGCGATTTCGAATTCGAATTCCAACTGGCTCTGATGAACCGCAAGCTCAACGAGAACGTCGAGACCGTGTTCCTGATGCCGAAGGATTCCTACTCGTTCCTCAGTTCCCGCCTGGTGAAAGAAGTGGCCCGCCTCAAGGGCGATGTCTCGCCGTTCGTCCCATCGGAAGTCGTGGAAGCGCTCCGCACGCGGCTGAACGCCTCCAACGACTGACGCTTTGGGAACCCGGGTCCGCCGCCCCCGGAGCGGACCGCTCGTGAAGGATTTTCCCGATGGCACAACACCCGGCCTTGGCCGGATTTAGTCCGTATTTGTCCGTCAGGCGCGGGCCCAATGGCCCCGGTGACCGACTCCGCGCCGGGATCGGCCTTGTGCCCACCCCGGGCGCATCACCTCGATCGCCTGCCATGCGCCCCATCCACCGCATCCACCAACGCTGGACTCGATCCCGGAGGGTCCGCACACTATCGCCATGAATTCCCCGACGGCTGGTTTCCTCGCCCTCGCGACCCTCACGCTTCCGATGTGGGCGGGCGAACCGAGATCCCTCTTCGATGGCAAGACTCTCCGAGGCTGGGAGGGTGATCCGAAGATCTGGTCGGTCCAGGACGGCGCGATCACGGCCGGCCGTGTCGACCAACGCGCCCAGCGCAACGAGTTCCTGGCCAGCACCCGCAGCTACACCAATTTCGTCCTGCGCCTGCAGTTCAAGATCGAAGGCACCGAGGGGTTCGTGAATTCCGGAGTTCAGATCCGCAGCGAGCGCATCCCCAACCACCACGAGATGGTGGGGTATCAGGCCGACATCGGCGAGGGCTGGTACGGGGCGCTGTACGACGAATCCCGACGGAACACCATCCTCGCCAAGCCCGATCCGGAGACCGTCAAGAAGGCGGTGAAACCCGGCCAATGGAACGAGTACGAGATCCGGGCCGACGGAAATCGGGTGGTCTTGAAGATCAACGGCTTCCAGACCGTGGACTACACCGAGAAAGACCCCAAGGTCGTGCCGCACGGCAAGGTCGCCGTGCAGATCCACGGCGATGGCAAGACCCGGGTGCAGTTCAAGGACATCAGCCTCGAAGAGTTGCCCTGAACTCCGCCAGCGGCTCCGGAGTTCCGGATGGCGGGCCGTGCCAGATCCCGGGCCCCTGAAAGGTCCATCGACTCCGGAAACGCAACAGGCCGTAGGAATCCCTACGGCCTGTTGTTTGAGTCGAATCCGAAGACCGGCTTGAACCCGCCTCTCGGTGAGCGGTCAGTCTTCGCCGGGCTCCAAGGGCGGACGCACTCCGTACTTCTTCTTCAGCGCTTCGACTTGGGCCAGCGGCTTCATGCCGCCCGTGCACGTCGGATCGGACAGCGAAGCCGCGGCCGCGCAGACACCGGTGAGCAGCGACTTTTGCAGATCCCAACCCTCATGGAGCCCCAGCAACACGCCGGCGGCGAAGGCGTCACCCGCGCCGGCCGAACCGGCGATGGCCTTGGCCGGAACCTTGAGTGAGGGCTGCCAGTGGTCCTTGCCATCACGAGTGCGGGCGAAGCACCCCTCCGGGAAATGGATGACCACCAGTTCTTTGACGCCGAACTGGAGGATCGCCCCAGCCGCATGACGCAACGACACGGTGTCCAGAACCCCTTCTTTACGGATGCGGAAACCGGTGACCATGCCGGCCTCGTACTCGTTGATGATCGCGTAATCGCAATGCTTGAGGGCCGGCGTGACCACGGTCTTGAAGCGGTCGCCCGTTTCGCTGACCACGTCGATGCTGGTCTTCAGACCGGCCGCCTGGGCCGCGGCCAGGAGTTTGGCCGCCGCGGTGGTGCCGTCTTTGGCCACCACGTCCAACTTGTCGAGGAGCAGCAGATAGCCCAGATGGAAAATGCGGGCCTTGATCTTGGAGAAATCCAGTTCCTTGCCGTCCCAGAGCGCATTGGCTCCGCGATAGTGGAAGAAGGTTCGCTTGCCGTTCGACTGCACCGTGAACACGTCGGTGTAGCTCGTGTCGGCCTCGGCGGTGGCCTTCAGGTAGCGCGTGTCGATCTTGTGCTTCGCGCAATCCTCGAGGATGGACGCCCCCAGCGCGTCTTTGCCCACCAGACCGGTTCCGAGCAGCGGAAACTCGACCCCCATCTTGGCCAGATCCAGCAGCACATTGTAGGGAGAACCTCCCGTACCCTGATGTTGGCTCTTGATGTTGGCCAGCTGCTCGAGCCCGGGGTAGGCGTCGACGATCTTGACCCGGTCGATGATCCAGTTGCCGCCGGCAAGGATGCCGGAGCGCTTGGAAACGGAATTGCTCTTCATCGGAAATGGAAACGGCGGTGCAGAAACGACAATTGAACAACAACAGCCTACACCGGCCGGGTCACGGTTGTCTCTAAGGATTTCTGAAGCACGCGGTCTCGATGGGGTGGGCTCCCGCGCCTCGCAGGCAATCCCGACGCCTTCGGCACCTCGGCCCGCCAGCCTCACCGACCGACTCGGAAACTCCGCGAAAAAAGCGATCCTCCCGGGGCGACGACTCTTGTGTGGAGTGTCAGAACCCACCTAGACTTCTCCAAGTCCCCTGCTCTGGCCTATGCGATTGCCCCCGACATTCTGGATGGCCGCCCTCTGTGTGGGCGTGTGCCTTCACCGCATCCCCTCCATGCATGCGGCCGATCGCGCCTCCGACAAACCGATCCCGCCGTCGCCCCAGACACCCGCCATCCGATCGCTCCGACTCGAACCGAAGCAGCTCGTTCTCGCCGATGGCCGCGACTCCCGGAAGGTGCTGGTCTTGGGTGAAGTCGCCGACGGATCCTGGATCGATCTCACGGCCGTCGCCCAGCTGAAACCCGATTCTAAGGCGCTCGCCGCCGATGCCGACGGCTATCTGAGCGGACTGCAGGCCGGAAAATCCACCGTCACCGTCACCGCCGCCAGCAAGAGTGCGCGCCTCGAGGTCGAAGTGCGCACCCTCACCTCACCCGAAGTGGGCTTCGTCCGGGACGTCGAACCCATCCTGAGCCGGGCCGGGTGCAACTCGGGCCCCTGCCACGGGTCGGCCAAGGGGAAGAACGGCTTCAAGCTCGCGCTCCGCGGATATGATCCGGAATACGACTACCAGGTCCTCGTCAACGACCTGAGCGGCCGCCGCTTCAACCGGGTCCACGTCGACGAGTCCCTGATGCTCCAGAAGCCCCTGGGCGATGTCCCCCACGAAGGCCGTCAGGCGCTGGTGCCCGGTTCCCGCTATCACAAGACCCTCCGCCAGTGGATCGCCGAAGGCGCCCGCTTCCAGGAAGTGGCTCCCCACCGCCCCCAGCGCATCCAGGTCCTTCCTGAGAAGGTCGAACTCGACCTGCCCGGACGCCGGCAGCAACTCCTCGTGATCGCGACCTACCCCGATGGATCGACCCGCGACGTCACCCGCGAGGCGATCTTGAGCAGCAACAACGAAGAGATCGCCCTTGTGCAAAGCAACACGGTCATCCCGCTGCGGCGGGGCGAGATGGCCGTGCTGGTGCGCTATGAGGGCCTGTACGATGCCCGCGAGGTCACGGTCATGGGAGACCGCACCGGGTTCCGATTCGCCGCGATGCCAGAGTACAACTTCATCGACCGCGCGGTGAACGCGAAGCTCGAACGCCTGAAGATCAACCCCAGCGACCTGTGCAACGATGCCGAGTTCATCCGACGGGTCGCCCTCGACATCACCGGTCAACCTCCGACCGTCGAGGCGGTGCGCGCCTTCCTCGCAGACCCCACCGAATCCCGACGGAAACGCGAAACGCTGGTCGACGGCCTCATCGGATCCAACGCGTACTCGGAATTCTGGGCCAACAAGTTCGCCGACCTGCTCCAATGCAACTCCGAGAACCTGGGCAAGAAAGGGGTTTGGGTATTCCGGGGATGGATCCGGGATCAATTCGCCCAGAACCGCCCCTTCGACGCCTTCACCCGCGACCTGATGCTGGCCAAGGGGAGCACGTTCGAGAACCCGGCCGGCAACTACCTCAGAGCCCTTCGCGACTCGGGCAAGATGACCGAGGACATCTCCCAGACCTTCCTGGGCGTCCGATTCAACTGCAACAAATGCCACGACCACCCCTTCGAGCGCTGGACCCAGAACCAGTATTACGAATTCGGTGCCTTCTTCGCCCAGGTGGCCTTCAAACCCGGCACCCTGGGTCGCGACCACCTGATCCGGGGCAATGAGACCTACGCCCACGACCAGGTCTCCGAGGAGATCGTCTACCACAACGATCAGGGCGGCGAGGTCAAGCACCCCAAGAACGACGCCGCGGTCCCGCCCCGGGTTCCCTATGGCGAGAACCGCGCCATCGCCGCCGGTGAAGACCGACGTGAGGCCTTCGCCGCCTGGCTCACCTCCAAGGACAACCCGTACTTCGCCAAATCCACGGCGAACCGATTCTGGAGCTATTTCTTCGGACGCGGGATCATCGATCCGGTGGATGACATCCGGGCCGGAAATCCCGCCAGCAATCCCGCGCTCCTCGAGGCGTTGACCGCGCGGTTCGTGGCCGAGGGGCATGACGTGCGGAAACTCATCCGCCACATCGTGACCTCACGGACCTATCAGCTGAGCATCGTCCCGAACCGGTGGAACGAAGACGATCTGGTCAACTTCTCGCATTCCCTGCCCCGTCGTCTGAGTGCCGAGCAGCTCCTCGATTCCATCGCCGTCGCCACCGGGCGTCCGCTGCAATTCTCCAACCTGCCCGACGGGATGCGCGCCGCGCAGCTGCCCGACGGGATGGTCAGCGGCAACGACTTCCTCACGCTCTTCGGACGCCCCAAGCGCCAGAGCGCCTGCGAATGCGAACGCAGCAGCAATGTCACGCTGTCGCACGCTCTGAACCTCATCAACGGCAAGACGCTCGGCGAATGCGTCAACCGGTCCGACAACCGCTTCGCCCGCCTGGTCTCCGAACAAGCCGACGACCGGAAGGTCATCGAAGAGATCTACCTCGGTTGCCTCTGCCGACTTCCGACCCAGAAGGAATTGTCCTCGATCCGGTTGGGTGAGGGAGCCCAACGCCTCGAAGGCGCCCAGGATCTGGCCTGGGCGTTGATCAACAGCCCGGCCTTCCTCTTCAATCGCTAGTCCGCCCCCAGAACCCCGAACCCTTCCCACTCATGATCTCCATCCCCGGTCTTTCTGGTGCCACCTGCGACGGCTTCAATCGCCGCGAATTCATGCGGCTCGGTGGTGCGGGCCTGCTCGGCCTCAGCCTGGCCGACATCCTCCGCCTTCAGGCCGAACAACCCAAGGGCACCGGACCGGCGCCCGGCCAACCCAAGAACGGCTGGGGCTCGGCCAAGCAGGTGCTCATGATCTACCTGCAGGGCGGCCCGAGCCACATCGACATCTGGGATCCGAAACCCGACGCCCCCTCCAACGTCCGCGGCGATTTCAAGCCCATCCGCACCAAGGTGCCCGGCATCCAGCTCAGCGAGGTGATGCCCAAGCTGGCGCAGCAGATCGACCGGGCCACGCTCATCCGTTCGATGAGCTACACGCCGGCCGGGCTTTTCAACCACACGGCGGCGATCTACCAGATCATGACCGGCTACACGCCGGACCGCGTCTCGCCCTCGGGTCAGCTGGAACCGCCGGCCCCGAACGACTTCCCCCACATGGGAGCGCAGATCGCCCGCCTCAAGCCGCTCGACATCCCGATGCTGCCCTTCGTGATGCTGCCGCGACCGCTGCAGGAATCGAACGTCATCGGCAAGGGAGGCACGGCCGGTTTCCTGGGTGCCGCCTACGACCCCTACTATTTTTATCAAGACCCGGCCAAGGGCATCAACCTCGACGACCTCACCCTGCGCAAGGAAGTCAGCAAGGAACGTCTCGATCGCCGATCCACCCTGCTCAAGGCGGTCAACGACGCCATGCCCGAGATGGAGAAGGCCGTCGAGAAATACGCCCTCGACCGCTACTACCAGAAGGCCTTCGACCTCGTGAGCAGCGGCCGGGCCCGGGACGCCTTCGACCTGGCCAAGGAAAAGGACACCCTCCGCGACAAGTACGGACGCCACACCTTCGGACAGGGCCTGCTGTTGGCGCGGCGCCTGTTGGAATCGGGCACCCGCTTCGTGCAGATGAACTGGCCCGCCGTGGCCAATGGCGACCCGACCGTCGACGCTTGGGACACCCACGCCGCCAATTTCGGTCCGCTGCGCAATTTGCACTGCCCGAAGCTGGATTCGGGTCTCAGTGCCCTGCTGGAGGATCTCGACGAGCGGGGCCTGCTCAAGGAGACCCTTGTGGTGGCCCTCGGTGAATTCGGACGCAGCCCCCGGTTGGGCGTGAGCACCAGCGGCAACACCAACTCGCCCGATGGTCGCGACCACTGGCCCTATTGCTACACGGCCCTCATCGCCGGGGCCGGCATCCAGCGCGGAGCCCTGTACGGCAAATCGGACGCCACCGGGTCGTCTCCCATCGAGACCCCGGTGCACCCGACCCAGATCGTGGCCACGGTGTACCACGCGCTGGGCATCGACCCGCACACCATCGTCATGAACCACCTGAACCAGCCGCGCGAACTGGTCCAGGCCGAACCGGTCACCGCCCTCTTCGGCTGAAGCTCTCCTCCTCCCCGAAGCCCGATCCCACGACGGTTCCGATCGAACCCACGGACGCACTCCTGTTTTCATGAGACCCACTCTGGCCCTGGTGGCTGCCTTGCTGTCGCTCTCAGGCATCCTGGCCGCACAGCCGGCCCCCAAACTGGATTCCGCTTCGGTGAGTTGGCTCCAACGGGGATCCACCCAGCTAGTCACCCTCAAAGGCGAGGCCCTGAGCGGAATCACCGCGGTGCTCATCAACAGCCCCGGGATCGACAGCTCCGGGATGTCTGCGACACCAGCGGCTCCCTCGACTCCAGCCGTCACTCTCGAAGGATCCGGAAGCGGCCTGTCCAGCGCCCCGGCCAACTCCGGTCAAACCCTCACGCTCCGATGTGTGGTTTCCGCCGACGCGGCCCTGGGTCCCCGGGAACTCCGCGTCGCCGGTCCAGACGGCGTGTCGAACCCGCTCACCCTCCAAGTGAGCGACCTCCTCGAAATCGCCGACCCCAAGACCCACAGCACCCGGGCGAGCGCCTTCTGGATGCCGCTGCCTGCCGCCCTCTCCGGGGTGATCAGCACCAACGCCGAGTCGGACTTCTTCCGGTTCAAGGCCCAGGCCGGCAAAACCCTGCTCTTCGATGTGCAGGCCAATCGCACCGGATCCCCTCTCGATGCCAACCTCATCCTGCGCGACTCGGACGGCAAGGAACTGCAGCGCAGCGAAGATGTCCACGGCCTCGACCCCTTCATCGAGTTCACCCCCAGCGCCGACGGGGAGTACCTCCTCGAACTCCACGACCTGCGCTTCCAGGGCGGTGGCGACTACCGCTACCGTCTGGTCGCCGGGCGGGTGCCTTATCTCGAATCCCTCTTCCCCTATGGCGGCAAGCGGGGTGCTTCGGTGGAGTTGCAGTGGATCGGCAAGAATCTGGAAGGCGTCGAGACCCTGCCGGTTCAAATCGCCGAGGGGGCATCGCTCGGGCGTCAGGAGGTTCGGGCCCGGACGCCTCTGGGGTTTTCCAATCCCGTGGGCTTCGAGGTGGGCGACCTGGAGGAATCCCTGGAAACCGAACCCAACAACACCCCGGATCAGGCCCAGAACCTGACCCTGCCCCGGGTCGTCAATGGGCGCATCGGAGCTGAAAAGGATGTGGACACCTTCCGCTTCAAGGCCGCGGCCGATCAGAAATGGGTCATCGAAGTCCGGGCCCGCTCTCTGGGATCCCGCCTCGACGCGCTGCTCACCCTCTCCGATACCAACGGAACGGTCCTGCAGCGCAATGACGATGCTTCGGGACCGGATGCCCGCATCGAGTTCGATGCGAAAAAAGACACCGAATACCGGGTCACCCTGCGCGACCTCACCCACCGCGGGGGCGATCGCTTCGGCTACCGCATGAGTTTCATGGCCCCCGATTCGAAGCCGGATTTCGGGGTGCGCACGACCGGGGGCCGGTTCCGGGTCGCCCGCGGAGGGTCCGTCGCCATCCGCTGTGAGGTGGATCGACGCCATGGCTTCGACGGTTTGGTCCGTGTCGAGCCCGAGGGGCTTCCGCCCGGCGTCTGGGCTCCGCCGCTGATCCTCGGCCCCGGCACGTCCGTCGGATGGTGGGTGATCTCGGCCAACACCGACGCGCCCCTGGGTTACACGGCGCTTCAGGCCCGTGGTGTCGGAGACCACCAGGGCAAGCCCATCCGCCGTTCCGTGCAATTCTCCGAGAGGGCGTGGATCACGGTGCTCCCGGCGGTGCCGTTCGACGTGAGCGTGGCCCCGGCCAGCGTGACGGCCGAACAGAATGCCGCCACCGCCCTCGAGGTCCGTGTCAACCGACAGGCCGATTTCGACGGGGAGGTTCGAATCCTGGCCGAGGACCTCCCGGGCGTCTCGATTCCTGCCGTCACGGTTCCGGCCGGTCAATCCCGCACCCGACTCCCACTGCAAGTCGCCCAGAACGGCGAGGCGGGAGTGCGGCTGGTCATGGTCCGGGCCGAGGCCACGGTGAAGGGACAAACCCTCACCACCCATGCCACCGCACCGGTACCGCTCACGGTGCAGCCCATCCCGATGTTCCTGACGGCCATGCTGCCCGGGTCCCCCTTCTTCCGCACAGACCCGGTCCGGTTGTCGGCCGTGGCCTTGCCCGAGGGCACCCGATCCGAGGCCAATCAAACCCAGTTCGTGGTGAAGGTCGACCGGCGCGGATTGACGGGTGAGATCGCGCTGCGCCTCGAAGACCTGCCCCAGGGCGTCCAAGCCCAGGTCTCGCCGATCCTCACCAACAAGACCGAGGCCACCATTCAATTGACGGTTTCGCAGCTGGCCCAGACCGGCAAAGAGCACCAATTCCGCGTCGTCGCCAGCGCCACTCACCAAGACCGTGTCTGGCGTCAGAAGACCCAGCCCATCCATCTCACCCTGACCGCGCCGGAAGCCGAACCCGGCACCGCAACCACCAAGTCGGCCGCCAAGCCCGCCACCGAACAGGCCAAACCATGAAATCCCACCCATTTGCCACCCTCACCCGGTCTCTGGCCTGGAGCCTGATCGCCTCGAGCACCCTGATCGCAGCCGAGGCGCCGGTCTCCTGGTGGCGCGACGTGACCCCTCTTTTCAAGCGGTCCTGCAATGGGTGTCACAACCCCAACAAGCTCAAGGGCGAGGTCGACACCTCCACCTTTGCCGGCCTGATGAAACCCGGCAAACACGGTCCGAATCTGACCCCGGGGGATCCGGCCCGATCACTGCTCATCACCTCCATCACCGGCAAGGAACCCGACATGCCCAAGGAGGGCGAGGCGCTCTCGGCCGCCGAGGTGGCGCTGATCACCCGCTGGATCCAGGAAGGGGCCAAGGACGACACCCCGGCCGACGCCTATTCCACCCGTCTCAAGGAACCGCCCACCTACGCACTGCCGCCGGTCATCAGCGCCCTCGATGTGTCTCCCGACGGCTCCCGGCTGGCGGTGGCGGGATATCACGAGGTGCTTCTGATCGACACGGCCTCCTGGGCATTGACCGCCCGTCTCCTGGGTGACTCGCCCCGTATCGAATCGGTGGCGTTCTCGCCGGACGGAAAGTCGCTGGGTGTCAGCGGTGGCGCTCCGGCGCGATTCGGTGAGGTGCAGGTCTGGACTGTCTCCGACGCCCGGCAAACCCAGGCCCTTCGCCTGACCACCGACTCGCTCTTCGGACTCTCCTGGTCCCCTGATGGCACCCGCATCGCCACCGGTGGGGCCGACAAGAGCGTCCGGGTCACCCGCATCTCCGACGGCAAGGAATTGGTGAAGTTCGACAACCACGGTGACTGGGTCTTCCGGACCACCTGGGTCGCCGAGGGAACCCGTCTCCTGAGCGCCAGTCGGGACCGGGCGATGAAACTCATCGACGCCACGAACGGTCAGTTCATCGACGACGTGAACAAGTTGCTCGAGCCCATCGACTGCATGGTGCGGCATCCGCGCGAGGAGTGGGCGGCCTATGGCGGCGCCGAGGGCGGTCTCCGGATCTACAAGGCCAAGGAGAACCAGGACCGGACCTCGGGCAACAACGACGTGAACCTGGTGCGGGAATTCGAACGGCAACCGGGCCCGGTGCACGCGGTGGCCTTCAGCGCCGACGGCACCCTCCTGGCCGCCGGCAACACCGGCCGTGAGGTCCGCGTGTATGACACCGCCACCGGCAAGAAGCGGGCGACCCTGTCCGGCCATGCCGGATCGGTCTTCGCCCTGAAGTTCTCACCCGACGGCCAGCGCCTCTACACCGCCGGCTTCGAAGGCATCATCCGCGTCTTCGATCCCGCCTCGGGAAGCCTGCAGGCCATTTTCTACCCCGTGCCGATCACCCCGGTCCGCCAGACGGCCCAGAACTGAATCGGAGGCAACCGCGATACGACACTGCCGCGTGACACGGAGCCCTTGAGGGCGCACCTTGCCCCATCCAACGGGGAAACTTCCATCCCGAGGACTCAGCGAACCTCCGACTCCCTCCATCCCATGGGCGACCGATCCCCGAAAGACAACCAGAAGAAGACCGGCCAGAAACAGGCCAAGGCCACCTCGGCCGATCAGAAGAAGAAGGCCCAGATCGCCGCCAAGGCTGCGAACTCGGGCAAGAAGAAGTAACCCTCGTTCCGTCGAGCCCCGTCCGCACGCTCGCCGTCGGACGGGCCTCCTGCCACGATGCCGGCATTGCAGACACCTCTCCCCGACCACTACGCGGCGCTGGGCCTCCATCGCCGCTGCACCGCTGACCAGATCCGCACGGCGTACCGGTTGCTCGCCAAGCAGCACCATCCGGACCTCAACGGCGGCTCGGCGGAGTCGCTGGCACAGACTCAGGCGCTCAATGCCGCTCACGAAGTCCTCGGTGATCCCGAGCGGCGGGCCGCCCACGATCGGGAACGCGCTTCGGCGGAGACTTCGAACCGGCCGGTGCGCTCCGCCCGCATCCAGAAGAACCTCGCCCAAGACGTCCTCCTGCGACTCGACGACCTGGTGCGCGGCACCCGATTGGAGGTCCGCGTGCAGGATCCCGCCAATCCCGACGGACCTGAGACTTATCTCCTGGAGGTGCCGCCCCACACGGCGCCCGGCGCCCGATTTCGCATCCCCCGAGAAGGTCATTTCCAGGGCGGCCTCGTCACCGTCCGCGTCAAAGCCCGACCGGACCCCCGATTCAAGGTGCGGGGCGCCGACCTGCGATGCGACTTGCGGATCAGCACCGACCGGGCTTCCAAAGGCGGGTCGGAGACCGTGCGCGGCCTCTTGGGGACCTTGCGGGTCGCCATCCCGCCCGGAATCGGGCGAGGCGAGGAGGTCGAGATCCCGGGCGAAGGACTGCCCAAGGCGCACGGAGGACGAGGTTCCTTGAAGGTCCGGATCGATTATCGCCCGGACATCCGGATCACCCGGACCTCGAGTACACGCCGGAACGGATGACTCGGCGGAACGGGAACCGTGGTCGGACCTCCGCGCACCGCTTCAAGCACCCCACCCCACCGCAACTCACTTCATCGGCACGCCCGGCTCCTGTCGACCGTTGGTCGTCAGAATCTGGAAGTGGTGCACCCCGGCGGCCAGCGGATGGTCGCTCGTCCAGACGATCTTGCGATCGCGGTTCAACTCCACCATCGAGATCCCCTGATTGGCGGCGTGACTCCCGACCACGGTGTTGCCATTGGCCAACCGCTGGGAGCCGCAGGGATCCTTGAACAGGCCGCCCACATCGTCATTGGTGACCTTCCAGGCGATCTGCCCCGATGGGGTGAACTCGGCGACCTTGTTGCCGTGGGTCAGGGAAACCAGCGTGTTGCCGTTGTCCAGGCGGATGGCGGTGAACGGCCAGTTCTCCGCAGGCCGTCCGCCCAGTTCACCGAGGTCGGTCCTCAGCGTGTTCACGATCTGTCCGTCCGGGGTGTATTCTTTGACGGCGAAGGCCAACAGGTGAGGCACCAGGTAGTTCCCGTTCTTCAACTGCCGGGCCATGCGGGTTTGCATGTGGGCGTTTTCGGTCTCCGGCTTCAGAGGAGTCTCGTGGACCACCGAACCCCGACCATCGACCTCCAACAAGCGGGGCCGTTTGCCCAACTCCGTGACCAACGTGTTGCCATTGTACAACCGCTGCACGGTGCCGATCTCGGAGTTGTCGGCATGGCGGGTGTACGAGAAGACCACCTGCTTGGCCGGAGTCACCTCCTCGACCCGATCCGACCAGGCCAAGAGCGCATTGCCGTTGGGCAGCACGAACCCGTCCCGGGTGCCGCCCCGGTATTCCCAGCGGGCCGAACCGTCTTCACCGATGATGGCCGTCTTGGCCCCCATCACCAGATAGGAGTGTCGGATCGACGAGGCCGCCTTTTCCTCGGCCATTCCGGTGGAAGCGGCCGCGATGACGAGGGCCCAGGCGACGCTGCGGTGGGGAAAAGTGCGGTAAGAATCGTTCATGGGGATCGGCCACCACCTTCCGACTCCCGGCCTTCAAGCCCAAGGCAAAAATACCCGGGACCGACACCCATCATGGGCCGGCTGTTCAGTCGGAGAAAGACCTCCCCGCCAAGCCGCCCGGGTCGTACCCTCGGGGAACGTCGCCTTGATGAAACTGATCCCTTGCCTCGCTCTGCTCATCTGGACCTCCGGGAATACTCTCGGTGCATCCCCTGCTGCCGATCCCGCGGCCGGTCTCGAGTTCTTCGAGCAACGGATC
>JAIXXC010000095.1 GCA_027490985.1 Verrucomicrobiales bacterium
CGCTTGTACTCCGACAGGTCGATCAACCGCAGCACCCGGCGCACATCGGCCTCGCTGAAACCCGCGGCGATGATCTCGGCCGCCGAACGGTCTTCGACCACATAGGCTTCGAGGATGGCATCGAGGGTTTCGTACGGGGGCAGACTGTCCTGATCGGTCTGATTGGGCCGAAGCTCCGCACTCGGAGCCTTGGTGATGGAGGCGTCCGGAATGACCTCGCGGTCGCGGTTCATCCAGCGCGACACCCGATACACCCAGGTCTTGGGAAGGTCGCTGATCACCGCCAACCCGCCGCACATGTCGCCGTACAGCGTGCAATACCCCACGGCCAGTTCGCTCTTGTTGCCGGTGGTCAGGAGCAGTGAACCGAACTTGTTGGACATGGCCATGAGGGTCACGCCCCGGAGGCGCGCCTGCAGGTTCTCCTCGGTGGTGTCCTCGGGTCGGCCCTCGAAGAGGGGGCTCATCTGCCGCTTCAGCGCTTCGAAGGAACCCTGGATGGGCACCACGTCGAAGCGGATGCCCAGATTCATGGCCAGCGCCCGTGCGTCGTCGATGCTCCCGGCGCTGGAGAATTCGGTCGGCAGGGCCAGGCCCCGGACATTCTCGGCCCCCAGCGCGTCGACCGCCAGGGCGGCGACCAGCGCGGAATCGATGCCGCCGGAGAGCCCCATCACCACCGAGTTGAAACCGCATTTCCGGACATAGTCGCGGGTGCCCAGCACCAGCGCATCGTGCAACAAGGCCTCGTCGGCGACGGCCCGCAGCGGGCGGTCACCGGCGGACTCCGTATCCACGACGAGGAAATCGGGAGCGAAATGAGCGGCCTCGGCGATGCAGCCGCCCTCGGCATTGAAGGCCAGGCTCCGGCCGTCGAAGACGAGTTCATCGTTGCCGCCCACGAGGTTGCAGTAGACCACCGGCACCTGATGCCGTCGGGCCAGAGACCGGAGCAGGTCACAGCGGCGACGTTCCTTGCCCAACTGCCAGGGCGAGGCGCTGAGGTTGATGAGGATCTCGGCCCCCGAGGCCACGAGGGCGGCGGCCGGATCCGGACGGTAGCGACGATGCACTCCGAATTCGTCGTCGTTCCAGATGTCCTCGCAAATGGTGAGCCCCAGACGGCGGCCTTCCCAGTGGATGACCGCATTCTCGGAGGCGGGCTCGAAATAGCGGTCTTCGTCGAAGACATCGTAGGTCGGCAGGAGGGTCTTGGTGCGGATCGCCACCACCCGCCCCCGATGCAATAGTGCGGCGGCGTTGGTGAGCGGTCGGCCCGGCCGGACCGGGTTCTCCCCGACGAAGCCCACGATCAACCCCACCTCGCCGACCGCCGCGGCCAACCGCTCGAGGGCCGCCAGATTGGCCCGGATGAAGGAGGCCCTCAGGAGCAGGTCCCGGGGCGGATACCCCGTCAGGGACAGCTCCGGGGTCACGACCAGCCCGGCTCGGGATTCGGTGCCACGGCGGTAGGCCTCGAGGATCAACCGTTCATTGCCGGTGATGTCCCCGACGGTGGTGTTCAACTGGGCCAGGGCGATCGTCATGCGGGCTTTCCAGACAGTGAGAGAGTGAGACGGTGCAGCGGGCGATCAGTGAAGCTGGGCCACGGGACCCAGCACCTCGGCCAGACTTCCCCGTTCGGTGCTGATGAGGGTGCCCGGGCCGAATCCGTTGCGGGTGAAATAGTCGGGCGCGGCCTCCAGCACGAACTGGATCCGGGACGATTTCGAGGGCACGCCCCGCACGTCGTTGGCCTTGAGTCGGACGATCTCCTGGATGACGCCCTCGGAGTCGATGTAGGCCACGTCGATGTCGAACGGCACGTTCTTCATGTAGAACGAGCGGTCCCGCGGACCGGCAAAGATGAAGAGCATGGTCTCATCGGGCCCGATCGACGGGCGGTGCATCAAGCCCGTGGCGATTTGCGTCACCGTGTGGCACAACTCCGAGACGATCTCGCGCGAACCGATCCAGAGCTTCACCCGGGGCAGATTCACCTGGGCCGTGGCCTGATGGAACACCGGTTCGGAGTCGGCGGAGGCCGCGGCGGCGGCCGTGCCGGAGTGGGCGGACGGCGGATTCGACGGAGCCGGGGCCGTCGGGGCCGCCGGGTTGGCCTGCGAAGGGGCCTGGGGCTGGGCACCACAACCCAGCCACCACACACACGACAGGAGCGCGAACAATCGCTTCACGCGGCGCACAGTGACCGCACCGCCATCCGAGGGCAACCGGGAGAATGGCCACTCCGCCGCACGGCACCCACCCCGGGGGCCTCAGGAACGGGCCGGACGCAACGCCGAGGCCGGAGCGAGCTCGAGGTGCGCGGCGAAGTCGGCCGGGAACGGCTGCGACTTGAGCGCCCCGCCGGGCCCCCGCCCCACGCAGACCACCGTCACATGGCCCACGGCGACTTCCTCGGCCGGACCGGGCTCGATGCGCCAGAACCGGATCTGGTAGGTCACGGTCTTCTCCCGCTTCTCCTTCACCAGCAGGTGCATCTCGACGAGGTCTTCGAAGCGGAGGGGTTTGAGGTAATCGCAGTCGGCGTGGACGCGCGGCAGCCCCAGCGGCTCGGCAGCCCCTCGCAGGATCACCGACTGTCCGAAGGATCGATAGAAGGCTCCCTCCACCGTCTCCATGTAGCGGAAGAAATTGGAGAAATGGACGATGCCGGCGAGATCGGTCTCGTTGAACTCGACACGGCGGGTGGCTCGGAATTCGAAGAACGGCATGGGGGCGGGTCGGTGGGAAGGGCTGGAGTTCTGGGTCGAAGACAGTCAGGGCGAGGCCGCGGTCCCGTCGAGCAGAGAGCGGGTTTCGGCGAGCACCTCACGGGCCATCGCGGCATCGCTGAAACGCTCTCCCACGGCCCGACGGCCCGCCTCGCCCAGGCACCGCAGCGCATCCGGGTCGGCCAACAACCCGGCGAGGGTGGAGGCCAGGGCGGTCGGGGTGTTCTCCGGGCACAGCCGCCCGCCCCCGGTCGCCTCGATCAACTCCCGGAAACCACAGACATCGGGCTGGACCACCGGGGTGCCGGCGGCCAGGGCCTCGATGACGAAGAGCCCGAAGGCCTCGCTGAAGCGGGAGGGCACCGAGAGCACATCGAGCGAACCCAGGAACGCCACCTTGTCGTCGCGGGACAGGTTGGGATGGAACGAAGCCGCATCGGCCAGTCCGGCCGCGGCCAGGCGACGGCGCAGCGACTCGACGAACGCGACGTCGCCCGGACCGCAACCCCCGCCGACCTTGAGCCTCAGATCCGAGAAGCGCTCCTGCCGTCGCAGTTGGATGAAGGCATCGACCACGGTCTCCAGCCCCTTGTCGGGGCACATCCGGGCGAAGAAGCCCAGCGTCGGAGCTCCCGTGCGGAATCGGCCCTCGGGACGGCCGGGCAAGTCTCGGTAACCCTCGAGCGAGATCCCGCTGTGGGCCACGCGCACCCGTTCGGGACGCAGACCCAGTCGGTGAATCATGCGATCGGCGAAATAGCGGGTCGGGGCGATCCACCCGTCCAACTCCCGCCCCCGCTCGGCCAAGAGCCGCCAGGATTCACCGCGGAAGGGCTCGGGCAGCGAATCGAGGAAGGA
>JAIXXC010000174.1 GCA_027490985.1 Verrucomicrobiales bacterium
GAATTCAATCGGTCGTCCGGACTACGAGCAGCCGAGGCTCTCGCCGCAGTTGAGGCACTTGTAGCAGGCCCCGTTGCGCACCGCGATGTGGCCGCACTTCGGGCAGGGCGGCGCATCCTTCTGGTTCTGGATCGTCGCCGTCAGCGAGGCGGCGATGAGGTGACCGGCGGCCGCGGCCGAGGGGATCCCCTCGCTGGTGGTCGCCGTGGCGCTCACCTTGAGCATCAGGGACGCCTCGGCCTCGTCGGCCAGGGGCAGGTCACTGACCGGGCGGTTTATCTTTTTTTTTAGATCCGCCGCCACGCCGGGCATGGGCAGTTCGGCTTGTCCGGCGTTCGGCGAGTTGGACTCGCGGTAACCCGGCACGAACTGGCAGGCCATCCAGCGGAACACGTAGTCGATGATGGAGCTGGCCTGGCGGATGTCCGGGTTGCGGGTGAAGCCGCTGGGCTCGAAGCGCTGGTGGGCGAACTTCTTGACCAGGGCCTCGAGCGGCACGCCGTACTGCAGCGACATGCTGGTCAGGGCGCCGACCGAGTCCATGAGGCCGCCGATGGTGGAGCCTTCCTTGGCCATGGTGACGAACAGTTCGCCCGGCTGGCCGTTGTCGAAGAGACCCACCGTCAGGTAGCCCTCGTGCCCGGCCACGTCGAACTTGTGGTTCACGGCCATGCGGGTGTCGGGCAGACGGCGGCGGATCGGGTGCTGAGCGGATTCGCGCAACGAGCCCAGTTCGGACTCCAGCTCGGCGATGCGCGTCTCGAGCGTCTTGACCTGCTCGGGCGTTCCAGCCGCGTCGGACTTGTCGCCACCCTCGTTGGTGCGCTTGGTGTTCAGCGGCTGCGAGCGCTTGGAGCCATCGCGGTAGATGGCCACGCACTTCAGACCCATCTTCCAGGCGTCGACATACGCGCTGCGGATGTCGGACGTGGTGGCGTCGTTGGGCATGTTCACCGTCTTGGAGATGGCTCCGGAGATGAACGGCTGGGCCGCACCCATCATGCTCAAGTGGGCCTTGTAGTGGATGCTCCGCTTGCCCTTGAAGGGCTTGAAGGCGCAGTCGAACACCGACAGGTGCTCGGCCTTGAGGCCCGAGGCGATCACGGCGCCGTCGTCGCCGACCACGTCTTCGATGGTGTCGTGCACCTCGATGTGCTTCTCGATGGCGGAGATCGCGCTGGCCGAGTAGCCCAGACGTTGCAAGGCCTCGGGCACGGTGCGGTTGACGATCTTGAGCATGCCGCCGCCGGCCAGGAGCTTGTACTTCACCAGGGCGATGTCGGGCTCGACGCCGGTGGTGTCGCAGTCCATGAGGAAGGCGATGGTGCCGGTGGGCGCGAGCACGGTGACTTGCGCATTGCGGTAGCCGACCTCGCGGCCGCGGGCGATGGCGCGGTCCCAGGTGCGGCGGGCCTCGTCCTTCAGGTAGGCGAACTCGCGGCTGGCCTGGATGGTCTCCACGGCATCGCGATGCTGCTGCACCACACCGAGGGTGCTGGCCACGTTGTCCTTGGCCACGGTCTTGGCCACACCGCCGCAGGCGGAGTCATGGTAACCCGGGAAGGCGCCCTGGATGGCCGACATCTCGGCGCTCTGCTCGTAGGCGTGACCGGTCATGATGGCCGTGAGGGCGCCGGCCAGAGCACGACCTTCGTCGGAATCGTAGGCCAGGCCGTAGCTCATGATGAGCGAGCCCAGGTTGGCGTAGCCCAGACCCAGCGTGCGGAACACGTGGGAGTTCTCGGCGATCATCTGGGTCGGATAGCTGGCGTTGTCCACCAGGATCTCCTGCGCCGTGATGTAGATGCGCACCGCCGCCTTGAAGCGCTCGACGTCGAACTGACCGTCGGCCTTCTTGAATTTCATGAGGTTCAGCGAGGCGAGGTTGCAGGCCGTGTTGTTGAGGAACACGTACTCGGAGCAGGGGTTGGTCGAGTGGATCGGCTCGGTGCCCTTGCAGGTGTGCCACTTCTGGATGGCCCCGTCGTACTGCAGGCCCGGGTCGCCGCACACCCAGGTGCCTTCGGCGATCAGGTCGAGCATCTTCGAGGCATCCTTCTTCTCGAGGGGCTTGCCCGTCACGGTGGAGAGCGTCCACCACTCCTTGCCGTCGACGGCCGCCTGCATGAAGGCGTCGGACACGCGGACCGAGAGGTTCTCGTTCTGGTACATCACCGAGCCGTAGGCCTCGCCGTTGAACGAGCCGTCGTAGCCCTGTTCGATGAGGGCCCAGGCCTTCTTCTCCTCCTTGGCCTTGGCGGTGATGAACTCCTCCACGTCGCCGTGGGTGTCGCGGATGGTGTTCATCTTGGCGGCGCGACGGGTCTTGCCACCCGACTTCACCACGTTGGCCACCTGGTCATACACCTTGAGGAAGCTCATCGGGCCCGACGGACGGCCGCCGCCGGAGAGCTTCTCGCGGCTGGAGCGGATCGGGGTCAGGTCGGTGCCGGTGCCGGAGCCGTACTTGAAGAGCATGGCCTCCGCGTAGGCCAGTTCCATGATGCTCTCCATGTTGTCCTGGACCGACTGGATGAAGCAGGCGCTGGCCTGAGGATACTCGTACTGCGTGGGGGCGCGGCGGGCCACCTTGGCCTTGCGGTCCCAGAACCAGTTGCCCCGGTCGCTGCCCTTGCCGACCTCGTACTGGTGATAGAGACCCACATTGAACCACACCGGCGAATTGAAAGCCCCGTACTGGTTGACGCACAGCCAGGTCAACTCGTCGTAGAACACCTCGCCGTCTTCTTTGCTGAAGTAGCCGTCGGCCACACCCCAGTCCGCGATGGTCCGGGTCACCCGATGGATGAGCTGCTTGACCGACTTCTCCCGCTCCGCCTTGGCCGGATCCCCGTAGAAGTACTTGGAGCAGACCACCTTGGTGGCCAGAACGGACCAGTTCTTCGGAACCTCGACCCCCTCCTGCTTGAAGATGGTCTTGCCCGAATCATCGGTGATTTCGGCGGTGCGGCGGTCCCATTCGATCTGGTCGAACGGCTTGACCTGGGCATCGCTGAACACCCGCTGGAGGGGCAGCTTGCGGGTTGAGGAACCCTTGGACGAGGCCTTGGTGGAGGCACCTCGGGGGTTGGACTTGATCTTTGCCGACCGGCGGGTGGAAGCCGGGGCCGATGAAACGACGGAATCGCGGGCGTCGAGCATGGGCTGGATAGGGTATTCTAGGATTGACTGTCGGGTTGGATGTCTTCGGCCGAATCGCCCACTCCCACTCGGGGTGAGCTCTTCTGCTGAAAACGACTGATTTGAACCAAAAATCGGGCTTTCTTCAGTGGTTTCCGACCCAACGGGTTGGGGCGGAGGGAGAAGGTACCCCCATATCTTGTGGTTACAAGTCGGTTCTCCACAAAAAACTACGTTCTCGTTAAATCGGGCGAAACTTCAAAAAATGACACCTGTAAACCCCTCCGATCCGAAAAGGAATCCTCCTCCAGCGGCCTGATCGGTCCGGCGTTCAAGGCCCAACGGGTTGGGTTCGGATTCCAGCGCCTTCCGACCGGTTCCCAACCGCCCCTGTTTCCCCGCTTTGCCGGGGGCTTCCGACGCGTTAGCGTCGCGGGCGACCGATATGATCCGCTCGTTCGCCTTCACCACCACCGGACGGCTCCATTCCCGGGACATCGACCTGTTCCTGATGCCGACCCTCTTGGCGGACACCAATCTCTTCCTGTGGGTCGATCTGGAAGACGCCACTCCCGAAGACACCCGGAAACTCCTCGAAGGCGTATTCCACTTCCACCCGCTGTCGGTGGAGGACTGCATCAACGAAAGCCCTTCGCCGAAGGTCGAGACCTACGAGCCGAAGGAGGACGACCGCTTCAATCCCTACCTGTTCATGGTCATCCACGCCGTGGACTACAGCCGCAAAGACGGGGCCTTCGCGACCAGCGAGCTCAACTTCTTCCTCGGGAAGAACTTCCTGGTCACCTACCACACGGTGCCGCTGCGGAGCATCTCGGTGATCGAAGAACGCTGTCTGCGCAGCACCGTGCACGTGGCCCGCGCGCCCGACCGCGTGGCCCACGCGCTGCTCGACTCGCTGGTCGACAACTACAAGCCGGCCCTCGAGGAGTTGAGCATGGAGATCGCCGACCTCGAGACCGAGGTGCTGGAGCGGCCCGATCCGGCCACGCTGCAGCAGATCCTCAAGGTGAAGAAGGAGGTGCTCCACCTGCGCCAGATCATCGGCCCGCAGCGCGAGGTGCTGCAGCGTTTCGCCCGCGGCGAGTTCAAGCTCATCCGGGGTCATCTGGTGCCCTATTACCGCGACGTGTACGACGGGCTCTTCCATATCGGCGAGCTGGCCCACGGATACATGGACTCCCTCTCGGGCATCCTCCAGATCTACCTCAACATGTCGGCCAACCGGACCAGCGAGATCGTGAAGGTGCTCACCATGATCACCATCATCACGACGCCGATGACCCTCATCGCTTCCTGGTACGGCATGAACTTCAAGGGCATGCCCGAGATCGATCATCAGCACGGCTATGTGTTCGCCATCGTGCTCACCCTCATCACCACCGGCCTGACCTTCATCTACTTCCGCCAAAAACGATGGCTCTGAACCGACGCAACCGGGTCAAATCCGGCTTCCTGGACAAGGCCCTGGGCCGCCTCGGGCGCTTCGATCCCAGTGGCCTCCAGAGCGTCGTCCAGCGGTTGGCCCAGGAACGCGAGTTCCTCGAGAGCCTCTTCAACACCATCGACTCGGGCATCATCGTCACCGACGACCAGGGGCGCATGGTCTACTTCAACCTCATGGCGACCCGCATGCTCGGCATCCCGCCGGAGACCGCCGAGGAGGAGCCCGTGACGCGCTACCTGCCCGATCTCGACTGGGCGCACATCGCCAGCCTCGATCAGGCCGGCGGCAACGGCATGTTCCGCACCGAGTTCGAGGTGGAATACCCGAGGCCGCGGCTGATCCGCCTGCATGTGCGCCCGCTCGACGGGGCGGCTCCGGGAAGCTCCGGTGTCGTCCTGGTGCTCAACGATGCGACCGAGGCGCGTCGGGCCACCTCCGAGGCGGTCGAGGCCGAGCGGGTGCATGCCCTGACCCTGCTGGCCGGCAGTCTGGCCCATGAGATCGGCAATCCCCTCAATGCCCTGCACATCCACCTGCAGCTCATGGCCCGCGAGCTGCGCAAACTGCAGCGCATCGAGGGGGTGCCCGAGCTGAAGGAGGCCACCGATCGCCTGGGAGGGTTCCTCGGGGTGGCCACCGGCGAGATCGACCGGCTCGACTACATCATCACCGAGTTCCTCCAGGCCCTGCGCCCCTCGGCCCCGAAGCTCCAGGCCGGCTCCCTCAACGACACCGGGGTGGAGACCCTCGCGCTGCTTCGGCCGGAGCTGGAAGATCGCGGGCTCGCCGTGGTCACCGAACTGGCCTCGGGCCTGCCGCCGGTGCTCTTCGATCCGGCCCAGCTCAAGCAGGTACTCGTCAACCTCATCAAGAACGCCATGCAGGCCACGCCCCCGCGGGGAACGCTCACCCTGCGCAGCGGGGCGACGCCGGAAGCGGTCTGGATGGCGGTGAGCGACACGGGTCCGGGCATCCCGCCCGAGCAGTTGGGCCGCATCTTCGAGCCCTTCTACACCACCAAGGCCAAGGGCACGGGTCTGGGCCTGCTCATCGTGCAGCGGATCATCCGCGACCACGGTGGCCGGATCGAGCTCGAGAGCACCGTGGGCAAGGGTACGACCTTCAAGCTGTGGCTGCCCCTGCGGGACCGCCGTCCGCGCATGATCGCCTCGAGCACCTCGGCGCACTGACTCGAGCCCGCTGAACCCACGCAAGGGGCGGTGGCTGATCGAGCCTTGTTTCCATTGAAAAAGCCGGCATCCCCGTGGAGGGCGATGCCGGCCTGATTCAGAGACTCCCGGTCAGCGGGTCGGCCTCACTGGAAGGCGATGATCGAATCTCCCAGCTTGTGGATGGTGCCGATGATCTCCGAGCGCATCTCCGCGCCGTCGGCCGCATTGAGGGTGAACTTCACGCTGTACTGATCGGCCTTCGTGAGACCGTCGATTTCCAGGAAGACGCTCTTGCCGTCCACCGACAAGGTCGCCGACTTCACCTCCAGCTTGTCATGCCCGTCCTTGCCGGGGTTCTTGATCGACAGTTCCGGGGATCCGTAGCCGCCGCTGTAGCGGTAGTTCCACAGTTCCACCGCGTAGTTGGCGGCATCCTTGGCCACCTCGGGCTTGAGCGGCGTGCTGAAGGTGATCTTCAGGCCGTTCTTCGCGGCGTGCGCCTTGAGGGCCGTGTGGACCGGTTGGCCGGTGTAGCGGACGCGGAAGAAGCCGCCATCGCGGGTGGCTGCATTCTGCCAACCCTTGAGACCGGCCAGGTAGAGTTGGCCGTCCTTGGGGTTGAAGCGCCCACGCATGATGCCGCTCTGGAACTTGAGCCCGAAGGGCACCAGCGAGGCCTGTGTGGCGCCGCCGACGGTGTCCATGCCCACGCCATACAGCAGGCACTTGCCGTAGCTCATGAACAGCGGCGAACCCTTCCAGGGGCCCCACTTGTCGCTGGTGACATACACCTGCCCACCGCTCGAGTTGTCCCAGCGCATGGGCAACCACGCGATGGGCTCATTGTAACCGGTGGGGATGGGCATGGCGCTGTCCCAGCCCTTGAGCTTGTGGGCCTTGCGGGCCTCGGGGTCGCTCGGGTTGACGCGGATCTCGCGGCCATCCGGGTACTTGAGCGTGAGCTCGCGCTGGGCCGCAGGCACCATGCCCAAGAAGGAGCCGGGTCGGACGAGGTTGAGCTTCGAGGAGGGCATCCAATGGCCCTGATTGTCGCCCACCAGCACCGTGTCGTCGGGGCCGACGGTCATGCCGTTCGGAGCGCGCAGGCCCGTCGCGAACACTTCCATCTGCTTTCCGTCGGGCGACACCTTGAGGATCGTTCCCTGATGGGGGGAACTCACACTGGGTTCCCACGGTGCGCCCTTGGCGTAGTAGAAGTTGCCCTTCGAGTCGGTGTGCAGATCGAGGACGAACTCGTGGTAGTTGGGCGTGACGACCGTGTCGTTGTTGAAGTTCTCGTACAAGTCGGCCTCGCCGTCCTTGTTCAAGTCCTTGAGCCGGGTGATCTGATCACGGCCGGCCACGTAGATGTCACCCTTCACGACCTTCAGCCCCAGCGGCTGGAACAGGCCGGTGGCGAAGCGCTTCCAGGTGAGCTTCTCGAGCTTCTCGTCGATGCCCGAGACGATCCACACGTCGCCGTGGAAGGTGCACACGGCCGCCCGCCCATCGGGCAGGAAGTCGAAACCGCCCAGGAAGGTGCTGACGCGGTAGGGGTTGGGGAAGGGCTCGGTGATCGTGTCGACCACGTAGCTGCCATCGCCGCCGCCGGTGTTGAGCTTGCCCTGGGTGGAGACCGTCTCGGTCCAGTGGGCCGGCCCCCCCTGGGTCAGTTTGCGGAGGTCGGCAGCCTTGCCGGCCAGCTGGGGCAGGGTGTCGGTGGAGGCGATCGCGATGCGGAAGGCCGATCCGGCGCGGGCCTTGGCCAGCGTGAAGACCACCTGGCCGTCACGCACCTGCAAGGCGCCCTGCACTTCGGGGTCCACCGAGATCGCCAGCGATGTGCCTTTGGCGGCATCGCGCAGCACCAGGCGGTTGTTGCCGGTGCTGGTTGCGACCGCGCCGGCCGGGGCCGAGGCGAGGACGATCTGACCGCCGCGGAGCGATCCGAGCGGCTGGATCGTGCGTACGATGACCGGCTTTTCCGAAGAGCCCTCGAGCGAGGGGCTTTCCAGCACTTCGGTGCCTCCCACGGTGTATTTGAGCACCACCTGATTGCCGTGCAGGTACAGACCCTCGTAGTGGGCCCAGTCCTTGGGCAGCGGTCCCTGATGGTCCTTGCGCGAATCCTGGATGCTTCCGGTCGCATCGGCCCAGCCCGGACCCATGGCGGTGTCGAACACGATGTTCGTGCCCTTCACCGAGGGGGGCGGCGGCCACTCGATCTTGGTCAGGGTATTGCCGAATTCGAGGAATTCGCCGGTCCAGGCCACCGACAGGCGCAGCGTGTCGAGGTCGTAGACCACGTGGCTGCGTTGATCGGTGCCGAGGTTGATCGCCAGGCCTTTCATGGCCGCGGCGACGCCTTTGCCGCGCATGACCGTGCCGGACCAGAACGGCCCGCGAATGGGGCCCGTCGCCGGGGCCTGCGCCACAAGGCCCGAGGGCAGGAGCGGCAACGCCGCCGCGGCCACCAGGCTCCAGAATGCAGATGACTTCATGGGTGAGGAATCGTTGAGGACGATTGAAAGCGTCCGCCACCGCTCCCCGCAAGGCAAGGGATACGGTGAAGGGATACGGTGAAACCCCTTCGCTGGACCGATCCCGCGGCATCCTATCCGTTGGACAGAAGGGCCGCTTCAGCCGACAACAGGGGCGTGGAAGTGCGCGAGTTTGCCGAGCGGATCCTCTGCGCGACGACGCTGGAGGAGAAGCTCATCGACCCGCCCGGAGACCGGCTCACCGACGAGCGGCCCGGGCCGGCCTGGGACCGTGAGGTCGAGCCGGGGCGTCCGGCTGAACTGCGCTTCAAGCGGTCCGGGGCGGAGCGGTCGGGCAACGATCGGATGGGCGGCGGATCCAGGGCCGAGTTCCCCGGCCTGCACGGTCTCGACGACGAGGCGGGGCGCGGCCAGGTCCTGCA
>JAIXXC010000336.1 GCA_027490985.1 Verrucomicrobiales bacterium
ATCCGAAGGCGAGGTCGCCCAGGCGGGTTGAAACAGTTTGTCGAGGTCGAGGTTGATCTCCAGTGGTTCGCTCATATCAAAAAGACCGCATTGAAGCGGGTGTTCCCAAAACGGCTCGACACAATGGGTTCCGGGCGGGTTGAAAGCAAGCGTCGTTGTCCTGCTTGAAAACCGCACGAGCGGGGCGGCCTGGGAAGTGCCGATCAGCGCCGATCCCGATGGAAGGGTCGGGTCCCATTCCACGGGACGGTCGGGGGCGACCTCAGTCCTCGTCGTCGGTGGGTTTGGCGGGTTGGGAGGGTTCGGACCGTCCGGACGAGTCGTCCGCTTCGATCACCGGCTCCTCGGGTTCCTCGGGCTTGGGTGCTTCGGGAGGGGCCAACTCGACCTCGATCTCACCGAAATCCTCGCTCTGGACCACCTGGAGATGACGCAGTCGCGTCAGTTCGAGCATGGCGAGGAAGGTCACGACGACCTCGCTGCGGGTGCGTGCTTCGGCGAACAGTTCGCTGAAGCGGAACCGCCCGCGCTCCTGGATGAGGATCCTCAGCGCCGCCATCTTCTCGGAGACCGTGTAGGGGTCGGCCTGGATTTCGCGGACGTCGTCGCGCTCACTGAAGCGCTTGAGGATGACGCTGACGGCCTGGATCAGGTCGAAGATCGAGACGGGTTCGCGCCGCTGGGGCTCGGTCTCCGGCAGGACCACGGGGGTCGAGCGATGTTCGTAGACCTGATCCATGCGGTTTTCGAGCGATTGGAGCTCGGCCGCCGCATCTTTGAATTTCTTGTACTCCACCAACCGGCGGATCAACTCGAAGCGGGGATCTTCTTCATCTTCTTCGCCCACCTGGGCATCGGGTTTCTGGTCGGCCGGAAGCAGTTCGCGACTCTTGATGTAGATCAGGGTGGCGGCCATCACCAGGAATTCACCGGCGATCTCCAGATCGAGTTCGCGCATCTGGTCGATGTAGGCCACGAATTCGGAGGCGATCCGGGTGAGGTTGACCTGATAGATGTCGACCTCCTGTTTTTTGACCAGATGCAGCAGGAGATCGAGCGGCCCCTCGAAGACATCGAACTGGACCCGGTACTCGTTCATGAGTCCGAGCGGCAGTTGTTTCCATCGGGACAAATCGATGGCGGCCTCGGGCGACTCGCCGGGCAGCGGCGGAGTTTCGGGAAGAGGGGGTGCGGGAACCGGGGGTTCGGGGACGGGCTCGCTCATCTCGGGGGAAGGGACAGGTCGGGAAGGGGGCGCGTCAGCGGACCACCAGCGACACGTGGCGGTTGGAGGCTTTTTCGCTCAGCCATGAGCGGAGCAAGTCGACAATCCAAGCCGACCACCGGCGGCATTCCGGGCACCAGTGCTTGCGCCCCGTGATCATCTTGACGCAGCCGCGCAGACCCGAGAATTCGACCGTCTGGGGGCCGGACTCGAGCGCGGCGGCCAGTTGCCCGAGCAGGGCCTGTTGGAAGGCCAGCTCTCCGAGCGTCACCGAGGCCACGGCGATGGCCCTGAGGTCGCCCCGCCAGACCTGACCCGGGGCGGCTCCGGGGGTTTCGCAGGTCGGCGCATCCGGAACCGCAGGGGCTTCGGAAGTCGTTTCGGTCGGGGGCGGGTTGATGGCCGTGACGTCGGCGGTCAGCCCCAGACCCTGGAAGACCTTGGACAGGGCCGTGGCGAACTCGGCCACGGTGACATGGCTTTTGCCGAGCTCGTCCTTGAAATAGTGCAGGACCCCGGCGGCGGCCTGTTTCATCCACTCGGGATCCACCTGATGGGCGGCGCTGCCGGCCAGTTCGAAGGTCAGGTGCTCGACGGAGCAGGGGATGTAGTGTCCGCCCTCCTGGGCCACCAACAGAAAGTCGTCCCGGAGGGCGATCATGGAGCGCGCCCCCCGCGGGCCGCGGCTGCGGCCTCGGCTTCTTCGATCAGTTCCAACTGCCGCTTGTCATCGACGGGCAGGGATTCCAACCGCTCCACCTCGCTGACGAAGTCGGTGGCCTCTTCGAAATTTCGGTAGATGCTGGCGAAACGGACGTAGGCGACGGGGTCCAGTTTGCGCAGTTCGCGCATGACCCGCTCGCCGATGGCCCGGGAGGTCGTTTCCCGGTCGAACCCGCCGACGAGACCCTCTTGGATGCGCTCGACGGCCGAGGCGATGTCGTCTTCGGAGACCGGTCGCTTCTGACAGGCTCGTTGCAGGCTCGAGATGAGCTTTTCTTTGGAGAACACCTCCCGACGCCCGTCGCGCTTCACGACCATGAGGGGATCGTGCTCGATCTGCTCGTAGGTCGTGAACCGGTGTTCGCACGCCAGACATTCGCGCCGACGCCGGATCGTGGCCCCCTCCTTGGAGGACCTGGAATCGATGACTTTGTCATCCTGACCGCCGCATTTGGGACAGCGCATATTGGGAGGCGACAATCAATCGGCTGTGGCCTTGGTTGAAGTAAGCCACTATCGGTTGTGTTGTCAACCCGTTTGCCGGGAAACTTGCTCACAATGGGACCCTGGGAGATCTCGCCCCTCCGTTGTCGCCCCGGCGTCCCGGTTGCCCGGGGCTCTTTTCCGAGAACCTGAAGCCTGACAACGGCCATCGGGAGAGTAGCCTGTCCCCATGAGCAAGTCCTTGGTGGAAGTGCGCGGGGTCCACAAATCGTTCCGGACGGGGGATCACAAGGTCCGCGTTCTCCAGGGGGTCGACCTGAGCGTGGAGGTTCAGGAGAGCCTGGCGATCATCGGACCCAGTGGCTCGGGCAAGAGCACGCTCTTGAACCTGATCGGGACGCTCGATCAACCCGATCAGGGAACCATCGTCATCGACGGCAAGAACCTCTCGATGATGGCGGGTGACGAACTGGCCGACTTCCGCAATCGCCGCATCGGTTTCGTGTTCCAGTCGCATCACCTGCTGCCCCATCTGACGGTGCTCGAGAATGTGTTGGTCCCGTTGCTGGCCCGTGCTTCCCGGGTGGAGAACGAGGCTTTGGAGCGGGCCGGGAAGCTGTTGCGCCGCGTCGGACTCGAAGCGCGTGAGGACCAGCTTCCCGGGCGCTTGTCCGGTGGCGAGCGCCAACGCGTGGCGGTGGTTCGGGCGCTCATCCATCAGCCGCGACTGTTGCTGGCCGATGAACCCACCGGAGCGTTGGACCGCGCTTCGGCGGCCGAGGTCACCCGGTTGTTGACCGAGCTGAATCGGGAGCATGGCACCACCCTGATCGTGGTCACCCATTCCGAGGAACTGGCCCGACGCATGGATCGTGTGGTGGCGATGGAAGACGGGGTGCTGGTTTGAACGCGGTTTCTGAGATCCAAGGTTCCGCGAGGGCGCGCGCCGCATTCGGGCTTTCGGTTTGTCCCGGACAACGCCCCGCCCCCAGACTGGTCCCATGATCGAGCGCCGGGACTGGAAACCCGAGGAAGTGATCCGGCTGACCCTTCGGGTGCTGATC
>JAIXXC010000341.1 GCA_027490985.1 Verrucomicrobiales bacterium
TGGTGCAAGGAGTGCTCAAGACCGAGAAGTTCAATTTCGACTCCGACGCCAAGATGCTCCTGAACCGCAAGGAAGCACCGCGTCCCAAGGATCTGCCCGAGTTGCAGTCGATCTGGCGTGACCGCCTGCGCTTCGAGTACCTGTCCGAGAAGCTCAATCGCGACTTCTCGACTCTGGCGACCAATGTCTGGACCCAGATGACCACGCCGCCGGAACCTGAATCCGATGCCACAGCGGGCACCAATGCCGTGCCGGCCGCCCCGGCGGCCAAGCTGGTGACCAAACCGATCCTGTCGGGCGGCAAGAAAGTGGCCGACCTGTATTTGAGCGGTCTGGAGACCCGGTTGCATGCGAACCTGTCGACCAACCGGGCCGGCGTGGTGGCCAAGATGGCCGAGAGCGGCAAATTCAAGGGTCCCGCCGACCTCCGCAGCTACTTCGAGAGCAATCTCCAGGGTGACCGGCACGACGACATCGTGAAGACGCTCAACCGCCGCTACAACCGGGTGATGCGCAATCTCAAGCAGTTCGAGTCCAAGGAGGTCCTCCAGTGGTATCTCGACGCCTTGGCGCATTCCTACGACCCCCACACCAATTACTTCGGGCCGCGCGAGGAGGAGGCGTTCAGCATGTCCATGACCTTGTCCTTCGTGGGCATCGGAGCCGTGCTGACGAGCGAAGACGGGTACGCCACCATCACCGAGATCAAACCGGGAAGCCCGGCCGAGAAGAGCAAGATCCTCAAGGCGGGTGACAAGATCGTGGCCGTGGCGCAGGACAAACAGACGCCGGTGGATGTGATCGACGAGAAGCTCCAGAAGGTGGTCGAGCAGATCCGGGGCCCCAAGGGATCGAAGGTCACCCTGACCTACATCCCGTCGGGAGCCGACCTCAGCACCCGCAAATCGGTGACCATCGTTCGTGACACCATTCCCCTCGAAGACCAGGAGGCCAAGGCCAAGCTGGTGCTGTTGCCGGGCGGCAACGGAAAAACCAATCGGATCGGCGTGATCGACCTTCCGGCCTTCTACAGCGGGGCCATCGGTGGCAACGGGGCTTCCAAGAGCCCGACCGCCGATGTGGCCAAACTGCTGCGAAAGCTGATGGCCGAGGGCATCGACGGCGTGGTTCTGGACCTGCGACGCAACGGCGGCGGCTCGCTGGAAGAGTGCGTGAGTCTCACCGGGCTCTTCATCAAGACGGGTCCCGTGGTCCAGGTGGTCAATTCGCTGGGTCAGCAGCGGATCCTCGAGGATGACGACTCCTCGGTGTTGTACGATGGCCCGCTGGTGGTCCTGACGAGCCGGTTCAGCGCCTCCGCCTCCGAGATCTTGGCCGGAGCCCTTCAGGACTACGGTCGCGCTGTGGTGGTGGGCGACAGTTCGACCCATGGCAAGGGCACCGTGCAAAACCTCCAGAGCCTGGAGCCGTTCTATCGGGGCGCCGGCAAGCCGGGGCAGGTGAAGGTCACGATCAGCAAGTTCTTCAGGCCGTCGGGTTCGTCCACGCAGCTCAAGGGCGTGGTTCCCGACGTGGTGCTGCCCAGCATCAACAATTTCGCCGATATCGGCGAGTCGTCGCTGAGCAATGCGTTGCCCTGGAATACGATTCCGTCGGTGCGATTCGACAAGGCCGATCGGGTGACCCGTTCGCTGCCCGAGCTTCAACGACGATCGGTGGATCGGGTCGGCAAGGATCGCGACTACGCCTACATCGGCGAAGACATCGAGCGGTACAAGAAGCAACTGGCCGACCGCACCGTGTCGCTCAATGAAAAGAAGCGGCGGCAGGAGATGGACTCCGACCGGAGCCGGGCCGCGACCCGCAAGGCGGAGATCAAGAGCCGCAACGAGGTCGAACCGCTGGCCTACGAGATCACCCTGAAGAACGCCTCTCAGCCCGGACTGCCGGAGCCCAAGGTGGCCAAGCCGGTGGTCGCCGCCACGGCGCGTGATGCCCGCGCCCTGAAGGCGGGGACCTCGAAGGAGGCGGCCGCCGAGCGGCGCCGGTTGCGGGAGGCCGGGCAGGAAGAGGGCGACGACGACGAAGATGGAGTCGCCGCCGACGTGAATCTCCGGGAAGCCGAGCGAATCCTGATCGACCTGCTGGAGTTGTCCCAGTCCCGCGGTGGGCCTGCCGGTGTCACCGCCGGAATCCCCTCCGGTCGCTGAACCCGGAAAAACCCTCCACACGATCCCCAATCAAGAATCCATGAGCATCAGAATCGCCTGTGTCGGTGTCGGACGCATGGGAGCCAACATGGCCCGTCGCCTGAAAGAGTCGGGTTTCCAAGTGACGGCCGTGCACGATCTCCGTCGGAAGCAGGCTCAGGCCTTGGCGGCCGAGTTGGGTTGCGAGGCGCCGGCGCGGCTTTCGGCGGTGACCGCCCTGGCCGATGTGATCATCACCGTGGTCACCGATGATGCGGCCATGGAGGCGCTGTTCGCGCTGAAAGGCGACAGTCTGCTGAAAGGGGCGGCCGGGCGGTTGTTCATCAACTGTGCCACGGTGAGTCCGGCCACCCATGTGACGATCGAAGCCCGGGCCCAGTCGGTGGGCGCCGAGAGCGTCGAAGCCTGCATGGCCTCGAGCATCACCCAGGCTCGGCAGGGCACCCTGTACCTGATGACCGCGGGCCAGAAGAGCGCCTGCGAGCGGGCCGAACCCGTGTTGGCTCGCTTGTCGGCTTCCCGGCGTTACATCGGGCCGGCCGGAACGGCGGCCCAGGTCAAGGCGCTCGTCAACATGGTCATGAACATTAACACGGCCGGGTTGGCCGAGGGCCTCGGGCTCGGAGCGGCCCTCGGGTTGGATCTGGGTGTGCTTCGCGAGGTCTTCTCACAGACGGGAGCCAATTCGCGGGTGTTGGAGACCGATGGTGAAGACATGCAGAAACGCGACCACGCCTGCTACTTCAGTGCGGCCCACGCCGCCAAGGATTCGGGCATCGCCCTCGGCCTTGCCAAGAAGGCCAAGCTGAAGCTGCCGTTGGCTCAGGCCGCGTGGGGCCAATACTCGCGCATGGTGACGGCGGGGTTGGGCGAATTGGACAAATCGGGCATCGCCGAATTGACCTTCCCGGGACGTGGACCCAAGGCGTCCAA
>JAIXXC010000206.1 GCA_027490985.1 Verrucomicrobiales bacterium
GCGGGCCAGAAGCAGTCCGGCGAACTGGGCGGTGGGTTTCCAATCGAGCTGGAACGTGATGGCGACCGGCTCGGCGGCACGGAGCCGCAGGGCGGCGGTGATCAGGCACAGGGACAGGCCCAGCGACAGGCTGAGGCACCGGGACAACCAGAGGTGTTTCATCGAGAGGAGAGCTTTGGGATTGCGGGGTTCGGGAACGGGGCTGGGCAACGGACTTCAGGGTTTGAAGGACGGTGTCGGGGTCTTGTGGTTCAGTCGGCATCGGTCTTCATGGCCGACTCGTGCCAGTGCCTCAACAGGAGCCATTCCAGGCCGGTGACCGTGAAGAAGAAGAGGAACCCCAGGAAACTGGCCGTCAGCACGAGGGCGAAGAGGTAGTCGGTCTGGAGCTGGCTGTTGGCGTAGGTGATGGAATAGCCGAGGCCCCCCTCGCCCACGGCGTTCGAACTGGCGAAGAGTTCGCCCGTGACGGCACCGATCACCGAGATGCCCGCCGAGATGCGCAGGCCGACGAACAGGTGGGGCAGCGCATGGGGCAGCCTCAGCTTCAACAGTTGCCGGGAGCGGGACGCGTTGGACATCACGAAGAGGTCGATGAGGTTCCGGGGAACGCTGATGAGTCCCTGGGTGGTGTTGGCGATGATGGGGAAGAGGCAGATGACGAAGGCCACCAGCATCACGCTGCGCAGGCCCGATCCGAACCACATCAGGATGAGCGGCGCGATCGCGACGATCGGGACGGTCTGGAGCAGGATGGTGTACGGATAGAAGGACCTCCGGATGAGCGGACTCTGGGCGAAGAACAGTGCGATGAAGACTCCGGCGACGATGCTCAGCAGATAGCCGCCACCGGCCTCGAGGGCGGTGATGCGAAAGGCGTTCCACAGGTTCTCGTGACGCTCGACGATCACGCGGACGACCGCCGAGGGCGGTGGCAGCACATAGGCCGGGATGGAGAATCCCCGGCAGCTCCAGTGCCAGGCCGAGATCACCGCCACGAACACGGCCAACGGCCAGACGGCTTGGATGAGAAGCTTCTTCATGGGTGTCCGGTGTTCGATGGATTCTGGACCGCGCGCAGGGCCCCGCTCACCTCGCCGACCAGGCGCAGGAACTCCGGAGCGCTGCGCAACTCGGCCGTCCGCGGGAACGGGAAGGGTACGGGAATCTCGCGGGCGATGCGCCCCGGTTTGGCCTGCAGCACGAGGATGCGCGTGGAGAGGAACACGGCCTCGGCCACGCTGTGGGTCACGAAGAACGTGGTGAACCGGTCGTTCTCCCGCAAACGCAACACCTCTTCGTTCAGGAAATCCCGGGTCATCTCATCGAGAGCGCCGAAGGGTTCGTCCATGAGCAGGATCTTGGGTCGCGTCGCCAGGGCCCGGGCGATGGAGACCCGCATGCGCATGCCGCCGCTCAGTTGGCGCGGATACAGGTCCGCCACATCGGACAGGCCGACGAGCTCCAGCAGCGTGGACGCGGTGGTCCGCCGCTGCGATGCGATGGTCTTGCCCTCCAGTTCGAGGCCCAACTCGACATTGGAGCGGACGGTCCGCCAGGGGAGCAGCGTGGCGTCCTGGAAGATGAACGACATGATCTCGCGGGCCGCCTCGGGCGACATGCCGTCGAGTGTCACCGCACCGGCACTCAGCGGGGACAGGCCGGCCAGAAGGCGGAGCAGCGTCGATTTGCCGCAGCCGCTCGGACCGATGAGCGAGATGAACTCGCCCCGGTCGGCCGTGAGCGTGACGCCCTCGAGGACCGTCACTCCGTTGGACCAACGCTTGGTGACCGCGTCGAGGCGGATGAAGGGCGGTTGGGGGGTGGCGGGCGGGGTCATGTCAGGCCGTCGGATGCGAGGTCGGTGCCGGGCTGTCGGGCTCGACCCGCAGCGGCAGCAGCAGCACGGATGGATGTTCCGCCTCGTGCAGCACCTGTTGTTGGTTCTGGAGCCAGTCCCAGGAATCGGCGGCCTCCGGCGATACCGTCGAGCCCGGGTTCCGGTCGTAGAGGGGAAAGGCGCTTCCGCTCACGACCAGGCGGATGCGGTCTCCGGCCGCGAAGACGCAGTGGGTGGGTTCCAGATCGAATTCCCAGCATTGGACCCGGTCGGCCACCAACCCGCCCGGACCGAAGAGCCAGCTGCCGCGGGCGATGCCCAGACAGACGTTGTACGATCGGCCATCCGGGAGCACCCGGACCAGCTTGGCCACCAGATCGGCCGAAGCGGTCCGGCTGGTGGCGTACAGGCGGACCCGGGGTCGACCGACGACGGTCACCGGCCCGGTGAGCACCGGGCCCGTGTACACCAGGACGTGGTTCATCGAGTCCTGACGATTCTGAAGGTAGGCTCCCGGCGCAGCTCCGGGCCCCGGTGCCGGGACGGGCACCTCGGGCTCATGGACGAATCCGTCGCGGGGGCGGGGTGTCGACGGGGCGATGGCCGAGAGGCGTCCGTCGCCCTGGAGGGCATTGGCGCGTCCGTCCGAATCGAGGAACCACGGCTGGGCCGATGCGATGTGTTCGGCCGGTCCGGGCCAATGGTCCATGCGATGCCAGCGGTTCTCGCCGAGGGCGAAGGAGCGCACGGGCGGCTCGCCGGCGAACTCGCCCGAATCGCGCAGCCAGTGATTGAACCAGCGCAGCAACAGACGGTCGGTGTCGAGC
>JAIXXC010000091.1 GCA_027490985.1 Verrucomicrobiales bacterium
ATCAACCTGACCTTGGCCCTCTTCATGGCGCTCAGGGACGCGGTCGCCTTCGCCAAGTTGCAGGTTCCGCTCTCGCTGTTTTTCCTCGGGATCTCGGCGGCATGGTTCTGCGGACAGGCCGGCCTGAGTCGGCGGACGGGAATCCTGGTCGGCCTGGCGGCCGCGCTCAACAGCAACCCGGTCTCTTACGCCTGCTGGGGACTGCCGCCCAAGGCCTTGACCCAGGGTTTCGCCCTGCTGGCCATGGGATTGCTGGCCCGGTCCATGAAGGAGACAGGTTGGCGCTCCTGGGTGCACATCCCTCTTGCAGGCCTTGCCGTGGGCTTTTGCGTCACCGAGGGAGCGGACGTGGGGGCCATCTTCAGCCTGCTGGTCGCCGCCTTCACGATCATGGCGACCGTCGCCGGTTCCTCCGGTAAATCCAGGGGTTGGCTGGCCGGATTGCTTCGCCTGGGGATGGTCTCCTGTTGTGCGGCATGGCTGGCCGCGCACTCGCTGTCCACCCTCGTGGGCACCCAGATCGTCGGCGTCTCGGGCATGGCCCAGACGCGGGAGAGCCAGGCGCAGCGATGGCAGTTCGCCTCCGCGGTCAGCCTGCCTCCGGTGGAGTCGCTGCGGATCGTGGTGCCCGGACTCTTCGGCTACCGCATGGACAGCCCGGACGGCGGAGCCTACTGGGGCGCCGTGGGTTTCGATGGGACGGCCAAGGGACGCTTCAGCGGTGCCGGCGAGTACGCGGGGGTTTTGGTGGTGCTGGTGGCCAGTTACGCCGCCGCCTCGTCGATCCGGAAACGGCAATCACCGTACTCGGAAACGGAACGGCGCATGGTCTGGTTCTGGTGCGCCGTGGCGGCAGGATCCCTCGCCCTGTCCTGGGGACACTTCGCCCCGTTCTACCGGATCTTCTTCTCCATTCCCTACCTCTCGACCATCCGCATCCCCTCGAAGTTCCTGCATATGATGCACCTTGCGCTGTGGGTGCTCTTCGCCTATGGGCTCGAAGCCATCGCTCGCGGATCCCTGACCTCGGGCAAGGAACGCTGGGGCGGGTGGAAGGATCAGTTGGCCGCCTGGCGAAAAACGGCCGCTGCCGGTGAGGTGAAGTGGGTCTTCGGCGCCTTCGCGTGCTTCGCGATCGCGGCGGTGGGCGCTCTGAACTACGCGGGGAGTGCGTCCGAACTGAGAGCCCACCTCCGCGGCATCGAATTCCACATGGGCCCACCGGCCACTGCGGAATTCTCCATCGGAGAGGTCTGGAAGGCCTTGGGGTTCTTCGCTGTCAACCTGGTCCTCGTGACCGGAATGATCACCGGCGTCTTCCAGGGCGCTCGAGCCCGGATCGGTTGGATCCTCTTGGGTCTGGTCCTGGCGGCCGATCTCTATCGGGCCAACACGCCCTGGGTGAAATCGTACGATTGGGTCACGCGCTACCAGTCGAACCCGGTGCTCGACCTGCTCAAGGAACGGCCCTGGGAGCAACGGGTGACGGCCTTCCTCGACCCGCACCGGCAGGGTCCGCTCGTCGGCGGCGAAGCCGCCCTTTCATGGACCTTCCTGCAGAAGGAGTGGCTGGAGAACCAGTTCCAGTATTTCAACATCCAGTCGCTGGACATCTCGCAGATGCCGCGCGTGCCCGAGTTGGAGACGGCCTACTTCGGGGCGTTGGGCCTGATGGACAATCAGAACAACCTGCCGCTGGTGGGCCGTTTGTGGCAACTGACCAACACCCGGTACATCCTCGGATCGAAGGACGTGGTCGACCAACTCAACGGCATGGTGGATCCCGTGCAGAAGCGCATCCGCCTCAAGATGCCCTTCGGTCTCGGACTCAAGCCGGGAGTCACGCCCCCCAACGCCTCGACCGCCACCGCCGACGTGGTGCAGTTGCTCACCGCCACCCGTTCCGAGACCGGACCGTTCGCGGTGCTCGAATTCACCGGCACCCTGCCCCGCGCGAAGTTCTACACCGATTGGCAGGCCGGTCTCGGCGACGCGCAAACCTTGCAGCAGCTTCGCGCGCCCGAATGGGATCCGACCCGGCAAGTCCTCGTCTCGGAGACGATCGCCGGAAGCTCTCCGTCACCCACGGTCGGACCGTCCGAGGCCTCCATCACCCGATACGCGCCCAAGCACATCACGGTCAAGACCCGCTCGAGCGCAGCGGGAATCTTGCTGCTCAACGATCGCTGGCATCCCGACTGGAAGGTGACCGTGGATGGACAACCCGCGCCGTTGCTGCGGGCCAACTTCCTCATGCGGGGCGTGGCGGTCGCGGCCGGCGAACACACCATCGAATACCGCTTCGATCCGCCCCACCAAGCCTTGTGGGTCAGCCTTTCGGCCGTGGCCGCCGGCTTGCTGCTGGTGGGCATCCTCGTCCTGGCACCGAAGCCCGCATCGGCCGACTGACCATGGCCTCCACACCCAGCCATCTCGACCACGTCCGCGACGACACGGCCTATGCCGACATCCTCGCCAACTGGGATGCCGCCTTCTACGCCAAGTTCACCGGTGCGCTCCGGCCGACGATCCCCGGAGGCCGTTTGCTCGACATCGGATGCGGCGTGGGACAGGTCGTGGCTCAACTCACCCGCGAGGGGTTCGAGGCCCATGGCGTGGATGTCTCGGCGCCGAACATCGAGCGCACCCGTGCCTTCACCGACCGCTGCCTGCTGTACGACGGGAACCGTCTCCCCTACCCCGACGGCCATTTCCAGCGGGTGGGTGCGCTGAACGTGGTCGAGCACGTGCAGGATCCCGAGGCCTTCATCGCCGAGGCGGTTCGCGTGTGCGCCCCGGGGGGCCGCATCATCCTGAGCAGCCCCAACTTCCTGCGGTTCCTGGGTTGGCGCGATTACCATCCGCGGATGCGGGGACTCGCCCACAAGTGGCACAACCTGCAAGGCCTGCTCGAGCGGCGCCATCAGATGCGCAGCGCGCCCGACCGGGTCCGCTTCGAGCGGATGACGCCCATCATCAAGGAACCCTTCACCCCCGATGACGATGCCATCGTGTGCACCAATGCGTTGGATCTGGGATTTTTTCTCGAACGCACCGGGTGCCGCCTGGTCGACGTCGCCTGCACCGACCGCACCGTGCCGGGCTGGATCGACTTCGTCCTCAACTGCTCCCCGCTGAAATACGGGCTCTTCAACGCCTGGGTCGTCGCCGAGAAACGCGGTTGAACCCGATCCGGGCCCACCGCCTCCGCGGTCACCAGACTTCGACCGGACCCTTGGGCACCGGGATGGCTTCCCGACGCACACTGGCCGGCGTGTCGTCGTCTCCGGCGGGGCGCATGAAGCTGGCGACCATCGGTGCGAGTTGGTAGCGGGGCAGCAGCTGACCCGACTCGTCACAGAACTGCCGGCGCCACCGCAGGTAACCGTCGACGATCTCCAGGTATTGGGCCCGGGACTCCAGTCGCACGACCTTCTTGCAGAACTCGTTGGCCGGGCCGAACCGCTTGGCATACCAGGGGGCGATCTTGCGGAACATCACGCACCCGTGGCGCTCCCCGAACACCTCGACCATCAGGTCCAGATGCCGGGACATGACCCGGACGCGGTCGTCGATGCCCGGCTCCGGCGGCAACACCCCCGTCTGCATCAGCGCCTGCGTGCGCACGAAGATCCACGGATCATAAAAGGCTCCCCGCCCGATGCTCACACCGGTGCACCCGGTCTCGGACTTCATGTGCACGGCCGCCTCGGGCGTTGTCACGTCACCATTGCCGATGACCGGGATCGTCCGTGCCGCCTCCACCACCTTGCGGATGCCCGCGAGATTCACCGAGCCCGAGAACCCCTGCTCCCGGGTCCGCCCATGGATGAACACCCCGGCGATGCCGGCATCTTCCAGCGCCCGGACCAGGTCGGGGGCGCTCAGGTTGTCGTCGTCCCACCCCAGGCGCATCTTGGCCGTCACCGGAATGCGCAACGCGTCCACCATCGTCCGCACCAGGTGCTGCGTCCGTTCGTGCTCCACCATCATCGCGGAGCCGCCGCCCACCCGGCACACCTTGCGCACCGGGCAACCCATGTTGATGTCGATGGCACTCACCCCGCGTTCCTGGAGCATCACCGCCGCATCGCGCATCTCCTCGGGCACCGAACCGAACAACTGGACCGCCAGAGGCCGATCCCGTTCGTTCGTTTCGATGAGCTTGAAGGCCTTGGGATTCTCCTCGATGAGGGAACGGGCGTTGACCAGGTCGGTGGTCGCCAGATCGAGCCCCCCGATCTCGCGCGCCACCAGGCGGAACGGCAGGTTCGTGTAGCCCGCCAGCGGCGACAGGAACAGGTTGGACTTCAGCTCCAACGAGCCGAAACGGATCATACGGAAATCCTACCCGGACCTCGCCCAAAAGCCCAGCAGACCCTTGGAACGCGCCCCATCGACCGCACATCGACCGCAGCGGTATATCGCCCACGACCCACGACCTCGGCACGGCTGTGACCGGGAGGTCTGCAGCCGTGGCCTCGGGCCGACGCCGATCCGATCCGCGGGCCGAGTCGTTCCTCCCGTCGAAGCCCGCCTCCGTGCGGTGAAGGGCACGCCGCCGGGCCTCACTCCATGCCAGCCAAGAAGGTCACGTGGGTGACACCCACTCCAAAGCGCTGGAAGATGCGCCGGCAACGTTCATCGAGGCGATTCTCGAGGTCCGGATCCGGGTGATTGTTGAACTCGAAGTGGATGAGCAACCACGCATCCAGTCCGCTGATCAGGCGGAACTGGAACAACCTGTCGAAGCGCTCGGGATCCGGTTGTGCTTCAGGCATGATTTCGCGCAATTCCTTGTCGAGCGAGACGGGAGTCACCTTCCAGTCGATCACCGCTGCGATCACCGGGAAGGCCACCTCGAGGAAGGATTTCAGGAAATGATCGAGGGCATAGTTCCAAGGGCCAACAAGGTCTAATGGTTTCATAGTCAGGAGAGGATTCGCAGGCCTCGACCCGATTCTTTCCGATCATCGAGAAAATCCGCTCCGACCCTCCATCATTCCCCCGCCAGTCGTCGCCTTCGGAGCCTGTCCCCAAGCACCCCCAATCACCCGGAAACCTGCGAGAACGCCGGCTTTTGTGTCCGCCGGTGGGACCACTCCCGACGACTCCCCGTCGACGATAGGTGTTCCGTCGACGCGTACCCTGCACTAGCGTCATTCCCATGATCTCCCGTGCCCTGGCACTGTCGGCCCTCACGGTCCTGATATCCCTTCAGGCCGCAGATCGCCCCCAGTTGGGCGAAGCCTGGTCCAGGAACATGACCTCCCCCGAGATCAACCTGCCCGCCACGTTCAATCCGACCAATGCGACCCACCTCCGGTGGAGCGTTCCCCTCGGGGCTCCGGGCACCGAATCCCATTCCACCCCGGTCATCGCCCAGGGAAGGGTGTTCGTGGGCACCAACAACGAATTGCCCCGGGATCCCCGGCGCACCGGAGACCGCGGCGTCATGCTCTGCCTCTCCGAAGCCACCGGAGCCCTCGAATGGCAGCTCGCCGTACCCAAGCGCGAGGAGGACATCTACCACGACTGGCCCAAGACCGGCATGGCCTCGCCCGTCACCGTCGAAGGCGACCGCGTCTACCTGGTGGACAACCGCGGCGTGGTCCAATGCCTCGACATCCGGGGCCAGGCCAATGGCAACCAGGGCCCGTTCCAGAACGAAGCCGCCTACCTCAACCTGCGGGGCACCAACGCCCTGCCCGTTCCGGTGCCTGCTGCGGTCCCCGATGCCGACATCCTCTGGTCGTTCGACCTCACCCGCGAGGCCGGCATCTGGTCCCACGACGGAGCCCACAGCTCCATCCTCATCCACGGCGACTACCTGTACATCAACACCAGCACCGGCGTGGACAACACCCACCGGGTGATCCGCACCCCCAAGGCCCCGAGCCTGGTGGTGCTCGACAAACGCACCGGCCGATGGGTGGCCGAGGATGGTCTCGGCATCGCCCCGCGCATCTTCCATTGCACCTGGTCTTCCCCCTCCCTGACCACCGTCCACGGCCGCCCGCGCATCCTGTTCGCCGGGGGCGACGGAGTGGTCTACGGCTTCGATCCGTTCCGCCCGCGGGGGCAATCGTCCATGCCGGGACTCCTCGACAACCCCTGGCGCTTCGACTTCGACCCCAGCGGCCCCAAGACCCACGTCGGCAGCTTCCTCAACAACCGACGCGAGGGTCCGAGCAACATCTACGGCATGCCCGTGGCGCTGGGTGACCGGATGTACGTCGCGGGCGGCGGCGATTGGTTCTGGGGCAAGAACGAGGCCTGGGTCCGTTGCGTGAGCCTCTCCGGCGAGGGCGATGTCAGCGCCTCCAACACCGTGTGGTCGTACCCCTTGGGCCGACACACCATGAGCACCCCGGCTGTCGCCAACGGGCTCGTCTTCTGCGCCGACTCCATGCGCACCCTCCATTGCATCGACGCCACCACCGGAAAAGGCCTGTGGACGCACGAACTGGATGGCGAGGTCTGGGCCTCGGCACTCGTGGCCGATGGCAAGGTGTACCTCGGCACTCGCCGTGGCGGCTTCTGGACCTTCGCCCTGAGCCGCGAAAAAATCCTCCTGGGACACGTGGCCCTGGGTTCACCCATCAGCGCCACGGCCGTGGCCGCCAACGGCACGCTGTACGTCGCCACCGGCACCCGACTCTTCGCCGCCTCGCTGAAGGCCGCACCCGCGCTCAGATGAGGTCGCGGATCACCCGGCCGGCGATGCCGGTCAACCGCACATCGAGCCCCTGGAACTTCACCGACAGCCGGGTGTGGTCGATGCCGAGCTGCCGCAGGAGTGTCGCGTGGATGTCGTGCACATCCACCGGTGAGTCGACCGCCGCATACCCCAGCTCATCGGTGGCCCCGTAGACCATCCCCGGGCGGATCCCGCCGCCGCACATCCAGATCGTGAATCCCGCGTTGTGGTGGTCGCGGCCGCTGCCTCCCTGGCTCATCGGGGTGCGGCCGAACTCGCCGGCCCACACGATCAGCGTGTCCTTGAGCATGTCGCGCTGCTTGAGGTCGGTGATCAGCGCCATGCAGGCCCGATCGATCTCGGCCGCCTTGAACTCGACCCCCTGCTTCACCTCGCCATGGTGGTCCCAGTCCTTGTGGTACAGCTGGATGAAGCGTACCCCGCGCTCGGCCAGACGTCGGGCCAGGAGGCAGTTGGAGGCGAATGAACCGTCCCCGGGCTTGCACCCGTAGAGCGTCTGGATGGATTCGGGCTCGCTCGCCGTGTCCATCAACTCCGGCACGCTGGCCTGCATCTGGAAGGCCATCTCGTACTGGGCGATCCGCGTGGCGATCTCGGGATCGTCCACCACGGCATCGTGCTGACGGTTGAGATCATTGATGGTGCGCACCACCTCGTGCTGACCCGAGCGGCTCACTCCCGGCGGGGTGCCCAGGTACATCACCGGATCGCCCTTGCCCCGCAGATGCACCCCCTGGAATCGGCTCGGCAACATGCCAGGCGCCCACTGGCGGGCCGCAATCGGCTGGTTCTGACCGCCACGACCGAGCGACGTGAGCACCACGAAGCCCGGCAGGTTCTCCGCCTCGGAACCCAACCCATAGGTCACCCACGAACCCATGCTCGGACGGCCGGCGATCTGCGAGCCCGTGTTCATGAACATGTGGGCGGGGTCGTGGTTGATGGCCTCGCTGGTCATGGAACGCACCCAGCAGATCTCGTCGGCCACCGAGCCGAGGTGGGTGAAAAGTTCGCACAGTTCGACCCCGGCCTTGCCGAAGCGCTTGAAGGGCAACTGCGGCCCGTAGCACACCAGCTTCTGGCCTTGGAGCTGGGCGATCTGCTTGCCCCGGGTGAACGACTCCGGCATGGGCTTGCCGTGCATCTCGACCAGCTTGGGCTTGGGGTCGAAGGTCTCGAGGTGCGAAGGCCCACCGGCCATGCTCAGCCAGATCACCCGGCGCGCCTTGGCGGGAAAATGCAACGGATTCACCGCGCCCGAGACGGCCCGCACGGCCGCCGCCTGAAGCGCCCGCGGTTGCAGGATCGAACCGAGTGCCAGGGCGCCCAGGCCCTGCGAGGCCCGGCCCAGGAACACGCGCCGGGTCTGCTGCTGCTGGAGGAACTGACGGATCTCCGGGGAGGGGTTCATGATCAGGAACGGGTGATGGTCTCGTGGAGGTTGAGGAGGGCGCGGGCCACATCGGTCCAGGCGGCCCACTGGACCGCATCGAGGCCGGCGGGTGCCGGGGCCTTGCCGGTGAGGGTGAACTTCGAAGCCGCCTCCGGATCGCGGGCGAAGGCGGCCCGCTGGGTCTCCAGCAGGCGGCGCAACGCGCTCAACTCGGCATCCCGCGGGGCCCGGGCCAGCGCCTGCTGCCAGGCCCAGATCAGGCGTGCGCTGTCGTCGCCCGAAGACTCGCGCAGAATCCGCGCGGCGAAGCTCCGGGCCGCCTCGACGTAGCTGGGGTCGTTCAGCAGCACCAGGGCCTGCTGGGGGATGTTGGAGCGATTGCGCTCGGCCGCGCACTCCTCGCGGGTGGCCGCGTCGAAGGCCAACATACTCGGGTGCACATAGGAGCGCTGCCACCAGGTGTAGAGTCCGCGACGATACTGGTCGCCGCCAGAGCTCGCATCATAGCCCCGCTGCGGGAAGTTGAGGTTCTCCCAATACCCGTCGGGCTGGTAGGGGCGCACGCTCGGACCCCCGATCCGCGGCACGAGCAAACCCGAGATCTGCAGTGCCGAATCGCGGACCAGCTCGGCCTCGATGCGCCAGCGTCCCTGACGGGCGAGCTCCCGATTGTCGGGATCCCGGGCCAGGAGCTCGCGCGGTGCGTTCGAGGCCTGTCGATACGTCCGGCTGGTGACCATCAGGCGGACCACGTGTTTGACGTTCCAACCGCTGTCCCGGAACTCGGCCGCCAGCCAGTCGAGCAACTCGGGATGCCGTGGCGGCTCTCCCTGGGCCCCGAAGTCATCGAGCACCTTGGAGAGACCGGTGCCGAAGAATTGACGCCAGAGGCGGTTGACCACCACCCGGGCCGTCAGCGGGTTCTCGGACGACACCAACCAGTCGGCCAGGTCCAGGCGGTTCCACCGGCGACCGGAAACCGCGGGCGTGGACGGGCGGAACTGGACCGGGACGGCCGGCTCCATGATCTCGCCGGTGTCGATGAGCCAGTTGCCGCGGGGCAGCACCCTCACGGTCCGCGGCTTGTCGACACGCTCGGTGATGAGTGTGCGCGGGATCGTGGCCTCGAAGTCGGCCCGTGCCTTGTCGGCCGCCGTGCGGCGGTTCCGCAGGTCGGCCAACTCCGGGGCACCGGCCTTGAAGTCGGCCCACAGCTTGGCCGATTGCTCTGGAGTTCGCCGCGCCGGGTCCAAGGCGATCCACTCGGCCAAATCTCCGCTGGGTAGGGGGATCGTGGGCGGGACGAGAGCCCCCGGATCGGTGGCCACTCCCAACCGGAAACACCCCAGCGTGTGGTGCCCGTGCCCGTGCTTCTGCTGCAACTCGATCTCCAACCGCTCTCCCGCGGCGAGCGTGAGCGGTTCCTTCAGTCGCAGCCGCAACTGTGCTGTCTTGCCCGCCTCGGGCAGGATGGCCCACCCGGCGAAGGTGCCCCGGGCGTCTCGGTCGATCACCGAAGCCGCCGACCATCGGCCATAGGGATTCTTGTCGATCGACACCGTCTGCTCGTGGCTGGCCCAGGCCGACTCGAAGGCCACATCGCGGGCCGGGGCCCCGTCACGGACCACCCGGGCCACCACCTCGGTGAGCACGAAATTGCCATTGCCGGCCCGGCCCGGCCCCTGGGAGGGCAGGGATTTGTCGGGCAACACCTCCACGCGCACCCCGACCACCCGTTCGGGCAGTGAGGCGAATCGAACCACCGTGCTGTCGGTGTCGGGATTCTGCCCCCCGATGAGCACCGACCGATCCTCACGGATCGTCACCGTCGCACCGGCCGTGGACTCGGCCGAGGTCGGTTTGACCGCGGTCCACAAGGCATCGGAACGCAGGGCATCGACCCGTTGCTGGCGCCACCGCGCGAACGCCCCCTCCAACTCGGGATGGGCGCCTTCGAAGCGCTCTTTGAGCGACTGCGCCTCGGCCGTCAACCGGGCCAACTCCCGGGCCTGCGGTTCGGTGGGCACCAGCATGCCGTCTTCACGGCGACCGATGATCGTCTCCTTCACATCGGCGAAGAAGGCGCCCATGGCATAGAAATCGCGCGTCGTGATGGGATCGAACTTGTGGTCGTGACACTGGGCGCACCCGATGGTCTGCCCCATCCAGACCGTGCCGACCGCACGGACCCGATCGGTCAGATAGCGCGACTCGTAGTCCTTTTCCTGGGCCCCACCCTCTTCGGTGGTCAGCAGGAGCCGGTTGAAGCCCGATCCCACCCGGGCGTCCATCGAGGCCTCGGGCAACAGGTCACCAGCCAATTGCTCCCGCGTGAACCGGTCGAAGGGCTTGTTGGCGTTGAACGAACGGATGACGTAATCGCGGTAGGGCCAGATGTTCCTCGGATTGTCGGAGTGGTAGCCGATGGTGTCGGCGAAGCGGACCACATCGAGCCAACCGATGGCCATGCGCTCGCCGTACTGGGGAGTGGCCAAGAGCCGATCGACCAGGCGCTCATAGGCGCCCGGAGCACTGTCGGCCTCGAAGGCGGCCACCCGCTCCGGAGTCGCCGGCAGACCGGTGAGATCGAGGCTCAACCGACGGGCCAGGGTGCGCCGATCGGCTTCGGGCGCGGGCGTGAGCCCCGCGGACTCGAGATGCACGCGGACCCAGCGGTCGATCCCGCCCTCGGCCTCGCTTCCGGCCGGCAATGCGGGGCGGACCAGGGGTTGATAGGCCCAGTGGCCCTGGTATTCGGCCCCCTCGGCGATCCACCGCTGCAGCAGCGCCTTCTGCTCGGGATTCAGAGGCTTGTGGGCCTCGGGGGGCGGCATCAATGCCTCGGCGTCGTCACTGAGCAACCGATGCACCAGTTCACTGCCGGCCGCATCACGCGGCACGATGGCCTTCTTGCCCGACTTGGCGGGCTTCAGCGCCTCCTCGCGCCGATCCAGACGGAGCCCGCCTTTGATCTTCTGCACATCGGGGCCGTGGCACGAAAAGCAGTGCTCGGACAGGATGGGGCGGATGTCCCGATTGAACTGCACAGGGTCCGCTCCGAACGCCATCGGGGCACAGCCCACTGCGGCGATCAAGACCCATCGGGACACTGTTCTGGGAGCGCGAGCCTTCATGGAGTTCCGGTCAGTCTGGACCCGCCTCCGGCAATGCCAACCCTGAAAAGTGCCG
>JAIXXC010000127.1 GCA_027490985.1 Verrucomicrobiales bacterium
CCTCAGACGCTTCAACGAGTCCGACGCCATCCTCAATGCGGTCGCATCGCATCATGAAGAGGTGCCCCACGAAAACGCCCTCGGGATCCTCGTGGCCGCAGCCGACGCCATCAGCGCGACGCGTCCGGGCTCTCGCAGCGAGGGCATGACCACTTATCTCCAGCGCCTCGAGAATCTGGAGCGCATCGCCTTCGAATTCTCCGGTGTGGAGCGGGCCTTCGCCATCCAGGCGGGCCGCGAATTGCGGGTCGTGGTGAAGCCCGAGCAGGTCGACGACCCCGCGGCGTTGCGGATGGCCCGCGATCTGGCCCGGCGTATCGAGGAAGAGTTGCTCTATCCGGGCCAGATCCGGATCACCGTGGTGCGCGAGACCCGCTGCGTCGAATACGCCAAGTGACCGCCCCGGGATTCCGTTGCCCCAGGGTGTCTGTCGCGGTCGGGCGTCCGTGAAAAATCTGTCGTCGGGTCTGAAGCTGTGGTGGGCTGAGTCGATGATCCGCGTTCTGCGCGTCGTCGCCCTCGCCTGCATGACTGCCACCGTGTTCGCCCAGATCCCCGACAATCTCGTGGTCGAGGGCATTCCTCCGATCCCCGTCGCTCTCAAGCAAGACGCCTCCCGGTATCTCGAGTTCCGGACGGCGGTCTTCACGGCGTGGCATCCCGTCCGCCGGGAGATGCTCATCGGGACCCGCTTCGCCGAGACGCTCCAACTCCATGCCGTCACCCAGCCGGGCGGCGCCCGTCGGCAGTTGACCTTCTCGTCCGAACCGGTGGCCGGTGGGCAGTTCGAGCCGCGTCAGGGGCGTTTCATCGTCTTCAGTCAGGATGTCGGTGGCGGTGAATTCTACCAGTTGCACCGTCTCGATCTGGCCGATGGCCGCACGACGCTGCTGACCGACGGTCGGAGTCGCAACGGCAACGCCCGGTTCTCCGGCGACGGTCGCTGGCTTTTCCACAATTCGACGCGCCGCAACGGGCGGGACACCGATGTCTGGCGCATGGACCCCACCCGGCCGGACGCGGCGGAGCTGATCCTGCAGGTGAGCGGCGGTGGGTGGGCGGTGCTCGATGTCGATGAGGCGGGCTCTCGGGTGCTCCTCCAGAACCGCCGCTCCATCACCGACAGTGAACTGCACTGGCTCGAGGTCTCGACTCGCCGGGTTTCGAGACTCACACCGGCAACCCCCGAGCGGGTGGTGTCGTACGGGTCGGCCCGGTGGTCCCGTGACGGCAAGAGCGTGTTCGCGACCACCGATCTCGACTCGGAATTCCTGCGATTGGTGCGGATCGATGTGGCCAGCGGAAGCCTCTCGCCGCTGCTGGGTGCCTCATCGGCCTCCCAGGCCTGGGATGTCGAAGCCTTCGAGGTGGCGCCCGACGGTGAGCATCTGGCCTTCGTGTCCAACGAGAACGGATCCAGTCGCCTGTCGGTGTTGCGTCTGGGTTCCGGCAAGATGCGGGCCGTATCGGCGATCCCGTCCGGGGTGATGACGGGTCTCGAATGGCATGAGAACGGCCGTGACCTGGGCTTCAGCCTGGCCCACGCCCAGTCGCCCTCCGATGCCTATTCGGTGGACATCAAGACCGGGCGCCTGACCCGGTGGACCGAGAGCGAGACGGGGGGGCTGCCGGCCAAGGCGTTCCGGGAACCGGAGTTGATCACGATCCCGAGTTTCGATCGCCTGGTGGTCAGCGCCTTCGTCTATCGGCCCGATCCGCAGCGTTTCCCCGGCAAGCGGCCGGTGGCGGTGATCATCCACGGCGGGCCGGAGTCGCAGTCGCGGCCCGGGTTCATGGCCCGGTACAACTATTTCTTGAACGAGTTGGGCATCGCGTTGGTGGTTCCCAACGTCCGGGGTTCGGCCGGTTATGGAAAACGCTTCCTCACCCTCGACGACGGTTTCCTGCGCGAGGATTCGGTGAAGGACATCGGAGCCTTCCTCGACTGGATCGGAACCGATCCGGGCCTCGACCCCTCGCGGGTGGCGGTCATGGGCGGTAGTTACGGGGGGTACATGACCTTGGCCTCGCTGGTCCATTTCAGCGACCGACTGCGCTGCGGTGTGGACGTCGTGGGGATCTCGAATTTCGTCACGTTCCTGACCAACACCCAGGAATACCGTCGGGATTTGCGTCGGGTGGAATACGGAGACGAACGGGATCCGAAGATGCGGGCCCATCTGGAGAAGATCTCGCCGCTCAATCAGGCCGATCGGATCCGGGCGCCCCTCTTCGTCGTCCAGGGCAAGAACGACCCCAGAGTGCCCTTGAGCGAAGCCGAGCAGATGGTCCGGGCGATCCGGGCCCAGGGGCGTACCTGCGCCTACCTCATGGCCAAGGACGAGGGGCATGGGTTCGCCAAGAAGCCCAATGCCGACTTCCAGTTCCTCAGCACGATCCAGTTCCTGCAAGAACACCTGCTGGGAGCCCGTTCGGTTCGGTGATCCGGGCGGCTCATCGGCCGGTTCAACGGAACAGACCGTCGGCCCATTGCAGGCGGAACCACGGGAACATCACCTCCACGGCCACCAACCCCAGGAACAGGGTGCTGATCGTGCCGTTGAGCTTGAAGAACGCGACGTTGATGGAGGCGGTGTCGCGTCGTCGGGCCAGGAGGTGTTCGGCCAGGAGCAGGACGCCGATGACCACCAGCCCCAGCCAGTAGGCCAGTCGGAAGGCCGCCAGCGCGCCGAAGACGGCCAGCAGGATCCACAACAGCAGATGGGCGATGAAGGCCACGCCCAGCGCGTTCTTGGGGCCCCAGCGCACGACCAGCGAGTGGAGCCCGTTGCGGCGGTCGAATTCGTAGTCCTGGGTGGCGTAGATGATGTCGAAGCCGAAGAGCCACAAGAGCACCGACAGCGCCATGACCAGAGGCACGAATGCGCTGTGACTGAGCTTGAGCTTGCCATCGATCATCGGGAGGAACTCCACGCCTCCGCGCACCGCCAACCAGGCCCCGACCGGGGCGATGGCCAACGCGAGGCCCAGCCAGACATGGGTGAAATCGGTGAACCGTTTGGTCAGTGAATAGAAGCAGACGAAGAACAGCGCCACCGGAGACAGCGCGAAGCAAAGGGGGTTGAGGGCCCAACTGGCGGCCACGAGTCCCGCGCCGCTGAGGAGGCACAGGCTCACGGCGCTGCCCATGGAGATGGCACCGGCCGGCAAGTGTCGTCCGGCCGTGCGCGGATTCAGCGCGTCGAACCGCCGGTCCACGATGCGATTGAAGGCCATGGCGCAGGTCCGCCCGCAAACCATGGCGGCCAGCACGAGCAGGAATACCCGCCATCCGGGCCAGCCGCGTTGATCACGGGCCGCCAGCATCATGGCGGCCAGTGCGAAGGGCAGGGCGAACACGGTGTGGCTGAACTTCACGAATGAAGCCCACTTGGAGAGCAGGGAGATCATCGGGTCGGGGTTTCGGGGACGGCGATACGGTGGGGCGTCGGTGCCGTCGCGGTCGGCCCGTGTCCCCGGATTCTGGGGCCGGGAACGACGGGGAGGAAACCGATTCGGGCGGCGGGCATCTGATTATTCGAGTTCTTCCTGCCAGCGCACGGTCAGGCGGTGGGGCAACCCCATGTGGTCGAGAACGCGGGCCACGACGGTATCGGCCACGGCCTCGACCGTGGCGGGACGGTTGTAGTAGTGCGGGTTGGCCGGGATCAATTGTGCCCCGGCTTGGATGAGCAATTCGAAGTTCTTCACATGCACCAGCGAGATCGGGGTTTCGCGCGGTACGAGGATCAGCTTGCGGCGTTCCTTGAGCATCACATCGGCACATCGCAGCATGGAGTCGGAGCTCAGGCCGTGGGCGATGCGGCCGAGGGTGCCCATGCTGCAGGGGATGACCACCATGACGTCGGGCGGGTTGGAGCCGCTGGCGAAGGGCAGGTTCATCGAGCGGTGATTGTGGACCTGGGCGCCATCCGGCAGGCGGAGTCCTCCGGGTTGTTCGGCCTCGATGACCTGCGGCGCGTATTGGCTGAGCATCACATGGACCTCGTGTTGCCGCGGGTCGATCTGGTCCAGCAACCGCTGGGCGTAGATCGTTCCGCTGGCCCCGGTGATGGCGATGAGCAGGCGCATGGCGCCGACACCATGGCGTCAAAGTGCCGGAAGCCAAAGCACAAGCCGACTCCGATGGGCCGTCCGCGCCGGGAGGTGCCACCCCCGGAGTGATCTTTTTTGAACCTGTCGCTTGAATCCCCCCCGCTCGTTCCTAGAGTCCCGGTCTTGCGTCGTTGTCACACATGAGCGAACCGAAACCCGTCCCAGCCGCCGCCCCCACCCCGTGGGACATCCCCACTGCGCGTTCTCTCTACAACATCGACCGCTGGGGAGCCGGGTATTTCGACGTGAATCCCGCCGGTAATGTCGTGGTCACGCCCCTGCGCGAGAAGGGGGCGTCCATCGACATCGCCGACATCATCGAGGAGGCTCGGGAGCGGAAGCTCCAGTTCCCGCTGCTCATCCGTTTTCAGGACATCCTGCGCGATCGGGTGGCCCACCTGAACAACGCCTTCCGCAACTCCATCGCCGAGTTCCAGTACAAGGGCAGCTACCGCGGGGTGTTTCCCATCAAGGTGAATCAACTGCGCGAGGTGGTGGAGGAGATCCTCGATGCGGGCAAGGCCTTCAACTTCGGTCTCGAGGTGGGTTCCAAGCCCGAGCTCTACGCCGGCATGGCGCTCCAGGATCAGCCCGGAGGGTTGATCATCTGCAACGGCTACAAGGATCAGGCGTTCATCAAGCTCGCCCTGTCGGGAATCAAGCTCGGCAAGAAGGTGATCATGGTGGTGGAGAAGCTCGAGGAGCTGCGCCAGATCCTCACCGTCTCCAAGCAGGTGGGGGTGGAGCCGATGATCGGCATCCGGGCCCGTCTTCTCAGCAAGGGAGCGGGCAAGTGGGCCGAGAGCGGCGGCGAGAACGCCAAGTTCGGCCTGAGCACCTCGGAACTGCTGGCGGCGGCCGAATTGCTGCGCTCGGAGAACCTCACCAACAGTTTCAGGCTGCTCCATTTCCACATCGGATCGCAGGTGCCCGACATCCTCACGGTGAAGAAGGCGGTCCAGGAGGCGGCCCGCTTCTACGCCAAACTCAAGAAGATGGGCTTCCCCATCGAGTTCATGGACGTGGGTGGAGGCTTGGGTGTGGACTATGACGGGTCCCGCAGTGCCTTCGACAGTTCGACCAACTATTCGCTGCAGGAGTACACCAACGACATCGTCTATTACATCGCCGACGTCTGCAATGCGGAGGGGGTGGCCCATCCCGACATCGTCAGCGAATCGGGTCGGGCTCTGGTGGCCCATCATTCGGTGCTGGTCGTCGAGGTCTTCGGTTCAATCGACAAGACCCGCCAGGAGGTGCAGTTCCAGTACGGTGCCGACGAACATCGCCTGGTGAAGGAGATGCTCGATATTCGCGACAACCTCCAGAAGCTCAACAAGCTGGAGGCCTTCCACGATGCGCTCGAGCGCAAGGAAGACGCCCACCAGATGTTTACGCTCGGGGTGCTCGAGTTGCCCGAAAAGGCCAAGATCGAGACGCTTTATTGGGAGATTTCAAAGGAAGTCGTCCAGTCGTTCCGTGGTCAGGCCTATGTGCCCGAGGAGATCCGTCAACTCGAAGACAGTCTCGGAGACCAATACCTGTGCAATTTCTCGGTGTTCCAGTCGCTGTTGGACCACTGGGCTCTCGGACAACTGTTCCCGGTGATGCCGGTACACCGGTTGCTGGAGCGGCCGACGCGGGAGGGGACGCTGGTGGACATCACGTGCGACTCCGACGGCTGCATCAACAAGTTCGTCGATCTGCGCGATGTGCGCGACACGCTGCCGCTGCACGAGCTGCGGGAGACGCCCGAGGGTCAGCAGGAGCCGTATTACCTGGGATTCTTCCTGATGGGAGCCTATCAGGACATCATGGGCGACTTGCACAACCTGTTCGGTCGGGTGAATGAAGTGCACGTGTTCCTCGAGCCCGATGAACCTTGCGGGTACTACGTCGAAGAGGTGATCGAAGGCAACACCATCAGCCAGTGCCTGACTTCGGTTCAGTACGAAGAAGGGGAGCTGAAGCGGCAGATGAAGGCCCAGGTGGATGCGGCCATCAAGAGCGACAAGCTCAAGCCCACCGAGGGCATGCGCCTGCTCGATGAGTACGAGCGCGGGCTCAAGGAATACACCTACCTCGATATCCATCCCCCGGCTCATGGCGGGAATGGTAACGGTCACGTGCGTTAGCTCCGCGGGGTCGGGCGCTGCGCTCGCAGGTAAGCTCGAGGAAGGAGGGGCTTTCGCGCTGCGCGCGGGGGATCAGGGTGATCGCTTCCAGTGCTTGCTCCGGCCCGACCCCGCTCCGCTTCGGTTTTTGGGGGCTCCGCGGGGTCGGGCGCTGCGCTCGCAGGTAAGCTCGGGGAAGGAGGGGCTTTCGCG
>JAIXXC010000223.1 GCA_027490985.1 Verrucomicrobiales bacterium
CGTCCGAGCTGACCCGTTTATGGGAGCGCCCGAGGAGGGAGTGGAGGTGAGTGTGTTCATGCGTGGGTTGGAGTGTTGTTTTGAACGGTTCCCGAACCGACTAGTTGCCTTCTGGCAACGCCCCCACTTCACACCGCCTCCATCAAGGGTTTGTGAGGAACACTCCCGAGAATTGTTAAGGGGTGGTAAAACGCATCGCAGGCCCGGGCACAAGTGCGTGGCCAGTCCTTTGAGAAGAGGCGTTGTCAGCGCTCGAGAACGTGACGACTCCGCCCTGAGCAGAATCGCCAACCGTCCGATGCCCTCTGACCGGGTGCCGCGTGGCTTGTCTGCGTGGCACGGGGAAAGCCCCTTCCAAGAGTTGCTTACCGCTTGATTACGGAGCCTGGCGGACTTCAGTGAGCGTGCCCGGTTGGGGTGCGGGCACGGTTTGGCGTTGGCCGCCGGGCCAGACGATGTCGATCGATTCCACGGCCGTGGCCTCGCCCAAGCCGAAGGTCAGGGGCAGGGCGCTGGAACTCAGGTAACCGCGGTTGGCCGTGACAGTCCGCCATTGGGTTTTTCCGCCGGCCTTGAGTTGGACGGTGGCGCCGAGGGCATCGCGATTGGCACGGGTGCCCACGAGTTTCAGCCGCACCCAGCGGCGGTCGGCGGGACGGTCATTGCGCAGCAGGAGCGGACTGCCACCGGTCTGGGTGAACAGCAGATCGTCATCGCCGTCGCCATCCAGATCGGCCATGGCGCAGCCGCGACCCACGATCGGGGTGAAGAGGGCGCTGCCCGCCTGTTCTGGCCCCACCGGCACGAAGCCCGCGGCTCCGGCATTCCAGAAGAGTTGGGCCGGTTGCCGGTACTTCTGGCTGGCCTGCACTTTGGTGATTTCCTCTTCCAGATGGCCATTGACGCTGAGCAGGTCGAAGCGTCCGTCGAGATCCCAATCCAGGAACAGCACCCCGAATTTCAGGGGCAGGCGGCTGGCCGGCCCGACGCCCCAGGAGATGGATTCATCGGTGAAGAGACCCGGGGTGGTATTGCCCACGTAAAGAGCCGTCATTTCATTGGCGAAGTTGCCGATGGCGATACCCAGCTTGCCGTCGTCCGTGAAGCGGGCGGCGTCGATACCCATGGCGCCACGCGTGTTGCCGTAGCTGTCGAAGGCGATGCCGGTCAGGGCTCCGACCTCTTTGAAGCGGCCGTCACGCTGGTTCTCGAAGACGAAGTTCTGGACCGTATCGTTGGCCACGATGAGGTCGGTGTATCCGTCGCCATTGAAGTCCACAGCGACCACGCCAAGCGACTTCGCGGCGGGGACCCCGGTGGAGGGATTGGTCACCTGCACGCCCCCCTCCTTGCTGATGTCGATGAACCGGCCGCCGCCCTCGTTGCGGTACAGGTGCGGGAAGGTTCCCTGGAAATTCATGGGCGGCCCGTAGGCTCGGGTGGATCCGTCGATCTTGTAGCCCACTTCGGCATCGATCGCCCGCGACCACTTCACGTAGCTGCCGACGAAGAGGTCGAGGTCGCCGTCATTGTCGAGGTCGAACCAGGTCGCCGCGGTGCTCCACTCGTCGGGCCCGCCACCGACACCGGCCGAGGCGGTGACGTCTTTGAAGCGGCCGCCCCCCTCGTTGTGGAAGAGGTGGGCCCCGCCGACGGCGGTGACCAAGACGTCGGGCTTGCCGTCGTTGTCGTAGTCACCCACCGCGGTCCCCATGCCGTAGAACGGAGTTTCGAGACCGGAACCCGCCGAGATGTCGGTGAAGCGGATGGGACTGCCGGGAGCGGTGTCATTGCGGTACAGGGCGCAGCCGGGAGAGGCCGGCCCTGAAGCCGCCCAAGGCCAGCGGTCGCCATTGACCAGAAGCAGGTCGGCGTCGCCATCGCCGTCGGCATCGAAGAAGGCCGCGCCGGCTCCCATGGTCTCGGGCAGGAGTTTCTCGCCGGTGGCGCCGGTGAAGTGGCTGAAATGCAGTCCGGCCGCCGATCCAACCTCCGTGAAGGGCGCCTTGGGCAGGGTGAGCTTCTGGGCCGTTTGCACCGTTTGGGGAGCGGCTAAAGCGGTCACCTGAACCTTGGCCGGCCCCGCGGTTTTGCGCAGGGCGAAGAACGCGCCGACGCCCACGACTCCAAGCCCGATCAGGGCCACCAAGGACCAGCGGAGTCCGGTGCGGATGGCGCGGTCGTCGGACTCGACCCACTCTTCGGGTTCATTCGGGTGTTGGGACATGGTCGGAGGGTATCAGGGCGTCGAGCTGCGGTCAGGGGCTCAGCGGGCGGCGGTGGTCCGGGAAGCTTGGGGCGACGTGATCGCCGGTGCGGCGCCGGTCCCCGTGAGGGACAGGCTGTCGGGGTGCTGCAAATCGTAGATCACGATGGCCTGGGCGGCGTGATCGGCGGCCGGGTTGTTGCGTCGGGCGATGGCCACGGCCCGGTCGCGGGCGTTGTCGTCGGGCCGGTAACGCTCATGGAGTTTCCGGTGCCGTTCGCTGGCGGCCGAGTCGCCCAAGGCGGCATGGATGAGGCCCAGGTTGTAGTGGGCGGTGAGGTTTTCGGGGTCGATCGTGAGGGTCCGTTCGAAGCGGGTGGCCGCGGCCCGGAGGTACTCCTCCTTCCGGGTCGGATTGGCCCGTTCCATCTTGGCCCGCTCGAAGAGGGTTTGGCCCAGTTCGTTGATCACCTCGTAGTCGCGGCTGAAATCGAAGCCGCGTTTCTCGAGCTCGGGGTATCGGTCTTCGAGAATGCTCGTGAGCTGCTGGATCGAGTCATCGAGGAACCCGTTCTGCTTGTTCACCAAGCCATTGAGCCACGCGATGGTCCAACGGTTGCCCGGAGGGTTGAATCGCTTGGGATCGTTGGCGCGTTGCAGGGCGGTCACGGCGTCGTCGAGTCGGCCTTCCTTGAAGAAGACACGTGCCAGGTTGAGCGGCCCGTCGGCGCGACCCAGGGCTTCCACCCGGGTGAAGGCGCCGGCGGCCTGGATGAGTTCGCCCTTTTCGCTGCCCTTGTCGCCTTTCAAGAACAGTCCGATGCCGTAGTCGTTCCAGCGCTGCCACTCGGGGACGGCGGAGGGAACCGGCGGGGTTGCGGCCGAGGTGCCCCCTTCGATGTCGAACTGCAGCCGGTCGGAGGCCATGACGGTGACCGGGAGGTCGTTGGTCAGGACGAATGGACCGCCCTTCACGTAGTTCGAGGCGTAGGTGTAGTTGAAGTAGATGGTGTCGAACTTCCGGTAGTTGACCTTCACCTCGACCGTCAGCGGCGAACGCTGCTGTTCGGGCACGGTGAGCTTGTAGTGCAGCACGTGGGCCGCGCCGGGCGGGATCTGGTTGTTGTACAGCGGCGTGAAGATGTCCTGCGCGTTGCGCCGATCGATGCGGTTGCCGTCCTTGTCGAGCATGTAGACGTTGAGGAAGTGCGACCACAGGTCCACCTCGCCATGACGTCCGGTGGCTCCGGAGCGTCCCACCACACGTCCCTGGCCGTCGGTCACCGACACATCGGCCCAGATCTCATTGGAATCGACCGTGCCCTGGGTGAGCGGATGCCCCAGTTTGAGCGTCCGGACCACCGTCTCGATGAGGTAGGTCTTGCCGGGCTTGAGCCGGGGCAGGGTGGGGCGCAGCGGTGCCACGAGCGGCGAGTCGATGGTGCCGCCCTCCTTGACGCCGAAGAGGTCGACGCGGATGCAATCCTTCAGGAAGTCCTGCTGGCGACGGATGGCCTCCTTTTGCTCTGGCCCGGCGGGCAGCACCTTGGCCGGCACCCCGGTGTTGGCCCCCGGGAAGGCATGGCTGTGGACAGCCAGGAACTCGTTGGTGCCGTACTTCTTGGCCCCGAAATCGGACGAGGCCTGCAGCGGCATGTGGCATTCGGCGCAGTTGGCCTTGGCCTTGTCGGGATAATAGAACGACCGCGCATTCACTCCCGACACGCCCGAGAGCAGGTACGAATCGTAGTGGTTCTGGCCGCGCAGGAACTCCTTGTAGTGGTTCACCGCATACGGGATGCCCACCTTGTGGCAGGTGGAACAGAACTCCGCCGTCTTGTGGAAGGGCTTGAGGAAGGTCTCCTTGTGGAACTGCGGTTTGCCCTTCACCAGCTGTTTGTTCACGAAAAACGCCAGCGAGTTCGTGGGCGCCTGAGCGAACGGATAGTGCACCGGCTCCTCGATGGTGTAGTTGCCATTGCCGATGGGTCCCTTGTCGGCGCCTTCCAAGTGCGTGATGGAGTGACAGGTCACGCAGGTGATGCCCGCCTGCGAGGTCGGGTGGTTCACCATGTCGAACTTCGGATCGTCGAAGGCACCCGAGAAGAACGGCACCGGGTCGTGACAGCCTGCGCACCAGCGGGAAGCCTGCACCGATCCGTCGCGGGCCAGGGCCGCCTCGCGGGTCTGGCGGATGCTGAACAGGTAGAAGGGGTTGTTGAACGAACTGAACTTGTGGGCCGAGTGGATGTAGGAGTTGAAGACGTCCTTGTGGCACTCCAGGCAGTACTCGTTGTTCATCAGCGCACTGGCCGGGATGAACTTGCCGTTGGCCGTCCGGGCGCTGCTGGGCATGAAGTACTTTTCGCCGGTGGCCGGCGCCTTGGCCGACCAGATGCGCGGGTCGTGCTGGTGGAAGGCCACCATCAGAGCCACGGCTGCGGCCACCGCGGTGCCCCAGCTTACGCCCATCTTCCAGCGGATGCGCGGTCCGGCCAACCGATGCAGCAAGTAGAGCCACACACACAATAGCGGCGTGATGATGTGGGCCCAATAGGCCACGGATCGACTGCGCTCGCTCTTGACCTGGATCCACTCGAGTCCGTCGAAGCGCACCAGCACCACGCCTGAAATCAGCACCACCAGACTGATGGCGAAGAGCGCATAGCCGACATACACGGCCTTGCGATTGGGCCGGTTCCAGGTGTTGGCGATGTGGACCCAATTGAAGATCAGGAAGGGCACCACGAAGACCAACCCCAGGATGAGGTGGGCCAGGAACTGGATCTGGTAGGCGTAGTTCTGGTAGCTCACCCCGCTGGCCCGGTCTTTCCAGGTCATGAAGGTGATGGTGAGCAGGTACACGGAGTTGGCCCCCAGGAGCGCCAAGAGCACCCAGAGCAGGTTCAGCACCCAGCGCAGTCGAGGGCCGATGGCCCGGACGTAGCGCTTCGGTGCGGCCGGAGGTGGGGTTTTCGGGTCGGTGTCTCCCATGAGCTTGAAGACATAGGGAACTATCAGTGGGGATTTTCCACAACTGGGGGGCGAATTGGACCTGTCCGGGGGCGAACTGCCTCCCGTGACCCGGGTTCCCCGCGATCCGCATCGGGGTCCGGATTTTTCTACCGAGACCGAGGTTGATGATTCCTGGTTTTTCCCGTCAGCCTTGACCCATGGCCGACGCTCCGGTGCCCACTCCCGCCGCCCTGTCCAAGGGGCAGATCTTCCTGCGACGCCTGGGCAGCACGCTCTTCCTGTGGTCCATCGTCTTGGCGGCCATCTTCTCGACCGATCCCTTCATCCGCAGCTATGTGTTCCTGGGCCTGATGGTGCTGCTGGCCGGATTGGGTCTCATCGAGTTCTACGGCATGGTCGAGCGGCGTGGGTTCGTCTGCTTCCGGTTCTGGGGACTGGCCAACGGCCTGCTCCTCATGGCGTCCACGTTCTTCTACCTGACGGTGTATCAACCGGGATCCCGGTTCATCGGCCAGCCGTCGCGGGCGGCGGATTTCGAGTCGGCGGTGCTGGTGCTGTTCGTGCTGGGGTTGTGCTTGCGGGAGTTCGTGTCGAAGAAGAACCAGGGCAATGCCATGACGGCCATTTCCATGACCTTGCTCGGCCTCATGTACGTGCCGTGGCTGCTGAATTTCATCCAGAAGATCAATTTCTTCCCCGGCGTGGATGGGCGGTTCTACGTGCTCTACTTCATCGTGGTGACCAAGTTCAGCGACGTGGGGGCCTACTGCACCGGCTCGCTGATCGGCCGCCACAAGATGATCCCCCGCATCAGCCCCGGGAAGACCTGGGAGGGATTCGCCGGTGCGGTGGTGATTTCCACCGGTTGCTCGCTGGGATTGGCGGCGTTGATGGGTGATCGCCTCGCCGGGATGACCCCGTTCCACGCGATCGTGCTGGGCATCGTGCTGAGTGTGGCCGCCGTGGTGGGCGACCTGATCGAATCGCTCTTCAAGCGCGAGGCCGGCGTGAAGGATTCCGGCCGGTTCTTCCCGGGCATCGGCGGCATC
>JAIXXC010000072.1 GCA_027490985.1 Verrucomicrobiales bacterium
GCCAAAAACCTGTTCTCAGAGGTGGGGTCGCTTTAGCCTCACGACATGAGCACGTCATCCACCCCCGACCTGGTCTTCGACGTGGGGATGAACAACGGCGACGATACGGGATTCTACCTCGAGTGTGGTTTTCGAGTGGTGGCCGTCGAAGCCAATGACGCGTTTTGCACCCAGGTGTCGGCCCGTTTTCCGGAGGCGGTGCACGATGGCCGGTTGACGATCCGCAACGTGGCCGTGGCGGGAGAACCGGGCGAGGTGGAATTCTGGATCAATGAAGATCATCCCGAGTGGAGCGCTCTGGATGTCGCGAGCGCAGCGCGGGGAGGGCATCGTCATCGGAAGGTCACGGTGCCGGCGGTCCGGTTCGCGGATCTGCTGCGCGAATACGGGGTGCCCCATTACCTGAAGGTGGACATCGAGAGCGCCGACCATTTCTGTCTCGATGGGTTGCGGGAGGTGGGGTTGCCCGATTACCTGTCGGTCGAGGTTTCCGATGTGGCCTTGGTCGATGCCTGCCAGTCGTTGGGATATCGCCGTTTCATGCTCGTCGAGCAGAGTTCGCTGTTGCCGATCGATGCCTGGTCGGGCGCGTGGGGGTGGACCGATCAATTGCCCCGGATCCTGACGGCGCACCGGGCATGGCCGTTCCGTTTGATTCGCAAGCTCACCGGTTATCGGCGAATCCGGGCGTTGGGGCAGCGTTCGAGGCGCTTTCCCGGCCGGGACTTCCCGATCGGCTCGTCGGGCGATTTCGGCCCCAACCTGACGGGCCGATGGATCTCGGGTGACGAGGTCAAGACTCTGTGGCACCGGCACCACCGTCATTGGACCTCGCATGGCCGCGAGTTCTGGTGCGACCTGCACGCCTCTCGGGATTGAAATGCGTGACCGGGATCTCGAGACGGTGACCTATCCTGAGCGACGCCCGCTTCAGTGCGACTTCAGGTCGAAGCAGTGGAGCAACTCCTGATCGCGCAGGTAGAGGCGTCCATTGACCACCACGGGGTGGGGCCAGATTCCGCCTTGCGGGCTGCGGTTGGACGTCAGGGGGTTCAGCTTGAAGCGGCTCAGTTCCTTCCAGCCCTGGGTGCTGGCCTCGACCAGGGCCACGTCGCCGCTACGTTCGTCGAGGCAGATCAATTTGCCATCGGCGTAGGTCACAGAGCCCTTTCCGAAACCCTTGTGCGACCAGATCTCTTTGCCCGTCTTGAGTTCTTGGCAGACCCAGCCGGCACCGTCGGAGTGGCCGTACAGGTGCCCATCGACGCAGACCACGCCGCCGTGGTGATTCTTCATCACCTTGTTGGAGTAGAGTGGTTCCACCGAGTTGTCCTTGCCCAAGCGGATGGCCTCGCAGCCCACGCCATATCCTGCCGTCACGAAGACGATGCCATCTTCAAAGATCGGAGTCGGGATGACCGCGACCCGACCGGGGAACTCCTTCTTCCAAAGGACCGAACCGTCTTTGGGTGAGACACCGAAGAAACGGTTCATCACCAATTGCACCACCTGAGGTTGACCGGCGTGTTCGATCAGGATCGGCGAGGAGTATTGGGCATTGTCGGTGATCTCTTTGGAGCGCCAGCGGACCGCGCCCGAGGTTTTGTCCAAGCCGGCCAGCGTTCCCTGGGATCCGCCCGGGGTGCACACCACCACATCACCGACCACCAGAGGAGACTCGGTGTAGCCCCAGTCCTGGAGTTTTCCGCCCAGATCGGTCACCAGATTCTTGGACCAGAGCTGTTTTCCGCTCCGGGCATCCACGCAGATCAACAGCCCTTGTCCGCCGATCGCGTACACGTGGTTTCCGTCGACCGTGGGGGTCATTCGTGGGCCGTCGCCCCAGTTGTTCGGGTATTTCGGTCCGGCTGGGGTGCTCCACAGTTCCTTGCCCGAGGCAGCGTCCACCGCGATGAGGAACTCCTGACCCTCTCGCAGCCCCATCGTGAACAGGGAACCCTGAGCGATCGAATAGCCGGCGTAGCCCAGCCCCGCCTTCTCGAAGAGCCATACCCGCTTCGGGCCCTCCTGAGGCCATCGAGCCAAGAGCCCCTTGTCCGGAGAATGGTCACGACGGGAATCCCCCCGCCACTGCGGCCAATCGGCTGCAGACAGCGACGCAGCCAACATCGAACCCACGACCATAAGAACCCGCGGCGAGAGCATCGTCATATGCGACTGCTTAGCCCATAACCCCCTCCCAAGTCAAACCACAATAGAGTGACAGGTTCAATATTTGACATGCCTGCTCCGGGTGGGTAGAGTTGGAACAATGAGGCTGGCACGGGTCAAAGGGCGGGGAGACGGCAGTGCGGTGTACCATTGTATCTCGCGGACGGTGGGTGGGCAGTTGCTGCTGGATGACGGCTGCAAGGCCAAGTTGGTGGGCTTGTTGTTGCCGCTGGCTCGTTTCTGCGGGTTGGAGGTGATCACCTATTGCATGATGGGAAACCATTTCCATGTGCTGGTGCGGGTTCCGGAGCCGGTTCCGCTGAGCGACGAGGTTCTGTTGCGTCGGGCCGAAGATTTTTACGGGCAAGAGGGGTTTCTGGTGGTTTTGGCGCGAGAGGGTATGAGGGCAGGGAAGGGCATGCCGGCTCAGGTGCGTCAGATTCTGCTGGGGCGCATGGGGGATGTGTCGGTGTTCATGAAGGAGTTCAAACAGCGCTTCAGCCGCTGGTACAATCGCAGGTCCGATCGCTTCGGGACGCTTTGGGCCGAACGGTTCAAAAGCGTCCTGGTGGAGGATACCTCCGAGGCGCTCCGGACGGTCGCGGCCTATATCGACCTCAATCCGGTGAGAGCTGGCTTGGTGAACGATCCAAAAGATTACCGGTTCAGCGGTTATTCTGCGGCATTGGTGGGACAACGCGAACTCCGCCAGGGATTGATGGGGGTTTTTTCGGAGTCGAATTGGTCTAGAGCGGCCACTCGGTACCGGGAATCACTGATGGTTCAAGGGGCAGGCGATGCAGGAGGTTCGAAGAGGCCCGTTGATCGTGAGACGATACGTCTGGCGTTGAGTCAGGGTTGGCGATTGAGCGAGGCCGAGGTGCTTCGATTGCGGATCCGCCACCTGACCGAGGGCGTGGCGTTGGGGTCCCGGGAATTCGTGAATGCGGTGTTCGACCGATACCGTCCGCTGTTCGGCCCTAGACGTCGCGATGGAGCTCGGCCCATCCGGGGAGCACCTCTGCCCACGATCTCAACGCTGCGCGACCTCCGGGTGAATGCGGTCTACTGAGCCGATGGGAGTTCGGTGCCTGCGATGAGGGGCACCACTTCGGGCTTCATACGCCTCCGACACGCCCAATACACCCCGGATTTTCAAACCTCTTTCCGCTCGCCGGATTGATGATCACTCGACTCCGATGCCGGGATCGAGCGTCAGAATCCGCTCGCCTTGGATCGAGGGGGTGCCGTTTCCTCGGGGACGACGATGGCAATGCGAACAAGACGGGTGCTGCTGGTGGATTCGGTGATTTGGCCGCCGGGTTTGGAGCCCGATCCCCGTCGTGACGTATGCGGTTGGTTCAGTCGTTGGACTCCCAAGTCTTCGTCGGTCGAATGGTCCCGCGCCGGGGTCGAAAGCGATATCAACCCGGTCCATGCTCCCGGGGACTGGGACGGTGTCATCCTCAGCGGTTCACCCCGCGACGCCTGGACCGACGACGCGGTGAACCTCCAGGTCGGCGAGTGGATCCTCCGCTGCCGCGACGCCGGAGTGCCGGTGCTGGGGGTGTGCTATGGACATCAACTGATGGGCCGCGTTCTGGGGGCCAAGGTGGCTCCGCACCCTCTGGGCCTTGAATTGGGCAATACTCCCGTGACGCTGACTCCGACCGGTCGGTCTTCGAAGCTCTTCGACGGGGTGCCCGACCAGTTCGATGTGCTGTCGAGCCACTCGGATGTGGTCTCGGATCTGCCGCCAGGGGTCTCGCACACGGTTGCCGGCACCTTCGCCGCGATCCAGGGGTTGCAAGACTCGACAGGGCTGCTCCATGGGGTGCAGTTCCACCCCGAGACCGATCCGGACACGCTCCGATTGATCTGGAATCCCCGCCGCGAGTTGTGGCGTCCGCGGGTGCGTTTTGATCTGGACGAGGTGTTGGACAACCTGAAACCCACACCGGCAGGGCGACAAATCCTGCACAATTTCCTTCACCATTTCGTTCAGGGATGACCCTTGGCCCGAAGCCGTTCTTGCAACACCCTCTGTCAACCGAATCAACATGAGCCTGACTGCGTTTTCCTTCCCGACCCGAACCCTCTACGGCGCCGGTGCGCTGGCTGAATTGCCGGCCGCCCTGCAGAAACTCGGAGTCCGACGCCCGCTGGTGGTGACCGACGGGGGACTGGTGAAGACCGATGCCTTTCGGCAGCTCGCCGCGGTGCTGGGCGCGGGGGATCAGGGAAAGACGTGGTTCGTCTTCGACGGCGTCCACCCCAATCCGATCGAAGAGGACGTGCGTCAGGCCGCGGCGGCGCTGCGTGATCACCAGTGCGA
>JAIXXC010000130.1 GCA_027490985.1 Verrucomicrobiales bacterium
GAGACACTCCGCCACCGCTCTTCCGCTGCTGGAATCTGTTGTGCGAACCCGATTCCGGAGACCTGTGGGTGTTGGCCGACGAGGGGATCTTCACCGTCTCGATCCAGGCGGCCTGAACCCAGCGCCGGCCCATCGCTCGAAACCCGTTGCGTTGAAACAATTCTGAAAAGGGTTTCTGAAAACGCTTGATCCCAGTCCGCCACATCCTTAGCTTCGCGGCTCCTTTGTGCACCCGTAGCTCAATTGGATAGAGCGGCTGACTACGGATCAGCAGGTTCCAGGTTCAACTCCTGGCGGGTGCACCAGGTTTCTTCGATCCGAATTTTCCGATCTCTTTCCGATCCCGATCTCTTTCCGATCCCGATCTCTTCCGATCCTGCAAACTCCGTGATCGGTTTCGGATACCCGCTGGTTCATCGAACCCAGTTCACCCCCCTCGGGCGGTGACACCTCTTGAGAACGAGCCCAAGCCCCGAGCGACGGGGCGAGAACCGGTCCACTTCGTCAGCCCACCAGACGACGGTGCTGGGCGAAGGCCGGACGCAGCGATCGGGCCAACTCTTCCTGCAACTGCTGGAGCTCCTGATACACCGCCACATGGGCCGCCTTGGGCGCGGTGGTCTCACCGGCCTGAATGGACACGAAGCGATCGGTGATGTCGGAGATCGACACCGTTTCCCCCTGATCACGCCGCCAGCACCAGAGGGCCTGCAGCGCCGCACCGTAGGCCGCCCCCTCGGACACCTTGAGGGTGACCACCTCGGCATTGAACACATCGGCCATGATCTGCCGCCAGAGCTTGGACTTGGCCCCGCCACCGGTCGCGCGCACCTGCTTGGCGGCGACACCCAGTGAGGCCAAGCGGCGCAAGCCGTAGTTCATACCCAGAGTCACCCCCTCCATCGCCGCACGGGCGTAATGGGACGACGTGAAGGTCTTCGGGCGCACGCCGAAGAAGACCCCCGTTCCGTCCGGGATGTTCGGGGTGCGTTCCCCCTCGAGGTACGGCAGGAGCATCAGGCCGTCCGAGCCGGCCGGAGCCTTGGAAGCCAGCTTCTCGAATTGAGCGTGATCGAGACCCGCCTCGGTCCGGACCATCTCGGTGGCCACCGTCACATTCATCGTGCACAGCAGCGGCAACCAGCGGTTGGTCGAGTCGCAGAAGGCGGCGATCTCACCGGCCGGATCGATCACCGGCTTCTCGGCGCAGGCATAGATCGTGCCGCTGGTGCCGAAGCTGGCGGTCACCACGCCCTCGCGGGTGTTGCCGGTGCCGATGGCCCCCATCATGTTGTCGCCACCGCCGGCGCTGACCACCACCCCGGGATTGAGGCCCAACGCCTTGGCGGTCTTGGCCGAGAGCCGACCCGCCGGCCGGTCGCTGGGCGACAAGGCCGGCAGTTTGCCTTCCAGTTCCGGATCGATGGCCCGGATCACCGACGAAGACCAGCGCCGCTTCCGGACATCCATGAGCGCCGTGCCGGAGGCGTCGCCGTACTCCATGAACTTGTCGCCGGTCAGCCAGAAGTTGAGGTAATCGTGCGGCAGGAGGACCGTGGCGAGCCGGGCGAAGTTCTCGGGCTCGTGCCGCTTGAGCCACAGGATCTTCGGCGCGGTGAAGCCCGGCAGCACCGCGTTGCCCAAGGCCTGGAGGGTCTTCTTGGCCCCGCCCATCGCCGCCGTGATCTCGGCGCATTCCGGGGCGGTGACGGTGTCGCACCACAGCTTGGCCGGGCGGATCACGCGGTCTTGCGCATCGAGCGGCACGAACCCGTGCTGCTGGCCGCTGACGCCGATGGCGACGACTTCCGACGCCTTGGCCTTGGCGGATTTCAAGGCCGCCTGAATGGCCCGAGTGGTGGCCCGCACCCATTGCGCGGGATCCTGCTCCTTGGCTCCGGCCGGGAGTCCGGACAGGAGGCTGTGGGGGGCAGAGCCTTCTCCCAGTACGCGACCAGAGACTGCGTCCACCACCAAGGCCTTGGTGGATTGGGTGCCGGAATCAATGCCGATGAGGAGGGAACGTTGAGCCATAGGAATCGGAGGCCATCGTGAAATCACCCCCACCCCGCTGTCGAGCCCACCGTGACGCTCCGGCCGTCAGTGCAGGTGCAGCGGCGACATGAAATACAAGCGCCCCTCGGGCAGTCGCGACTGCAGCGGCAGTCCCAGATCGACCTTCACCGACCCGGATCGGGCCTGCCCCAGCAGCGACAGGAATCCCGGGAACCGGAACTGGGGATGGTAGGCCACCAGTTTGGCGCCGTCCAAACCCGCCAGCTTGAAGGCGCGATCCACGGCCACCTCGAAATTGCCCAACTCGTCGACCAACCCCAGGTCCATGGCCTGCTGGCCCGAAAGGATCCGGCCATCGGCGAACTCGGTCCAATTGAGGGCCAGTTTCCGCCCGTCGGTGATCCCGTCTTTCTGATTCAACTCGGCCGCCCGATTGCGGCCGGTCCGGATGATGTCTTTGAACTTGGCGTAGCTCTCGTCGATCATGCCCTGGAGAATTGCCCGTTCCTCGGGCAGCACCTCTTCAGGCCGTTTCTCGCCGCTCATCATGTCCTTGAGCTTGCCGCTCTTGGTGATGTCCGGGCGGACCCCCACCTTGTCCATCAAGCCGCGATAATTGTAGCTGTGGAAGATCACCCCGATGCTCCCGGTCATGGTCAACTCGTTGGCCACGATCCAGCGGCACGGAGCACTGACGTAGTACCCGCCCGAGGCCGCCAACGACCCCATGGACGCGACCACGGGGATGTCGTGCTCTTTCTGGAATTTCTCGATGAGGAGGTAGATCTCGTCGCTGGCCAACACCTCGCCGCCCGGAGAATCGACCTTGAGGATCACGGCTGAGACTCCCTCGACGGCCGCCCGCTCCAACTGATCGCCCACCAGTTCCACCAACGACGAACCGATGTCCGAGAGAACCTGCCCGCTGATGACCCCCTCGAGGCTGATCACCGCCACCTTGTCTTCAAAGGGAGACTCCCGCACCACCACCTCGTGCAATTCGGCCGCCCCCGGTGACTGGGTGGGGTGATGATGGGTCCAGTTCACGTCCGACTTGGCGAACAAGACCCCGAAGAGGGCCAGCAGCGAGATCACCAGCACCACCGACACTCCGAGGGCCACCCACTTCCACGCGCCACCACCGGATCGACCGCTTTGGCCGGGAACCGGGGCCCGAGGCGGTGGCGGCGACGACGGCGGGGCGAAGTCGGCCCGCGGGATTGAGGTCCGGGGAAATTGAGCCTGAGTGATGGGGGCCTGGGGAATGACCGGTGGCACCGCCGGCGGCACCGGGGTGGAGACCGGCGGGGTTGATGTTCCTTCCGAAGACGGCGACTCAGACGAATCCATGAATGGCCTAGGCTAATTTCCATACCCCCATCCTGCAAGGTCATCGGAACAGGTCATCAAAACGGCTCAACGGAGGGGGGCAGTCCGGCCGGACAGAGACCCCTTCGAGAACCCAGAAAGCCCAACCGAAACCCGACTGCAAAGCGGACCCTCGAACGCCAGAACCTCGGCCCCGGCAGGCGACGTTACGGATTGGAGGATTGCGCGGAGGAGGCCCCGGGTTTGCCCCCCCCCCGACGGCGCCGGGCTTCATCCCAACGGGCCCGCTGATCCGGACTCAGCAGTGCCTCGATCTCTAACCTCGCCGCCTCGATCTCGTTCCGGGCCCGGGGAGCCACCGGCACCCACAACTCCCGGAGGCGCGCTTGGGAGTCTTTGAGGACGCTCTCGATCCGCTCTCGTTGAGCGGGGTTCAGGTTCAGCTCCTGGCTCCATCGGGCCATGGCCTCGAGCTGGGCATTGCCCGGGGGCTTGGCCAGCGCTCCCGCAGTCCGATTGGAGGGCCCACCGGTCGAAGGCGGAGCCGCAAGAGGCACCGAAACCGGGGCCGAATTGTTGCGGGGATGCTCGCGCACGATTCTCCCGGCCAAGCCCGCCCCCACACCGCCGGTCAGGACACCGGCGGCGAAAATCACCAACGCTGCCAACACGATCCGGGCGGTGTTCACCAGGATTCTCCGGATTCGAGTCCTTCGATGAGCACTCCGGCGATCTCTTCGCCAGCCCCGTGGATCAACTCGGCCGCCGATCCGGGATCGCGAGCGACGCCCGGGCCTTCGTCGTCGCGACTGAAGAGCAGGGCCATCAGGCAGACCACCGCCGCGAGCGCAGCGCTCGACAACGCCGCCTTCCCCAAGACCGAGGCCCAATGGCGGAGGGATTCTTCGGGCTCGATCCGCCTCACCGCCGCCATCACCCGGGCTTCGAACCCCGGCGGCACTCCGTCTTGAACCCTCTCGGTGCGGGCCGCACGGATCAGGGTCTGGTAGAGCATGTTGCGATTCATCAGCGGTAACGCAGGGGAGGACGCCTTGGGGAGAATTCGGGTTACTTTAAATGGAGTCCCTGAGCTTCGCCAATCACCGAAAACGTCGCTCCTCCGGAACCATTCTGTGGGGAGGGAAGCGATTGGCGTGGCGGATTCCTTCGCACGACGGGGCGAGAGCGAGGCACGGAACGGTCGGAGTCGCTCCACGAGCGGGCCCAGACGAACGGGCTAAACCGGCCGAAGGGTAACCCGATCGGGCGGGCTCACACGAGCGGAGCCCGACCTCGCGTCGCGCCCGGGTCCGCCGGGCTTCAGAGGTAGGTATCGGTATGCAACCGGGACAGGACGCGCTTCATCTCCGCACGGGCTCGGAATGCGCGCACCTTGACCAGCGTCTGGGACCAACCGGTCACTGCGGAGATTTCTTTGACCGATCGCTCTTCCAATTCAAGCAGGGTGAGCACCATCCGGTGGGACGGACTGAGATGCTCGAAGACCCGATGCACCAGACTCCGGGCGGCGGCGGCCCGGTGATCGGCTCCGTCGGGGGAGGAGGCATGACGGTCGAGCCACTCGGACTCCTCGGCCGACAAGTCGGTGAGGTTGTCTTCGCGTTTGCGCCGCTGACTCCGCAAGGCGTCGAGACAGGCGCGCGTGGCCAAGCGCATCAACCAATGCTCGAACGGAGCCTCACCCCGCCATGACTCCAATCGGGAGAACGCCTTGACCAGGACATCCTGCACCAGATCGGCCACCTCGTCTTCGCGACGCAGATAGCGGCGGGCCAACCCGAAGAGCCGCCCCTGATGCCGAGCGACCAGAACCCCGAACCGCTCGGTGTCACCCCCACGCACCGCGCGCACAATTTCCGCATCGGAAACCGCGTCACCGGTCGGCTCCGTCTCGGACTGAACGGCCCAGGACGGTTCGCAGAAGGTCGGATGGATGGCGATGTTCACGCGGAATGCTTCGTCTTGTGGGAACCAAATCCCACTGTCAGCGCAGCGACGGTGACCGAGAGGGTCTCCTTGCGTCTGCAAGGATTATGCCAACGTCGACGTACCAAAAACCTTCAACGGCCACGCAAGCTCGACAGGTGATTTCGAAGACCGAAGCGCTTCGCACGTCCGCTCGATCTCTCGATCGACTGGGGGCTATTCCCCAACCTCGGCCGGGCCTGGGAACACGCACCCACTCCGGCCGAAGCGACCTCAGGGCAGACCACCAGGATGATCGGAGGGTTGTCGTCCGCCGGGCGCACCTCCTACGGTCCGGGCATGCAATGGAACGACCGATGGGTGTTGATCACGGGGGCCTCCAGCGGATTCGGAGCCGCCGCGGCCGAGGCGTTCACCCGGGCGGGGGCCCACGTGCTTCTGGGGGCCCGCCGCCGGGATCGCCTCGCCCAGGTGGCCGAGGCTTGCCGCAAGACCGGGGCCCGCGCGGAGTTCCACGAACTCGACGTGGCGGCCACCTCATCCGTGACCGAGTTCGTCGACTGGGCCGGCTCGTTCACACCGCACGTCGATGTGCTGATCAACAACGCCGGCGGGGCTCTGGGGCTGGACACCGTCGCGGCCGGTCGGGACGAGGACTGGGAGGCCATGGTCCAATCCAATCTGCTGGGTCTGGCCCGGGTCACCCGCGGGGTGCTGCCCCTGATTCCGCATCACCGGGGTGCGAGCATCCTCAACATCGGTTCCATCGCGGGCCATCAGGCCTACGAGGGCGGTTCGATCTACTGCGGAGTCAAGGCGGCCGAACGCAGCATCACGCAGGCCCTCCGCCTGGAGCTCAACGGCACCGGAATCCGCGTCGGATCCCTCGACCCGGGCATGGCCCTGACCGAATTCTCCGATGTCCGCTTCCGGGGCGACACCGCTCGGGCGGCGCAAGTGTATCGGGGAGTCGAACCCCTGGTGGCCCAGGACATCGCCGAAACGTTGCTCTGGATGGCCTCGCGCCCCCCGCACGTCAACATCGACGAGATTGTCATCAAGCCCACCGATCAGGCCGCCATCCACAAAGTCCATCGGCGCGCCACGGCGTGAACGGAGGCCCCCGGCCCGCTCAGGGCCAGACAAAGCCCGGGTGCTTGGCGCGCAACTGGGAACGCTGCTTGGGATAGGACACCTCACGCCAGCGTGGGAAATCCGAGACCACCTCCAACCGCTTCCCATCCGGAGTCTGCAGGGCCAGGCGCACCGGGATGGCGTCTTCGCCGACGGTGGGGTGCGTCTTGAGTTGGAAGCATTCGGTCAATTTGACCTGGGCTTCGGGCCCCGGGATCTCGTCCGCCTCGGCATCGGGGTCGGGTTCGACGTAGGTGAGCTTGAGTCGACGTCCCTCGGTCCAGGGCAGGTGCACGGGCATCAACTCATCGAGCCAGGCGATTTGTTCGGGGGCCAAGTGAGCCCGGAACGCCTCCTTCAGCGGCGCCGACTGGGCCTGCTTCACCAGGGTGAGGCCGCGGAACGCGCGATCCAGCGCGGCCACCAGCGCAGCGCCATCGAAGGCGGGGAATTCCAGATGCGGCAAGGCTCGGGCGATCAAGTTGACCCGGGCGATGAACTGCTTGAGTTCATGATCGAGTTGCGGCAACTCGAATCCCCCCCGGGCGAAGGCCTCGGCCAGACAGCGCCCCGATAGTCCGGGATCGGACTCCCGCTGATGCTCCGTGGCCACGACCAGATCCAGGAAGCGGATGCGGCGCACGGGCGAGACCCGCTTGTGCAGGCGGTCGAACACATGCTCGACCGAGGTGCTGAAGTGCTGGGGATAGAGTTCCCGCAACCACTCGGTCTTCACGGCCGTGGCCAGACCCAGGAGGGTGAGGACACCCCCGGTGCGACCCGAGACCTCGCGGATGCTGCCCACCACCATCAACTCGGCCTGCTGCACCACCGACTCGCGCATCAGGCTCCCGGTGCGGCCTTCGGTGAGCAGGCAATCGAGCGATCCGGAATCCTTGCGGAGGCACACCTGATCGACGAACCCCGCGCACAGCGACTTGAGCAAGCCCTCATCTCCGGCCTCGGTCGGGACCGGGGAGGCCTCCCGGGGCATCATCCCCTCGCGCTCGGCGATGCGGACCAGTTGCTGGAAGGTGTCTTCGACCTGCCGGGCCGTCTGGGCATGGATGCCATGACGACGGCAGGCATCCAGCGAGAAGTGGGCATTGCGGGCGTACTGATGGGCCCGCAGCAGGGTATGGAAATCGCTCTGCGGGCTGCCCTCGAACAACTCGCGGGCATCGACCATGGAGCGGTCGTCGCGGTTCACCCTCATGAGCAGGTCACGGCCGCTGACCAACGCGGCGCACAGGCAGGCCGCCGGCACGCAGCCGCGGCGCGAGGCCTCCACCAGCAGACGGGCGAAGCGCGGATGCATGGGCAGGCGGAGCATCTGACGGCCCACCGGGGTGAGATCGGAACCCCGCTCCCCCGCCCCGGGCTCCGCGGCGGGCTCCGTCTCGAGAGCGCCCAGGATGTGCAACAACCGCTCGGCCCGGAGCACCGCCGCCTTGTCGGGGGCGTCGAGCCAGTCGAACACCGCGGCCTGGCGCACCCCCAGCGAGTGGAGCAGCAACACCACCTCGGCCAGATCGGCCCGCTGGATCTCCGGCGTGTTGCGGGCGGGACGATTGAGGTGGGCGCTTTCGGTCCAAAGCCGCCAGCAGGTTCCCGGGGCGGTGCGTCCGGCACGACCGGCCCTCTGATCGGCCGAGGCGCGACTGATCTCCTCGACCATCAACGTCTGGATGCCGCGCTCGGCGTCATACCGGGCCATCCGGGCCTGGCCTCCATCGACCACGTGACGGATGCCGTCGATGGTCACCGAGGTCTCCGCCACGTTGGTGGAAACCACGATCTTGCGCACCGGACTCGGTTGAAACGCCCGATCCTGATCGTCGGGGGCCAGTTCTCCATGCAGCGGGATCAACGCCACGCGCTCACCCAGACGGGCCGCGGACAAGGCCCCCAACGTGGCCTGGATCTCGCCCTTGCCCGGCATGAAGACCAGGATGTCGCCCTCCCACCCCGCCTCGACGATGCGCTCCACCTTGTCGGCGGCCAGTTCGTGGACGGGGCGGTTGTCGCCGTAGTCGAGCCACTGCATCTCCACCGGAAAGGTGCGCCCTTCGGACACCAGGATCGGCGCCGCGGGACGGGCCGGCGCTGCAACGGGGCCCGGTGGCGAGGACGCCAGATACCGGGCCACGGGTTCAGCCTCCAACGTGGCCGACATCACCACCAGGCGCAGGTCGGGGCGCGCGGTGGCCTGAAGTCGCTTGGCCAGGGCCAACGCCACATCGCTCAGCAGGTTGCGCTCGTGGAACTCGTCGAAGATGAGCACTCCGATACGGCTGAGCCGAGGGTCGTCCTGAAGCCATCGCAGCAGGATGCCCTCGGTGACGAAGGCGATCCGGGTGCCGTCGCCGATCCGGTCTTCGAACCGCACCTGATACCCCACCTCGGCGCCCAACCGGACCTGACGTTCCCAGGCCACCCGGGTCGCCACCGTGCGCGCGGCCACGCGGCGTGGTTGCAGCACCACGATCTGGCGTCCTTCGGGCACCAGACCCGCATCCAGGATCATCTGCGGCACCTGGGTCGTCTTGCCGGACCCGGTGGCGGCCACCAGCACGAGTTGGTTGCCCTCGGTGAGGGTACGGATCAGCTCGGCATGCAGCCGCCAGATGGGGAGACCGTTGTCGGGCACGGCGGATCAGCGTTTCGCGATGAAGACGAAGTACACCATGACCGCCTCCATGAGGACCGAGAGCCCCAGCAGCATCCCGGACGGCATGAACCGCCCCGACTTGCGGAAGCGGACGAAGAACAACGCCTGCAACAGGATGAAGACGCCCACCGCGACCACTCCGGGCAGCACGCCCAGAGCCACGAGCACCAGCGGGAGCGCCGAGCCGATCGAGGCGATGAGCGACGCCTTCGACTTGGCCTTCAGGAAGCCCATCAGGCCGCCGGCGACCAGGACGGCGATGAAGACCCAGAGCAGACTGACAGCGATCGGATGCATGGCCGGGAGGGAATACGCCGAAGCGCTCGCCGAGGCGATCACCAATCTGGAGTCAGCGATCGGGTCGGATGCACGTCTTCACGGCCCGATTGCCGCGGGTCATGGAGGCGAACAACGCCGGCAGGTCGTCCAGCGAGGCCTCGCCATCGACGAAGTCCGAGGCCCGGACGACGCCCCGCTCGATGAGATCCAGTGCGGCCCGGATGGAGCGCGGCGTGTGATGGAAACTGGCCAGGAGCATGAGGTTCGAATAGTGCAGCAAACCGGTGTCGAGCGTGACCGATGTGCCGGCCGGGCAGCCCCCGAAGAAATTCACCCGCCCCCCTTTGCGCACCAGCCGGGTCGCCGCCTCCCAGGCGGAGGGCTTGCCCACGGCTTCGAACACCGCGTCGAACGCCACGGCCGGCACGGCCGAACGGACTCCGGCCTCGAGGTCTTCCCGCCCCTCCATGTCGATGACCGTCGAAGCCCCGAGCCGGCGAGCCAGCGCCAGTCGGCCCTCACCGCGACCCGCGACCGTCACGGTGCACCCGGCCTCGACCGCCAGCGCCACCGCGAACAACCCGATGGGTCCGGCGCCCATCACCAGCACCTGTTCACCGGGGCGCGGCTGGAGATCCTGGATCCCCTGAACCACACACGCCAGAGGCTCGGTGAGCGCGGCGGCTTCGAACGGAGTCCCGGGGCGCAGACGCAGCAGATTCCTCGCGACGATCCGCGACGGGATCACGATCGACTCGGCATAGGCTCCGTTCAGGAACAACAGGTCGTCGCAGAGGTTTTCCTGCCCCCCGGCACACCGACCGCACCGACCGCAGGGAGCCGAGTTGGCGCAGACCACCCGGTCGCCCGCCACCCACCCGCCCACATCGCGCGCGACTTCGACCACCGTGCCGGCCAACTCGTGACCGAACACACATGGCGGCGTGAGCATCCGGGCGTGGTACCCCCGGCGGTACACCTTCAGATCGGTCCCGCAGGTCAGTGCCGCCCCGATCCGGACCCGCACCTCACCCGGTTCCAATGATCGCTCCACGACGGACTCGATCCGGACATCCTCGCGCCCATACAGCACCGCAGCCTTCATCCCCGGACGTTCCCCGCC
>JAIXXC010000043.1 GCA_027490985.1 Verrucomicrobiales bacterium
GCCCTGGGCCTGGTAGTAGTTCTTGTAGAGGGCGACCTGCTCCTCGGTCCGGCCGGTGGCGCGGAGGTAGTTCGTGCACTCCTCGTCGATGGGGAAGAAGCCCATGGTCGCGCCGTATTCGGGGGCCATGTTGGCGATGGTGGCGCGGTCCACCAGCGGCAGGGCCGCGGCTCCGGGGCCGAAAAACTCCACGAATTTGCCGACGACCTTGGCCTTGCGCAGCATCTGGGTGACCGTGAGGGCCACGTCGGTGGCGGTGACGCCCTCGCGGATGGCACCGGTCAGGTGCACGCCCACGACATCGGGGGTCAGGAAGTACACGGGCTGGCCCAGCATGCCGGCCTCGGCCTCGATACCGCCCACGCCCCAGCCGACGATGCCCAGACCATTGATCATGGTGGTGTGGGAATCGGTGCCCACCAGCGTGTCGGGATAGTACACGCCACCGGCGCTCAGGACGCCCTTGGCCAGGTACTCCAGGTTGACCTGGTGCACGATGCCGATGCCCGGGGGCACGACCTTGAAGGTGTCGAAGGCCTGCATGCCCCACTTGAGGAACTGGTAGCGCTCGCGGTTGCGCGTGAACTCCAGGTCCAGGTTCTTCTGCAGCGAGTCACCGGAGCCGGCGAAGTCGACCTGCACGGAGTGGTCGACCACCAGGTCGACCGGCACCAGGGGCTCGATGATCTTGGGATTCTTGCCCAGCTTGGCCACGGCCGAGCGCATGGCAGCCAGGTCGACCAGGAGCGGCACACCGGTGAAGTCCTGCAGGACGATGCGTGCCACCACGAAGGGGATCTCGGCGGTCCGGGATTCGGTGGCCTTCCAGTTGGCCAGCTCACGGACGTTGGCTTCCTGGACCTTCAGTCCGTCGCAGTTGCGCAGCACGCTCTCCAACACCAGTCGCACCGAGACCGGGAGCTTGGAAATCGGTCCCACGCCGGCCTTTTCAAGGGCGGGAAGGCTGTAGAACTGGCCGGTTCGGCCATTGCCCAGGTCGAAGGACTGGAGGGTATTGAACAGGTTGTGAGGGGTGCTCATGGACGGGTTTGCTTGGGAGAAAGCGGCGTTTCGTGTGAGAATTGCGGTTTGGCGGCCGGAGCGTCAAGAAACCGAAGTCTCGCGCATCCGGGCCGGTTCAGGGGGTCTGGCCCGGGGTCTCGCCCCGACAGAGCTTGCGGTAGGTGGCCAGGGCCAGCAGCGGCCAGGCGTTCCGGTACATGTCGTACTTGAGGTAGAACACGCAGGGGAAGCCGGTTCCGGTGATCTCGTCTTCGGTCCACGAACCGTCTGGGTTGTGGTTGCGGATCAACCAGTCGATACCCCGGTGGATGGCCGGGTCGGAAGGGTCGCCCAGGGCGCAGAGGCCCATGACAGCCCAGGCCGTCTGCGAGGCGGTGGCCGGCCCGGCTCCCTTGAAGATCGGGTCGTCGTAGGTGTTGCAACGTTCGCCCCAGCCTCCGTCGGGCAATTGCACGCTGCGCAGCCAGTCGGCCCCGCGTTTCAGCCAGGGTTCGGTCATGTCCCAGCCCATGGCCTTCATGCCCCGCAGCACCTGCCAGGTGCCGTAGATGTAGTTCACGCCCCAGCGGCCGTACCAGGAACCGTCGGCTTCCTGCTGGCCCTTCAGGTAGGTGATGGCGCGCTGCACCTGCGGGCAGTGGCGCTCCCAACCCTCGTAGCCCAGCAACTCGAGGATGCGCGCGGTGATGTCGGCGCACTCGGGATCGAGCATGGCGTTGTGGTCGGCGAAGGGCACCTTCTCGAGGATGGACTTGGTGCAGTCCTTGTCGAAGGCCGCCCAGCCGCCGTCGCGGCACTGGAAGGTCATCATCCAACGCAGCGCCCGGGCGCGACACTCGTCGCGCCGTTTCGGATCGTCGGTCGGGATGAGCCGCAGGGCGAGGATGACCATGGCCGTGTCGTCCACGTCGGGATTCCACTGGTTGGCGTACTCGAACACCCAGCCGGAGGCCTCGACGTCGGCGGGGTTCTTGTGAATCCAGTCGCCGCGGAAGCGGATCTCCTTGTCCATCAGCCATTCGGCCGCGCGCTTCATCCGGGGGTGATGGGCCGGGACACCCGACTCGCGCAGGCAGATGGCCACGATGGCGCTGTCCCACACCGGTGAGAAACACGGCTCGATGCGCACGGAGTCTTCCGTGAAGTGCATGAGCTTCTGGAGCTCGTGATGGGCCCGGACCACCTGCGGGTGGTCGTCGGGGTAGCCCAGGGCGATGAGTGCGATGAGCGCATTGAGCATCGCCGGGAAGATCGCGGCCAGGCCGTCGCTGCCCTCGAAGCGCTCGAGCATCCACGTCTCGGCCCGTTTGAGGGCCCGCTCGCGGAACGGATGCAGGCCCTGACGGCTCACCCATTCGGCGAATTTGTGGAGCCGGTCGAGCCACAGGAAGATGTTCCGCAGCGAAAAGTCGAAGTAGCGGGGGCGCAGGGTTTCATCGAGCTCCCATTTGCCATTGGGGAAGAGCTCATCGAGGTCCACCGCCAGCTTCCGGGTCGGCCGGAAATGGTTGATGATGGCCAGCGGGATGATCATGGCCCGCGACCAGTTGCTCATCTCCCAGAAGTGCACGTGGAACCATTTGCCGATGAGGAGCACCTCGCACGGAATGGTGGGCACGTGGCTCCACTCCACCAGGCCGATGAGGGCCAGGTAGAGCTTGGAGAAGGTGTTCATCCGCGGCACGCCTCCCAGGGAGCGGGCCATCTCCCGGGCGCGGAGCATGCGCGGATCGGTGGTGGGGATGCCGGCCAGCTTCAAGGCGAGGTAGGCCTTGACCGTCGCGTTCACCTCGGCCGGGCCGTGCGGATAGATGTTCCAGCCGCCGTCGGGGAGCTGCTTGTCGAAGATGTGGTGGACGGCCTTGCGTTGCCAACCCGTGTCCACCTTCCCCCACCAGTGGTAGAAGGCCACCATGTCGGCGACCAGCGTCACATCGACCATCAATTCGCCCACCCAATAGCCTTCGGGCTTCTGCTCCGACAGCAGGTAGCTCTGGGATCGGGTGATCGCAGCGTCGAGATCGGGATGGGTGGGAAAGGCCGGCTTTCCCAAGGCGCCGTCCGCAGGTCGGAGCGGCGCTTGGCTCACTGACATGCGGTCAAGGATGCGATGGGAACTTCATCGCGCAAAGTGATTATTCCGGTCGCCGGCGGCAGGCCGCGTGGCCTGCCCGACAAGGCGGGTTTGAGGGCTTGAGGGTTTGAGGCTTGGGCTTCGGGGAGCCTGTCCCTAACATGGATCCGTGTTCGGGAATCTTCGAAGCGTTCATTTCATCGGGATCGGGGGCACCGCCATGGCCAGCGCGGCGGTGGCCATGCACGAACTCGGCTACCAGGTCACCGGCTCCGACCAGGATGTGATCTATCCGCCGATGTCCACCTTCCTGGCCGAGCGGGGCATCCGGGTGATGGCGGGTTATGCCGAGGTCAACCTGGCCCACAAGCCCGATCTGGTGGTCGTCGGCAATGCCATTTCCCGGGGCAATCCCGAGGCCGAGGCGGTGTTGGAACGCAAGCTGCGCTACTGCTCGCTGCCCGAACTGCTCAAGGAGTTCTTCATCCGGGGGCGGCGTTCGCTGGTGGTGACCGGCACCCACGGCAAGACCACCACCGCCTCGCTCCTGGCCTGGGTGCTGGAAAGCGCGGGCCTCAATCCGTCGTTCCTCATCGGCGGCATTCCCCGCAATCTGGGGCAGGGGGCTCGATTCACCGACTCCGAATGGTTCGTGATCGAGGGTGACGAATACGACACGGCCTTCTTCGACAAGCGTTCCAAGTTCGTCCACTACCTGCCCGAGGTGGCTATTCTGAACAATCTCGAGTTCGACCACGCCGACATCTTCCCGACGCTGGCCGACATCCAGCTCAGCTTCCGCCGGTTCATCCACCTGATCCCCCGGAACGGGCTGCTGCTGGCCAACGGCGACGAGCCCCA
>JAIXXC010000346.1 GCA_027490985.1 Verrucomicrobiales bacterium
GAACTGCCGAGCCATGAGTTGTCACTGATGCTCATGAACACCGGAGACCAGCGGCTGGTGCGTCCGAGTTTCGGCTCGTGGTTGACCTGGGGCATGGGGTCCGAGAACCAGAATCTGCCGGCCTTCGTCGCCTTGTGTCCGGGTGGCATGCCGGTCGGTGGCGCGGCCAATTGGCGTTCGGCCTTCCTGCCAGGTTCGTATCAGGGAACCCACGTGGATACGTCACAAGCCGATCCCCGGAAGTTGATCGACCACATCCGCAACGCACGCCTCGGACCTCAAGACCAACAGCGGCAGTTCGATCTGTTGCGGGAACTCAATGCCGACCACTTGGCATCCCGTCCGGGCGAGGCGGCCTTGGAGTCGCGGATCCGCTCCTTCGAACTGGCCTATCGGATGCAAATGGAGGCGACCGACGCCTTCGATGTGGATCAGGAACCGGCGCATATCCGGAAGGCCTACGGAGAGGGGCCTCAGAATCGGCAGTTGCTCATCGCCCGCCGCCTCGTCGAACGCGGGGTGCGCTTCGTGCAGACGTGGCATGGCAATTTGCAGCCGTGGGACAGTCATTCGAACATCCGCGAAGAGCATCGCAAGGTCGCCCAGGAATGCGATCAGGGCCTTGGGGCTTTGATCACGGATCTGAAGCAGCGCGGCATGCTGGAGAGCACCCTCATCTTGTGCACCGGGGAGTTCGGGAGAACGCCGTCGGTGGAGATGGGGCAAAACGGATCGGGAGCGGCGCAAGGGCGGGACCACAATCATTGGGGTTTCTCGCTCTGGATGGCCGGCGGCGGCATCAAGGGTGGAACCATCCATGGAGCGACCGATGACTTCGGGTTCCGCGCCGTCGAGAACCCGGTTTCGGTCCACGATTTGCACGCGACGATGCTTCGGCTTTTGGGCTTCGACCACGAACGGCTCACCTTCCGTCATGCCGGCCGCGATTTCCGGCTCACCGACGTCTACGGCAACGTGGTGCGCGAGGTCATTGCCGCGGGATAGCGGGAACGTCAGGGATCGGGAGGGATGGGTCCGTTCTCAGGGGGCACCGGATCCAGGGACCTTCCGACGGCGAGGGTCCCAATGACCAAGTATCACTATTGGACGACGTTTCCGAAAGCGCACCTCTACGCCGACCGGGTTCGGCGCCGGTTCGTGCTGCCGGTGCCGGTGATGGGATTGAACCACCGTAACCCGGGGAACCGCGCAAAATCGGTATCGGCCGTGTGGAGCACCGCACCCTGGTCCAGCGCCAGCGCCGCCATTTGAGCATCACTCAACCAGTTGCCCGCGGTGCCCAAAGCCACCAGAAGATCGAGGGTTTGGCCCAGATGCTCGTGGCCAGCAACAATGACCTGCACCGGCGGTTGCCCCAACCACGCTCGTACATGACCGGCGGCCTCCGCCGGCGTCATGGGATTCAAGAAGACTCGCGGGTTGGTGACGATACGGACAAATCCGAAGGTCACCACATGGGGCAGGCCGATGGGTTCAGTGCCACTCAGGCAGGACTGCCACCAGTCCACCGCCGAGGTATGGAACGGGGAATGGGAGTCGTAGGCGTAAACCAGCAGATTGATGTCAGGAATGATCACTGGTTTTTTTGCTCCGGGCCTTTGCCAGAGAGGCTTCCAGTTCCAGATCGTCGGCCAACTGGTTGAAGCCCGCCGGATCCAACCCGGCACGGAGTCCGAGCGGTCGAGCCTGGACGACGAAGGGGCGACTCACGGCCTTGGGGTTCTTCTGGCTCAACCCGGCCCGTATGGCGGCGTTGAGTGTCTCTTTGAAGCTGCGGCGAGAACGATGAATGGCTTCTTGGAGCATCCGCTCGACATCCCGATCCAATGTCACCGTGGTCCGCATTGAAGCATCATGATGCTCTTTGAAATTGCAGTCAAGATGCTCGGGATTTTGACTAGCCAAGACTCTGGTCGCCGGGTTTCGAACGGGTCGTGGACTCTCGGATCACCCCAGAACCTCGAACCCACCGATCTGCCGGAAGTGGTCATCGAAGGCGGCGACTCGTTTCACCCCCAATCGGCGCATCGCGACGAACTAAATCGCGTCGCAGAAGGGATACGACTCGTCCGAATGCTGCCGCAGCCACTGGATGGCCGCTCGGTGGTCGGCGTCGGTCACCTCCACGAAGTGGAGCAGCGGGTTTTCCAAGAGATCGATGCGATGGAGTCCCAGAACCGCCAATCGGAGCCCCTCGGAGAGGGGTATTCACTGGGTTAGGGATGGCCGCATCGATTGTGGTGGTGGATTTCAGAGGGCTGCTCACCCTGTTTGCCCCGGTTTCGACACCACCGGGTCCTGTTCAAGATGAAGTCCCTCGTTTCGCCCGTTCCCTTGTCTGTCGCCGTGATCGGCGGTGGGCCGGCGGGGTTGCGTGCTGCGGAGGTCGCAGCATCGGTGGGATTGCGGGTGACGCTGTACGAGGCCAAGGCCTCCGTGGGGCGGAAGTTCCTGGTGGCTGGGAAGGGTGGACTAAATATCACCCATGGAGAGGCCATTGAGCGCTTCCAAACGCGTTACTCGGGACCGGGTCAGCCGGCTGATTTTTGGCCGAAACGGCTCGCCGATTTTGATCCGGGTGCGTTGCGCCAATGGGCTGCGGGATTGGGCGTGGAAACCTTTCAGGCCACCAGTGGCCGGGTTTATCCCGTGGAGATGAAGGCCGCTCCGTTGTTACGCCGCTGGGTGGCTCGATTGCGGGGCCTCGGCGTGGATTTCGAGATGAATCATCGCCTGGTGGCGTTGAAGCCATTGGCGGCAGGCGCGGCAGTTCAAAGCGATCATCCCGAGGCCGTCGGCGGACGGGGCGTCCGTGAAGGCGGTTTCCAACTGGGTTTCGCTCATGGAGCCACGGCCACGGCCGATGCGGTCATCCTCGCTTTGGGAGGTGGGTCATGGCCCGAAACGGGATCCGACGGAGCCTGGATCGGTTTGTTGAAATCGATGGGGCTCACGGTGCATCCGCTGGCACCGGCAAACTGCGGTTGGGAACACGACTGGCCGGCGGACGTATTGGCTCGGGCCGAAGGCAAGCCGCTGAAAAACATTCATGTTCGTGCGGGTGACACGCTGGCGGTCGGGGAACTGCTCATCACGCGCTACGGACTGGAGGGCGGCGCGATTTACCAACTCGGTGCCGCCTTGCGGGCGATGTCGGAACCGTCC
>JAIXXC010000100.1 GCA_027490985.1 Verrucomicrobiales bacterium
CGTGGGTCGAGGATGTGGCCCCAGCGCTGGCCGGCGGCGGTGAACCCCCGATGGTAGTCGCCCGACGTGGCCACGGCCGCATCGCGGACCGCCAGACCACACCAGGCCCGACCGGGCTGGTCGGGATCTTCGAGCCCGAGATGCCAACCGGGGCGACCATCGGCCGGCAAGCCGACGACCCGGATATCGGCTCCGAAGTCCACCAGAACACCGGTGAGTCCGCACTGACGGGCCAACAAGGCCACCTGATCCACGGCGTATTCCTTGCCCATGCCCCCCAGGTCGAGCGCCATGCCGGGTTCACTCAGGCGCACCGCGCCGGGCCTGCGCTGGACTTTGCGCCACCCCACGCGCTGACGGGCCGATTCGATCTCCGAATCGGTGGGCACCTGGGCCCGACGCCAGTCCCACAATCGGATGAGCGGCAGGGCCGTGGGATCGAAGACACCCCGCGTCAGGAAATGCATTTCGTGGCACAGGCCCAAGAGGCGGTCGATCTCGGGGTCGGAAGCCAGAGCCTCACCCCCGGCCGACTCGTTGAGACGGGAGATCCAACTGTCGGGCAGGAATCGGGAGTACTTGGCCTCGAAGGCCGAGATCCAAGCCAAGGCCTCGTGATCGAAGCGACGGAATGCCTCGGTCGAACCCACCGTCACCCAGCGGCAGACCGTCCCCAGGGCGTTGAAGCGCAGCTCACGCCCCCCGTCGGTCCGGGATTCCCGACACGATTCCCGGATCCGAAGTTGTACGGCGGCGGCATCGCCCTGGACCACGCCCGAAGGCACCGACGCACGGGATGGAGCGGGGGCGCTCACCATTGGAAACCGAGGCCCATCGTGTAGACGTGGGCCTGGGGGTAGGCCGATTGCAAGGTGACGCCATCGAGGCCGTTCATGAGGTAGCGCTTGTAGGCCAGATCCACCGACACGTGCTCGTGGACCTGCCAGTGAATCCCGACCCCGACCGTCCAAGTCTCCATCTGGCTCAACCGGTAGTCGGCCGAGTAGTAGTTGGGCCACGCCGGCACGGAAAACACCGACCCGGTGCCCGGATATCCCGCATCGCCCTCGAAGAGCAGGCTGCCGTCGGACTGCAGGGCGGCATTCACGCCATTGGGATCGACCAGGGTGCCGTTGAACACGGGCGCATAGAAGTCGGCGGCCGATTGGACATGGTATCTCAGCAACGGGGAGATCACGAGCTTCTCGCCGACCTTCTGATTCCATTGGACGGCGGCGGTGTTGGCCCAGATGCCCCAGTCATCGTGATGCAGACGGTAGTTGGCATCGACGCTGCCGTTGAGTGCGCTGACGAAGTGGGTGATCCCCAGATAACCCACCTGCTTGATGCGCTGGTCCGGACGGCGTTCGCCCACCGCCGCCGACGGGTCGGCATTGTAGCCGTCGACCGGGAAGTCGTAACGGAAATGGACTCCTTTGTAGGGATCGGTGAGGTACCCATCGGCGAACCCGACGCTGAAGTTGGCCGTCAGGTAGGTCTTGGGGCCCAGCAATTGAGTCACACCCAGCAGGCCGTCCCAGGTGTCCTTGTCTTTCCAAAGGGTCTTGTTGGCCAACCAGAAGCCGGTCACCTGGTCGAAATTCCGGGACACCCCCAGGTTGAGGATCGTGTTCTTCTGGTTGAACTCGATGCTCTCATTCAGCGACAGGCCGACGGAGCGGTAATCACTCTCTTCGCTGTACGCGATCTGAGGCCGTGTGATGAACCGACCGGCCGTCAGGTCGAGCTCAACCGATCCGGCTCGACGGATGTCCTGGAAGTTCTGGACCGGCAGTCGATCGGTTCCCGGGGCGGCAGCGGCTCCGGTGGGAGTCGCGCCCGAGATGCCGTCGTAGACGAAGTTGCCCTTCACCACCGCCTTGGCGTTGAGGGCCTGCTCGGCGTAGACGGCATGGGTGCGGATGTGGATGCGGTCGTTGTCCTCGACGTAGTCCTCGTAGCGGTAATCGACCCGATTCTCGGCCCGGATCCGGATCCAGGAAACGCATTGCAGCATCAGAGCGATCAGGACCGGACTGAATCGGGCCGTGAGGCACCGGAACCGTGCAGGCATGGGCGTCATGAAACGGGCGGACACAGGGCTTGGCAACGCAATACGAGACGCCCCCGGTCGGGCTGAGGTTTCACCCCCGTCCAGAGCGACCCATCCGCCCACGAGCCCCGGGGATCGGCAAGCCAGGCCGCATGGCGAGAACCGCTTATTCCGGCTGACCGGCCGCGGCCAACCGGGCCAACACGCGTGAGGCGGCGACGAAACCGAAGGTTCCCGTGACCTGGGTGGCCGAACCGAAGCCCGAGTCGCAGTTGAGTCGCAACGGGGTTCCCTCGTCCGAGGTGCGAGTGGCGCAGACGGTGCCGTCGCGGTCGGGAAACACGGGGGCCTCGGCCGAATGGACGCAGTCCACCCGGAGCTTCTTGGAAGTCCTCGAAAACCCGTGTTCCCGACGAAGGCGTTTGCGCACTTCGCTCAGCAACCGGTCGTGCGTCACCGCGGCCAGGTCGGCCACCCGCACGGCCGTCGGATCACGCCGTCCGCCGGCGCCACCGCAGACCACCAAGGGAATCCCCGCTCCATGGCAGAGCGCGATGAGCCGGACCTTGTTGGCCATGGAGTCGATCGCATCCACCACGAAGTCGGGACGGTCTTCGGAGCTCGAACCGGCCTCCAACCCCAGCAGGCGCGACGCCGTGTCGGCGGTGAAGAACTCCACCCGCGCGTCCACCCGCGCCTCCGGAGAGATGGCCCTGACCCGCTCGGCCATGATCTGGACCTTGGGTTGCCCCACGGTGGTGTCCAAGGCGTGCAACTGCCGATTGATGTTGCTGACACACACGTCATCGAGGTCCACCAGCGTGAGACGACCGAGTCCGGAGCGGGCCAACGCCTCCACCACCCACGAACCCACGCCTCCGATGCCGACCACCATCACGTGGGCGGCCCGGAAACGCGTCAGCGCGGCCGTCCCGTAGAGCCGGGCGATCCCTCCGAAGCGGAATTCAAAATCACTCATGCTGTCGAACCCGGTCCAGAAGCGCCCCGGGAAAGCGGGCCTGTGTCAACCGACCCGGATGCGGCAGCCCCCAGGTGCGTTGGCATCCCAGGGGCGTGCTTGTGCCGGAGACACGAGGCTTCCGGTGCCGACTGAATCCGACCGGGGCCGCTGTCCTGAGCCCCCTCGGGAGATCCCTCGGGCAGGCTCCGGTGAACCGACCGCGCGAGGTTTCCGGATCAGGCGGGCCGGTTGGCCCGGCCACGCAATCGATCTTCACCTCGACCGGTCTCGAGACGCGTTCCTGGGAGCATCGTTGCAACCCCGACTCGATCACCGGGTGGTGAGGCGAGGATCAGAGTTCCTTCCAGCTCCGATGGCGGTAGTTGTTCCACACCCAACGGAAGTCGGGGTTGTTGGGGCCGCCGCCGCTCCAGTTGAAGCTGGAGATGCCAACCGCCGAATCCTTGGCCGCCTTGATGGTCCTGGCCTCGACCCAGCGATGACCTTCGTAGTGACCATCCTGGAAGGAGAAGGTGCTGAAGTTGCCGTGGAACACGGCGAACGGGTCGATCCAACCCCGTGAATCGGTGCTCAGCACCCAGGTGCCCAGGTTGGAATTGCGCGGATCGGACTCCTCGATGAACACGAAGGACTGCGACGGAGAATTGACCTCGGAGGCCTTGAGGTAAGGAGGCTGGGAAGCTTCCCAGCCGAGGATGCCGTTCATGCCGTTGGCCTTGGAGTAGCTGTCGTAGGCCCAACCGGTGCCCGGACGGCGCTTGGAACGGAGATCACCCGGACAGTGATAGGCACCGAAGGCCGTGCAGTACTCCCACATCGGGGAATTGGTCATACCCTTCTGAACGCGCCTGAGGGCTTCTTCCAGAGTGATGCCATTGGCGATGTCCGGCACCGGCCCCTGCCAATAGCCGCCGCCGGTGAGCGGCACCGAGGCACCCGCCTTGTTCCTCCACCCCTCGGTCGGGGCGAGGAAGTCGTTGTTGTCCATCGAGTACATGTTCCAGGCCAGAATCAATTGCTTCTGGTTGCTGGCACAGGCGGCTCCGGTGGCCTTGGCTTTGGCCTTGGCCAGAGCCGGCAAGAGCATGCCCGCCAGAATGGCGATGATGGCGATGACCACCAACAACTCGATGAGGGTGAATCCGGAACGGCTCGGACGGCGAACCGGGCTGAAAAGGGAACACGAAAGGGTTTTCATGGGCTGTCGACGAGGATGTCCGGCAAGAGGTATCGCATCGCCGCCCCGAGTCCAAGCTCATAAGGACCCACTCAATGGACCCGGCTCATCACACGGCTCGGGGCGAGCAGCCTTCCGGTGCGGGCAGAGGATCGCCCCCCCTCGCCGTGAGTCGCCTCCTGCCTCCCGCACCAGAAGGCCACGCCTAGGTTACAACCCGGGGCTGGGGCTCGGATGAGCACCCGGGTGGGGGCCGCCGGGGCGCTGGGTGTTTTTGATCTGACGGGTTCCCCGATCCTCCCTCAAATCGCGGGATCCGAGTTTGGCCCGGGAGGTCGCCTTGGGTTTGGGCTTGGCTTCCGGAGGTTTCTCGATGGCGTGGGGAGGGCGGGGCTTGTTGTAGAGCGGTTCGGTTCTCATGGGTGATCGATCGGTGTTGGAGCGGAAACTCGAAAAGGGACTCCGCATCGGCGGAGACGGAGACAAAGGCATCTCATGGGTGGCGCCCCCCGCGGGCCCGCTTCCAGGCCAGCCACACTGAGGACAGGAGACCGGCTGCCTGTACCCACCGCGACACCCAGGAACGGGGACGCACGGGATCCGATGGGGTCCCGGAGCGCAACGAGCCGAGTCCGGTGATCATGGCCGCCAACGACGCGACCCAATCGCTCCAGAATCGACCTCGGATTCCCGACTGTTCCCAGACCGACCGGAGCGATTCGAAATCCTCCGACAATCGGACCCGGAGCAGATCACTCTCGGCGACAAGCAGTCGCTTGCGAATCTCCAAGGGATTCATGGGATGAGGCGGTCCAGACAGTGACGATCCTTGCGCAGTTGATCGACGGACGCGCTGAGCGCCTGCCAAGCCCTCAGTCGGCGGTTGAGGTGGAGGAGGAGCCCCACCCCAACCGCCCCATAGACGGTCATGAGACTCAGGAGGACGGCCAACGCGGAGGAGTTCCAGAGCCAGACGACCAGGGCCGCGGATCCGGCCATCAACGCGATCATCGAGAACCCGGCGACGGCCAAGGCCAACAGGAAATCCTGGATCAACCGATCCCGTCCCTCCTGGACCTCGACCGAGAGCAGCTCCAAGCGATTCTCGCCGATCGCAAGCAATCGACGGCAGAACCGTTTGAGCACCGGGGCCCAGTGCGAGCCGGCATCGTTGGCGGTATCCATGGGCTTCAGCCGCCGTTGCGGTCGGATTTGCGGGCCATGAAATAGCCCAGCAGGGCACCGACTCCCACACCGACCACGATGGCCTGATAGGGATGCTGGTGGATGGCCGCGTCGGTGACCTTGGCCCCCGCGATGGCCCGATCCCGGGCCCGGTGGTAGAGCTCCTCGCCGTTTTCGAGCGCCTGCGCCAAGCGTCTGCGGGCCTCACCGACCCGATCGCCCGCGACATCGGCGGTCGCGGCGATCAAGGCGCGGGCGTCTTCAGCCAATCGAGTCATCTCGTGACCGATATCCTGTGTGCTTTTTTCCATGGTGTTGGGTCTTTCTGGGATCCGGAGGGTTGAGATTCCGGGAGATCAAAGTTTCAAGGACGGTGAAGCGATTCCGTTCCGGGAGGACGGCACGGAGAGGACCGAATTGCGTCCTCCAAAGGGATTGGGACGGGACTCGTGGGCCACCGGGTCGGGCATCCAGCGACCATCGACCACCAGGCAATACTCGTGTTGTCCCGGGGAGAGCTTCGTGTCGTGGACCCAGAGCCCGTCCCCATCATGATGGAGGATGTGCTTTTTGGGGTTCCACCCGTTGAATGAGCCCGCCACGGCCACCGAGAGCGCGGTGGGATCCCGGAACTCGAACCGGACCGGAACCGGTTTGGGAACCGTCGACGAACTCAGCCGAGTGCTGGACGTGGGAGACAACAAGGAGCGGGTCGCGTGTTTCATGGCTGGACAGGGTCGAAGGGGTTCCACGCATCCGATGGGTCATGGATTCCCCCGACGCCAGTGAGAATGCGGTACCGCTGCGGACCTCGCCATTGGCAGCCACCCTGCCCTGACGTTGCGACGTTTTCCGAGGGAGCCCCCTCGAAGCCCCCATCCGAGCGGTGGGTTTGATCCCGATAGGTCAACATTGCTGTTTCTGCAGAACCCGAACCGCCGGCCGACCCGGAAGCAGGCCGGAAGGCCCAACATAGGCATTGCGTCGGAAGGCCGGGTTTTGGGTCACTGGTCGGGTGACTTCGACCGATCGCATCGTGACTCTGGTGATGGGCGTGTTGCTGGGACTGGCGATGGGTTGGATCCTGCGAGGCCTGCGCCGTGGATCGCCAACGGCCCCGGTGGGCGCCTCGGCACTCGAAGAGGAACTGCGCCAGCAGGCCCAGCGGCGGGAAACCGAGTCCCGCGAGTGGCAGAGCCGGGCCGCCACCGCCCAGGCCGCCGCGGCGGCGGCCGAGGCGGCCCGGGAGGCCGCACAGCGTCAGGCGCTCGAAGCCATCGAAGCCGGACGCCAACGGGAGGCCGAGATGGCCGGCGTGCGCACCGAATTGAGCCAACTCCAAACCCGCCTGGCGACCGCCACCGCCGAGAACACCGCGGCCCGGGCCAGCCTCGCCGACCAACAGCGGGTCCAACAGGAGGCGGAGCGCAGCCTGCGTGACCACCACGCCCAATCGATCGCGGATCTTCGGGCCTCCCACGACAAGGCCCTGGCCGACCTGAAGGAAACCTTCGCCGGCCTGAGCGCGGAGGCCCTGAAGCAGAACGGGCCGGAGTTCCTCAGGCTGGCCAACGAAACCTTCACCCGGTTCCAGGAGTCGGCCAAGGGCGACCTGTCCCTGCGCGAACAACGCATCGAATCGCTCGTCAAGCCGCTGGAAGAGCAGCTCAAGGCCTACCAGACCCGGCTGCAGCAGAGCGAAACCCTGCAATCCACCACGTTGGGCGAGGTCCGCCGGCAGGTCGAACAGCTCTCCACCCACAGCCAGACGCTGTCGAGCGAGACCCACCGGCTCCGCGCCGTGCTGTCCTCCAACCAGGCCCGAGGGCGTTGGGGCGAGGAGACCCTGCGCCGGGTGGTGGAGGCCTCCGGCATGAGCGCCCACTGCGATTTCGTCGAGCAGGTGCGCGAAGGCGATTCGAAGCCCGACCTGATCGTCCGCCTTCCGGGCGATCGGGTGATCATCGTCGACTCGAAGGTGCCCGACCTCGAATTCCTGGCCGCCCTGGATTCGGAGGAGGAGGGCCGCCGCAGCGCCGCGCTGGCCGACCACGCCGCCAAGATGAAGACGACAATCAAGGCGCTGGCCGACCGCGATTACCCGGCCCAATTCAACAAGGCGCTCGACCACGTGGTGTTGTTCGTGCCGGCCGAATCCCTCTTCAGTGCCGCGCTCGAGGGCGACCGCGACCTCATCGTGTGGGCGGCCGAACGGCACATCCTCCTGGCCACCCCGGCTTCGCTCATCGCCCTGTTGCGGAGCGTGGCCGTCAGTTGGCAGGTCCACGAACAATCCCAGAACGCGCAGCAGATCGCCGAGGCGGCCCAGACCCTGTATGAGCGGGTGAACCGGTTCGTGGAGCATTTCGAGAGGATCCGCGACGGATTGGGCAAGGCCACCAAGGCGTACGACGACGCGGTGGGCAGCTACGAGCGCATGGTGCGGCCCAGCGGGGAACGCCTGGCCCGACTCGGAGGCGGCGTGGAATCGAAGACCTTGCCCGAGATCCGGGCCCTCGACAGCGCCCTGCGACTGCCGCCGGAGACGCGCTGACCCGACCCGAGTCACTCCGGCCAAAACAAGGCCAAAACGAGGCCGACATGAGTCGGCAGGGAAGCCGGGCGATCGCGGCTCAGACAGCCGGCTTGACCCAATCGGCCGGCAGAACTCGCGACAGGGTCTCCGGTTTCAGCAACCAGATGCGCCGTGGCGGCAGCGGTTCCGGGTCGGTCAAGCCGATCAATCCCACCGACAGCAGGGTGCACACACCGACGATCCAGGTGCGACGCTCGGGCCTGAAGCGGGCGATCGACCGGATCCGATGCACCAGGCTGTGGGGGGCCGCCGAGGATCCGCCGCTCCACGAGACGGCCGAGAGGCCCGCTTCGGCGGTGCTCCCGGCCCCGAGGCACTTCAGCAGAATCCGACCGTACAGGAGCCGGTCGGTCGATCCGGCCGACAATGCGTGAACATCACACGCTTCTTCGCGATCTTCACGCCAACGTCGCAGCACGTGTCCGATCACCGGATTGAACCAATGGACCATCCGGACCAGTTCCAGGATCCAGTTGAGCCAGAGATCCCGGCGGCGCAGGTGGGCCATCTCGTGCAGGAACATCGGTCGGATCTCCTCGGGGGAGAATCGGTGCCCCAGATCCGAAGGCACCAGCAGACAAGGTCGGAACACCCCGGCCACACAGGGATTGGCGACCTCGGGAGACTGTCGGATGGGGACCCCGCGCAGGGACTCCGGACCGGCACGCAGGGTATCGTTCCAGAGCGAAGTCAATCGGGCGTCGGCCGATCGGGAACCCTGGATCCAGCGATGCACCCGCCGTGCATCGGCCAGGCACAGCCCCGATCGGATCGCGAACCCGGTGATCCAGATGCCGATGACCCAACGCCAGCCTTCGATGGGAAACGAACCGGCGTTGATCGGGGGCAACCAGGAGGCGGTGACGTTGAAGAGACTGACCGGAGTGGCGACCTGCCAAGGCCACACCAACCGCACCAGCACCAAGGCGCCCAGCGCCATCCGCCAGTCGGGCGACAGATGCCGCCGCAGGAGACTGCGGACACTGAGCACGAGCAATCCCAGCACAGCCGCATGGGCCGAACCGCTGATCAAATCCCACCCCAGATTGCGAACGACCTCCGGGCTCATGTCAGAACATCTCCGACACGCCTAGCAGGTTGCTTGCCTATTTTCCGGATTCGGATTCGAGCAGCTTCCGCAACTCGCTGAGTTGGGCTTTCGAGAGCTCCCGGCTCTCGACGTAGTGGGCCATCATCCCGGTGAGGGACCCCCCGAAGACCCGGTCGAGGAAAGATCGGGTGGCCGCCGCGACGCACTCCGCTTCGGAAACCTTCGCGCTGTAATGATAGACCCGCCCGAGCGTCTCGTAGCACAGGGCCCCTTTTCGGACCAACCGGTTCAACAGGGTCTTGGCGGTGACCGCCCTCCAGGTGGCGTCGTCCTTCTGGAGGCGTTCAATGACCTCGGCCGAGGTCACCGGTTGTCCTTTCCAGACAATCCGCATGATCTCCCATTCCGTCTCTGAGATACGGGGCAAGGACATGGGGTGGGCAGCCGAACGGTTCGAGCGGGGAGTTGTTGTGACAATCGCTACGCCTGCTCCCCGACGATGTCAATCGGGGTTTTGCCCGGAGTTTATCCGCAGTATTAGCCCTCCCCACCACGACCGCTGCCCGCAGGGCGAATGCCCGGTGCCGACCGATCAGACCGTCAGGATTTCCTTCTCCTTGACCGCCAGATGCTGATCCACCTTGGCGATGAAGGAATCGGTCAATTTCTGGACGTCGGCCTCGGCGGTCTTGATCGCGTCTTCGGACACCCCCCCGTCGCTCTTGGTCTTCTTGAGCAATTCGATGGCCTGGCGCCGCTCGTTGCGGATGGCCACACGCCCCTCTTCGGAGATGCGCTTGCAGATCTTGACGAATTCCTGACGGCGCTCGGCGCTCAGATCGGGCAACACGATGCGGATGAAGCGACCTTGCGAGGCGGGGTTGAGCCCGAGGCCCGAGGCCTGGATCCCCTTCTCGACGGCCTTCATGTTGGCCTGATCGAAGGGTTGCACCATGAGCATGCGGGCCTCGGGGGCGGTGATGGTGGCCAACTCCTTGAGGCGCATGTTGGAGCCATAGGCCTCCACCATCACGTTCTCGATGAGCGACGGGGTCGCCTTGCCGGTGCGGACTCCGGCGAACTGGTTCAGGACGTGGTCCTCGGTCTTCAGCATCTTCTCTTCGGCGTCGAAGAGCACTTCATCGATGGTCATGGGAATGATCTCTGGGGATGGGAACGGGGTGGGTGAAGCGGCTTGGCGCGATGGGATTCAGGTCACCTTTGACGGTCAGGCCACCACCTGGGTGCCGACCTTCTTGCCCAGAACCACGTTGCGCAGATTGTGGGGCTTGAAGAAGTCGAACACGATGATGGGCATCTTGTTGTCCATGCAGAGGGCGAAGGCCGCGGCGTCCATGACCTTGAGCTGCTTTTCGAGGGCGGTGGTGTAGCTGACCTGATCGTAGCGCTTGGCGTCGGCGTGCTTCTTGGGATCCTTGTCGTAGATGCCGTCGACCTTGGTGGCCTTGAGCACCACTTCGGCTCCGATCTCGTTGGCGCGCAGCGCGGCGGCCGTGTCGGTCGAGAAGTAGGGATTGCCCGTGCCCGCGGCGAAGATGACCACACGCCCCTTCTCCAGGTGGCGCACCGCTCGGCGGCGGATGAACGGTTCGGCGATCTGGGTCATGTTGATGGCGCTCTGGACGCGGGTCGGAACCCCTTCTTTCTCCAGCGCATCCTGCAGGGCCAGCGCGTTGATGACGGTGGCCAGCATGCCCATGTAATCGCCCGTGGCCCGCTCGATGCCCTTTTCGCTGCCCTGCAGACCGCGGAAGATGTTGCCACCGCCGACCACGATCACGACTTCGACCCCCAACTTCTGCACCTCGGCCACCTGACAGGCCATGTCATGCACGGACACCGGATCGATCCCCTGCCCTGCTCCGCCACCGAGCGCCTCGCCACTGAGTTTGAGAAGGATGCGGCGATAACGGGGTTGGGGAGCGGCAGCAGGTTTCTTCATCGGCTCAAGGTTGATAGCAGTCGGACGATCGGGTCGTCAACGTGGGGACGACCTTGGGGTGGCTCGGGAGGGTTCGCATTCAACCGTCCGAGGAGACCCGCTGAAAGCGTCGCCCGGGCAGCTGACGAACCAACCGTTTGAGTTCGAGGCTGAACAAGGCCACCTGGACCGAACTCGGAGTCAGGCCGGAGGCCCGGATGATGGGATCGACCTCCAGAACCTCGCGACCCAAGGCATCCCAGACGGCCTGCTCCGCACCGGTCAGGGTGATGGATGGAAACTGTGGCTGCGCCGCATCATCGGGGGTGCGGTTGGATGCGGGAAAACGGTACTCGAATTCGCTGAGGATGTCTTCGATGCCCTCGCACAGCTTGGCCCCCTTCTTGATCAGGTCGTGGGTGCCCTTGCTGCGGGGGCTGTCGATGCGTCCGGGCACTGCGAAGACCTGCCGTCCGTAGTCGTTGGCCAGATTGGCGGTGATGAGGGCGCCGCTCGACAGACTGGCCTCGATCACCACCGTGCCCAGGGTCATGCCCGCGACGATCCGGTTCCGCGCGGGAAAGGTCCCACGATCGGCGGAGCGGCCGAAGGGGAACTGGGTGACCAGGGCTCCCCGCTCGGCAATCCGCTCGAACAGCTCGCCGTTTTCGGCCGGAAACACCCGATCGATCCCCGTGCCGAGCACCGCGACGGTGCGCCCTTGGGCCCCCAGGGCTCCCTGATGCGCCGCGGTGTCGGCACCCCGGGCTCCGCCGCTGATGACGCTGACCCCGGTGTAGGCCAGTTGGTACCCCAGCTTACGGGCCACCTCCAGGCCGTAGGGGGTGGTGAGGCGAGACCCCACGAGGGCCACCCCCTGCGAGTCTTCAGGGGTCAGGCGGCCCTTGACGTAGAGGACCAGAGGCGGGTCGTAGATCTGCTTCAGCAACCCCGGGTATTCCGGTTGATTGAACCCCAACACGGTGACTCCGGCTTCCCGGATCCGGCGCATCTCACCGGCCAGATCGACCTCCGACTCCCATCGGGCGATGGCCGTGGCCAGATCGCTCCCGATGCCGGGCACCCGGTCCAACTCGGCCTGGGAGGCCCTCAGGATGCCGACGGGGTCACCGCCGAAGTGGTCCAACAGGTGCCTCGTGCGGATCGGGCCGACGCCCGGAATCAGGTTCAGGGCCACCAGGGCCTCGATGGTTTCCATGGAAAGAGTTCGGATTACCCTCGCTGTTTCGCTGGTCGGAGCGGGTTTCTTTCACGCAATTCGCGTCCCCTTTGCGCTTTCGCGCCGGACCGATCGATTGTTCCATGGAGGCCTGACGATGCTTCACCGAATCACCGTTTCTGAACTCGCCGACCGGATCCACCGGGGAGACGTGTCTTCCCGCGAAGCCACCCAGGCCTGCCTCGAGCAGATCCAGCGCGTGGACTCCCAGGTCAGAGCCTACATCAGCCATGACGCCGCCGACGCGCTGGCCCAGGCCGACGCGGCCGACCGGCTCCGCGCCTCGGGCTCGGTGACCGCGGCCGACCACCCGCTGCTGGGGGTGCCGATCAGCCTGAAGGATGTCATCGCCCAGCGGGGCCAACCCATGACCTGCGGATCCCGCATCCTGGGCGACTTCATCTCGCCCTACGACGCCACGGTGGTCCAGCGGCTGAAGCAGGCCGGGGCCGTCGTCTTCGGGCGTCTCAATCTCGACGAGTTCGCCATGGGCAGCTCGACCGAGAACTCCTCGTTCTTCACCACGCTCAACCCGTGGGACACCACCCGCATTCCGGGCGGTTCCTCGGGCGGCTGCGCAGCCAGCGTCGCGGCCCACGAATGCTTCGCCAGCGTGGGTTCCGACACGGGCGGGTCCATCCGCCAACCGGCCGCGCTGTGCGGGGTCGTGGGCGTGAAACCGACCTACGGCCGCGTGTCCCGCTACGGCCTCACCGCCTTCGCCAGTTCGCTCGACCAGATCGGCCCGTTCACCAAGAACGTCACGGACGCGGCGCTGCTGACCGGGGTCCTGAGCGGCCACGACCCCATGGATTCGACCTCCATGCAGGAACCGGTCCCCGATTACCGGGCCGCGTTTTCCGGCTCCCTGAAGGGGCTGCGGATCGGGCTGCCCAAGGAGTACATGATCGGTGGCATGCACCCCGAGGTGGAGGCGTCGGTGCGCGCGGCCGTGCGGCAGTTGGAGTCGCTGGGGGCCGAGATCGTGGAGGTGTCGCTGCCCCACACCGAGTATGCGGCGGCGACCTACTACATCATCGCCCCGGCCGAGGCCTCGGCCAACCTCGCCCGCTTCGACGGCATCCGCTATGGCGCCCGGGTGGATGGAGCCACCCCGATGGAACTCAACAGCCGGACGCGCGGCCAGGGGTTCGGACCCGAGGTCAAGCGCCGCATCATGCTCGGCACCTACGTGCTCAGCAGCGGCTACTACGACGCCTACTACATCCGGGCCCAGAAGGTCCGCACGCTCATCCGCAACGACTTCCTCAACGCCTTCGAGCAGGTCGACGCCCTCGTGACTCCGACCACCCCGGCGCCGGCGTTCAAGGTGGGCGAGAAATCCAACGACCCGCTGCAGATGTACCTCTGCGACGTGTTCACCATCTCGTGCAATCTGGCGGGCATCTGCGGACTGAGCCTGCCCTGCGGGTTCGCCTCGGATCCCAAGCTGCCGATCGGGCTTCAACTGCTCGGCAAGCCCTTCGGCGAATCCACTCTGTTCCGGATCGCCCACGCCTACGAACAGAGCACACCCTGGCACCGCGAATTGTCGCCCTTGGCCTAGGCCGACGGGTCGGGTTTGCCCGTCGCGAGGGTCTGTCGAAGGTGGCGACCGGTATGGGAAATGGGGTCGGTGGCGATCCGCTCCGGGGTGCCCTCGGCGATGACATGCCCGCCACCGGTACCGCCCTCGGGGCCCAGATCGATCACCCAGTCGGCCTCGGCGATGAGATCCAGATTGTGTTCGATCACGATCACCGAGTGTCCGGCATCGACCAGACGCTGCAACACCGCCACCAGGCGTCGGACATCCTGGATGTGCAGCCCGAGGGTCGGCTCTTCGAGCACGAAGAGATCCCGCGGCTGGGCACGCCCCGGAGTCTTCCGGGCCGTGAGGTCGGCGTTCTCGCGCTCGATGGCCGCCGACTTGAGACCGCCGAGGAGATGGGTCACCAGTTTGATGCGCTGAGCTTCACCCCCGCTGAGGGTCGGGCTGATCTGCCCCAGCTGGAGGTACTCGAGGCCGGTGTCGCGCAACGCCTCCAGAGGACGACGGAGACGGGGCTGGTGTGCGAAGAACTCGATGCCCTCGGCCACGGAAAGCTGCAGCACGTCCGCGATGGATTTGCCCTGATAGCGGATTTCGAGGGTGCCCGCATTGAACCGTTGCCCCCCGCAGCCCTCGCAGGTCACGGAAGCCGTCGGCAGGAAGTTCATCTCCAGCTTCACCACACCGGCCCCCTCGCAATGGGGACACCGACCCTGGGGTGAATTGAAACTGAAACGACCCGGACCGTAACCGCGCATCCGCGCCTCGGGCACCTGGGCGAACAAGGCGCGGATGTCGTCGAAGAACCCGACATAGGTGGCCGGTGTCGAGCGCGGCGTACGCCCGATGGGGGCTTGGTCGACCTCGTGGACGGCCTTGAGCGAACCCCACCCGGTGACCCGACCGGCCAACCCGCGCAGTTTCTTGTCATCCTCGCCGGCCAGCACCGCCCGA
>JAIXXC010000056.1 GCA_027490985.1 Verrucomicrobiales bacterium
CGTCTCACCGAACTGACCGACACCAAGGCGCTTCTGGCGGAACTGGAACGCCTGCGACCGGCCGAGCTGATCTTCCCGGGGGCTTCCAAGGCCCTGTCGGAGCTGCTCGGCGGCGCCTCCACCCAACTGTCACCGCATGACGACTGGGTCTTCCTGCCGGAGACGGCCGTGTTCACTCTGCGCGAACACTTCAAGGTGGCCTCGCTGGACGGCTTCGGACTGCGCAACCGGACAGCCGCCATCGGTGCCGCCGGAGCCATCCTGCACTACCTGAGCACCCATCTCCGTCGGGATGTCGCCCATTTGACCCGGCTCGGGTTCTACGAGGTGGCCGACTACCTGATCCTCGATGCCATCTCGCTGCGGAACCTGGAAATCCTGGAACCGCTCCACGCCGACGCTCCCCGCAACACCACGCTGTTCGGGGCGCTCAACCACACCGTGACCCCGATGGGGGCGCGCCGCTTGCGCGACTGGCTCACCCAACCGCTGGCCGCCCAGGGGCCGATCCGGAGTCGACAGCAGGCCGTGCAGGCTTGGCTCGATCACCCGTCCGGTCTGGCCGCCTTCCGGGCCCGACTGGCCGAGGTGCGCGACCTGGAGCGCACCGTCAGCCGACTCAGCCTGGGCAGCGGCAACGCCCGGGACCTGCTCGCGCTCCGTCTGGCCCTCGAGCAGTTGCCCTCGGTCAAAGCGGCCGTGGCCGAGGCGGCCCAGCCCGGCCCCAGCGGACCCCAGAGCCACCTCCTGCCCGAGCCCGAGCCCGATGCCTCTTCCGAGCCCTCGGAGCTGGGACTTCTCGGTTCCCAGCTTCGCGAACTGCCCGACCTGGTCGAACTCCTGGGCCACGCCATCGCCGACGAACCCCCGCTGGCGGTGAAGGAGGGCGGGATGATCCGCGACGGCTTCAGCGCCGAGCTCGACGAACTCAGAAGCGCGGCCCGGGGCGGCAAGGACTGGCTGGCCAAGCTCCAGCAGGACGAGATCGCCCGGACGGGGATCCCGTCGCTCAAAGTCGGATTCAATTCCGTCTTCGGCTATTACATCGAGGTCACCAAATCGCACCTGTCGAAGGTGCCCGGCGACTATGTCCGCAAGCAGACCGTGGCCAGCGGCGAGCGGTTCATCACCCAGGAACTCAAGGTCATGGAGTCCAAGATCCTGGGTTCCGAGGAACGCGCCACCAAACTCGAGTACGACCTGTTCCTCCGGCTGCGCGAAGAGGTCCTCAACCACCTCAGGGCGATCCAGGAGACCGCCTCGTCGCTCGGGCAACTCGATGTCCTGGCGAGCTACGCGGAATTGGCCCGCGTGCAGGGCTGGATCCGTCCCGAGGTGCGCGATGAAGGGGTCGTCAGCGTCCGGGAAGGGCGCCATCCGGTGCTGGAACTGCGCATGACCGAGGAGCGCTTCGTGCCCAACGACACCGATCTCGATCTCGTGAGCCACCAGATCGCCCTGATCACCGGTCCCAACATGGCGGGCAAAAGCACCTACATCCGTCAGGTCGCGCTGTTGGCCGTGCTCGCCCACACCGGTTCGTTTGTGCCGGCGACCTCGGCGCGGATCGACCTGTGCGATCGCATCTTCACGCGGATCGGTGCGAGCGACGATCTCGCCCGCGGCCAGAGCACCTTCATGGTCGAGATGAGCGAGACGGCCAACATCCTCAACAATGCCACCCGCCGCAGCCTGGTGATCCTCGACGAGATCGGACGCGGCACGAGCACCTTCGACGGATTGAGCCTGGCCTGGAGCATCGTCGAACACCTGCACCATCAGGTCGGGGCCAAGGCGCTCTTCGCGACGCATTATCACGAACTCACCGAACTGGCCTCACCCCACGGAGGCGAGTCTCTCGGGTCGACGGCCCCGACGCCACCCGCGGGCGCAGGCCGACTGCCGCGGGTCCGCAACTACAACGTCGCGGTGCGGGAGTGGAACGACCAGATCATCTTCCTGCGCAAGATCCAACCGGGCCCCGCCGACAAGAGCTACGGAATCCAGGTGGCCCGTCTGGCCGGTGTGCCGCGGCCGGTGATCGACCGCGCCAAGGCCATCCTGCGGGTGCTCGAGGAGGCCGAACTCAACCTGCAACAGGTGGCCTCGCCCGATTCGGGCCCGATGATCGCGGGCGAAGAGGGCCGGACCCGCACCCGCAGGGTCCGACGCGTCGAGCGCGACGCCCTGCAGGAACTGGCTCCTCCGCCCGAACTGGATCTGTTCTCGTGAGGGCGGAGCGCCCGACGGAGCGCCCGAAGAGGCCGGCCGCCGTCAGAACTTGAACTGGACGCCCGCCAAGGCGCCGAACACCGAGCCCAACTGGATCTGGGCGCCGCGGCCTTGCGACGAGAAATTCAGGTCGGAATTGGACTGGATGTCCCCTCCGGCGAACACCGACCAACTCGGGGTGATGGCGAAATCCACCAGCGCCCGAGCGTAGAATCCGGGACGCCAGTCGTCGCGCGAGGTGTTCACCGACAGGGTCTGCGACGCCGCCCCGAATGCGGCCGGATTGCCGGTGAAGGTCGTGGACTCGTTGAAGCTGAGGTCGGCCTGCCCATAAAGCGTGCAGTAGCCGGCACCCAGTCCGAGCGTCAACCGGTCGGTCACGGGCAACTCGACCCAGGGTCCGAATTTTGCGGTGTGCAGATTCACCGAAAGCGCCGCATCCAGGGAATTGAGACCGGCCGCCTGCACCGATGACGAACGGAGCGGAGCGAAATCCAGCACCGGCGCCACCGGGCCGCCCGGCACGGGGCCGAAGTAGCCACCCTGATAGCCGGCCGAAGGCGGCACGATGCCGGCCAAGGAGTAGACCGACTGGTTCCGGGTGGCCGTTCCCGCGACCGATCCCGAGGCGGAGGCATCGAAGGTGCTGAAGCCATAGCCGGCCTCGACGCCCCAGTGACCCGTCCGCTTGCCGAAGGACTTGAAACTGTACAGTTCGTACATGGCCCACAGCTCGCCCCCGTAGTTCATGCTGCCGCCGTCGCCCTCCAAGGTGCCCACCCGCGGCACCTGATCATACCGGGTCAGCGTGAGCTCGTTGCCGGAAACCTGATCGGCCCGCTGGTAGCCCCAGTTCCAGGTCACGGCGCCCGGATTGGCGCTCACCGCGCCCGCATTGGTCGAGGTGGAGGTGTTGGATCCCAG
>JAIXXC010000101.1 GCA_027490985.1 Verrucomicrobiales bacterium
GCCCGTGCCGCGGCCGCCGGATATTACCGATCACCGGGCCCGACCAAGGAATGGGCTGAGAACCAGTACTACCGCCTGCCCCTCGAAGCCCAGGGACCCGACCTCATCCCGGTGTCGGGTTTCTGGCGCGATTTCGCCGCCCGGGATCCGAAGGCCCCCTTCCTCTCGCCCCGGGTCCTGGAAGCGCACCACAATCCCACCGAGATCCTGATGGCCTTGGCGGTCCTCGACCTGCCACTCCAGGCCACCAATGCCTTCTCCATCCGCAGCGAGGGAACCTCCCGGACCCTGACGGCGAACGGCCCGTTGTTGATCTTTGTCCGCGAGTTGAGGCCCGCGACTCCGAGTCCGTCGAAGGCCGCAGGACCTGAACTGCTCCTCAGCGAGCGCTTCTTCCGATTGGATGACCGCCATTTCATGGAGGGACAGGAACGCTACGACAAGTTCGTGACCGACGAGTTCCTGCCCGGGGTGGCGTATGGCGCGCAAGTCGTGATCAGCAATCCGGGTTCGTCTCCGATCAAGGCCGATGTGTTGACGCAGATTCCGCAGGGCTCGCTGCCCCTCCAGAGAAGCCGCGCCACCCACAGTCAGGCCGTCCGCCTGGACCCCTATTCGACGCTGAAAGTGGAGTATCACTTCTATTTTCCTGACGATCCGGCGCAGCCCACGAACCACACCCATGCTCCGGCGATCCTGACACTGGATGGAAAGGCACTGGCACAGGCCAAGCCGCAGTCTTTCCGGGTGGTCCGCCAGCTGTCGGTGCGCGACACCCGATCCTGGGACTACGTGTCGCAACAGGGTTCCGAGGCGGAGGTCCTCGCATTCCTCTCGACCCACAATCTGGCCCGACTGGATCTGGAACGCGTGGCGTGGCGGGTCGGCAAGAGCCCGGAGTTCTTCGGCCAACTCACGGGCTTCCTGTCCCGGCACCATGTCTGGAGCGAACCCATCGCCCGATACGCGGTGGTGCACAACGACCCCGCGGTGCTCCGCGAGTGGCTGCGGCACCGGGAGGATTTCCTGGCCCAGTGCGGTCCGTGGCTCGAGTCCGCCCTTCTGCGTATCGACCCCATCGAACAACGGACCTACGAACACCTCGAGTACTCGCCGCTCATCAACCCCAGGGCCCATCCGTTCGGATCCCGACGCCGGATCGCCAACACCGTGTTCCGGGAGCAATACCTCAACTTCATGCGCGTGCTGGCCTTCCAGCCCCGGTTGACCGCCGAGGATGAGTTGGCGGTGGTCCACTACCTCTTCCTCCAGGATCGGGTGGACGAGGGATTGGCCCGGTTGGAGCGGGTTCGACCCGCCGAGGTCCGCACGCGGATCCAGTACGACTACCTCCGGGCGTGGACCCATTTGTACGAGGAGAAACTCTCCGAGGCCCGCAAGATCGCCCGGACTTACGAATCGTATCCGGTGCCGCGGTGGCGCGGACTCTTCGCCGATCTGACCCGCCACCTCGACGAAGCCGAAGGCAAGGGAGGCGGCTCCAAAACCGCATCGGGCACCCCGTCCGACTCCGCGTCCACGGCGACGCGCGAGGCCTCCTTCGATCTCCAGGTGGAGAACCGCACCGTTTCACTCACCTGGAAAGGGCTGCCATCGGTCACGGTGAACTACTACCGGATGGATCCCGAATTCCTCTTCAGTCGGAATCCCTTCGCCGACCGGGATGGAGACCAACCGAGCATTCTCCAACCGACGCTCTCCTCGGTGGTGCCGCTGCCGGCCGGCAAGAGCGCCCTGGATTGGCCGATCCCCGCCGCCCTCGCCAAGGACCACGTGGTGGTGGAGGTCCTGGGCGGCGGACGGCGCAAAGCCCGGATGCACCATGCCCATACCTTCCGCCTGCAACTGGCGGAGAACGAGGGGACTTTGGAGGTCCGCGACCCGTCCGGCGGCCGCCCGGTCTCCAAGGCCTATGTGAAGGTCTACGGTCGGCTGGACAACGGCGGAATCCGCTTCGTGAAGGATGGCTACACGGATCTTCGGGGCCGTTTCGACTACATCGGACTGAACGAATCCACGAACCCGGTCACGAACCCGGCCGCAGAACCACGGGTGAGCGGACCAAACCCGGGATCCGAGTCGAGCGGTCTCGACCACCCCGTCCTCGCCCCCGATGAAGGGCCCCGCATCCGTCGACTGGCGGTGCTGGTGCTCAGCGAGGGTCACGGAGCGGCCGTACGCGAGGTCGATGCCCCGGCCCGGTGATTCAGACCGGTGATTCAGACCGGACGGCGGCCGGGACGGATCCGGACCGGAGCCTCGGCCACGGGACCCCTCCCCGGGGTCGGGGGTTTCTGGCGGGCCAGATCCATGAACCGTGATTGCGACCGTCGCGCGTCGGTGGTGGCCGCCTGCGGTGACCGTCGATAGCTGCCGTCGGGCTGCAACTGGCGCACCTTGGCCGTGTCGCTCAGCGACTCGCGCAGGATCTCGTTCAAGACGCGGTCCCGGATCCGACCGTCCAGGATCGGGAAGGCCACCTCGATGCGCTTGAAGAAATTGCGGGGCATCCAGTCGGCACTGGTCACGAAGACCGAGGGATTGCCGGCGTTGTCGAAACTCCAGATGCGGCTGTGCTCCAGGAACCGGTCGATGATGCTGTGCACCCGGATGCGCTCGCTCCGGCCGGGA
>JAIXXC010000069.1 GCA_027490985.1 Verrucomicrobiales bacterium
CCCACTCCTGGGCCATCGCCACCGATGTGCGCTCGGGCCAGGTGCAGGGCAAGTCGGAGTACCCGGTGGTGTTCGTGCGCTTGACCGATTCACTGGGGCGTTCCGGCCTCGGTGAGGCCTCGCCCTCGAGCCAGTACGGCGAGACTTGGGAAACGGTCCATCGATTCCTGCAGCGCATCGACGCCTCCCGACTGTCGTTCGACGACTTGCCGGCTTCCCGGGCCTACCTGGAATCGCTGGCCGAACCGAGCATGCCGGCCCGGTGCGCGGTCGACATCGCCCTGCTCGACGGAGCCTCTCGGGCGGCAGCCCAACCGTTGAACCGCTTTCTGGGTCTCGGTTTTCCGGCCGCCGGAGCCGTGTCGTCCTTCACCATCGGCCTGGATGCCCCCGATCGCATGGAGGCCAAGGCCCGCGAGGCTGCGCGGTATCCGATCCTGAAGATGAAGCTGGGGGCTCCGACCGATGCCGCCAATCTGGCCGCCGTGCGACGGGCCGCACCCGGCAAGCTCATCCGCGTCGATGCCAACGGGGCCTGGAAGACCCGCGAAGAAGCCCTCGACCGGATTCTCGCCCTGGCCGCAGACGGCCACATCGAATTCGTCGAACAGCCCATGCCCTCCGAGGCGTCCGAATCCGACGCCGCTTGGCTGAAAGAGCGTTCGCCGCTGCCGCTGGTCGCCGACGAGTCGTATCAGGACGCCCGGGATGCCGAGCGCTGCGCCCGGTGTTTCCACGGGGTGAACGTGAAACTCGTGAAGACCGGCGGGGTCACCGCGGCCAAAGAGGCGCTGGAAGCCGCCCGTCGTCTGGGGCTCAAGACGATGCTCGGGTGCATGATCGAGTCGTCGGTGCTCATCAGTGCCGCGGCCCACCTGGCGTCGCTGACCGATTGGCTGGATCTCGATGGCAACGTGCTGATCACCAACGACCCGTTCGCCGGGGCGCTCAACCTCGACGGACACCTTTCGTTCGATGGAGCTCCCGCAGCCCACGGGTTGCAGACCGCCTGCCGCGATTCCCGGGCTCCGTTGATCTGACGATCCGCCGATCCGAACTCGGCAAGCGATTCAAGGATCGGCATTCCCTCGACAATGCCCGACCGGGCCCGGCCTCACCGCCTTCAAACGCAGAACGGGCGGGAGCCGATGAACGACTCCCGCCCGCCCGTAGATCAACTGGATCCCGGCGACCTCAGGCTTGAGCGCCCGAGGCGGCCACTCCGGTCGCCGGAGTCACCGCGCCCATCGCCGGACGCTTGCCCTTGTGCCACCACACCACCAGCGCGCTGGCGATGTAGATGGACGAGTAGGTGCCGGTGATGATGCCCACCAGGAAGGTGAAGGCGAAGTCGTTGATCGCGCCGCCGCCGAACACGTAGAGCGAGATCGTCGCCAGGAACACCGTGCCGGAGGTGATGATCGTACGGCTCAGGGTCTGGTTCAGCGCCCGATCGATGATGTCGGTGAACGAACCGCCGACGCCCATCTTCAGATCTTCACGGATGCGGTCGAAGATCACGATGGTGTCGTTGATCGAGAAACCGATGATGGTCAGCAAGGCGGCCACAAAGGTGGCGTTGAATTGGCGACCCTCACCGACGGTGCCGGTCAGGCAGTACCAACCGATGGTCATCAAAACGTCGTGCGCCACGGCCACCACGGCGGCCACCGCGAAGCTGAATTCATAGCGGAAGGCCACATACACCAGGATGCCGAAGAGCGACAACACCGAGGCGATGACACCCGACTTCTGGATTTCCTTGCCGATGGTCGCACCGACGGAATCGAGGCGGACCCGCTCGAACTTCGACTCGGGGAAGGCCTTCTTCAGCACTTCCTCGGCCTTCAGACCGGCGTCCTTGGCGGCCGTGATGGACAGATACTCGCGCTTGGTGGCACCGGCTCCCTCGCTCTGATACTGGATCCGGGTCTCTCCGAGGCCGCCCTTGGAGAGCGATTCGCGGACCTTCTCGGTCTCGACGCGCTGGGCGAAGCGCAGTTGCAGCTCGTCACCGCCGGCGAATTCAATGCCCATCATGTTGTGGCCGCGGACAAACACGCCGTAACCGATACCCACCACGATGAGCAGCCACGAGGCGATGAACGCCGGCTTGGCGTAGCTCAGGAAGCGGATGTTGGTGCCGCGGATGATGTGCAGCATGGGCAGCGACTTGAGGATGTCTTTGGCAAGCAGGAAGTCGAAGATCAACCGGGTGACCACCAGGGCCGTGAACATCGACACACAGAGACCCACGGTCAGTGCCACGCCGAAGCCCTTGATCGGACCGGTGCCCATGACGATGAGGAGCACCGAAGAGATGAGGGTCGTGAGGTTCGAGTCGAAGATGGTGCCGAAGGCCTTGTCGTAGCCCGAGGCGACCGCCCCGCGAACCGACTTGCCGGCGGCCAGTTCCTCGCGCATGCGCTCGTAGATGAGCACGTTGGCGTCGACCGCCATACCGATCGTCAACACGATGCCGGCGATGCCCGGCAGGGTGAAGGTGACATCCAGCGAACACATCACGCCAAGCATGATCACGATGTTGAGCACCAGAGCCACGTTGGCCACCAAGCCGGCGGTCAAGTAGTAGACGATCATGAACAGCGCGACACCACCCACGCCGAGCAACGTGGCCGTCTTGCCCGAGGCGATGGCGTCGGCACCGAGCGACGGATCCACACCGCGCTCTTCCTTGACCTCGAGCGGCGCGGCCAGCGGGTTCTCCAGCGAGGTGGCCAATTCGAAAGCCTCCTTGTCGGTGAATGAACCGGTGATCTGACCGTTGCCTCCGATGATCGCCCCGTTGATGCGGGGGGCTGAGATCACCTCGCCGTCGAGGATGATCGCCAGGCGCTCGCCGATCGCCGCCTGGGTGATCTCACCGAACAATTGGGCACCATCGGGCTTGAGACTGAAGCTGACATAGGGCGAACCCGTGGCGGGGTCGTGACCCACGCCGGCACCCTCGACGTGCTTGCCTGACAGGCCGCGCTCCGAGGCGCGCTTGACCAGAATGGGCTGGGGAATGCGCTGACCCGGCGTGCCGCTGGGCACCATCTCGTACATTCTCACATAGCCCGGAGGCACCACGCCCCGGGAGAGCTGCCCCTCGCTGTCGGGGTGCACCATGCGGAACTCGAGGAAGGCCGCTTTCTGGATCTGCGCCTTGGCCTGCAACTTGTCGGCCTCGCTCAAGCCGGGCAACTGGACGAGGATGCGCCCGCCACCCGCCGGGGCGATGACCGGCTCGGCCACACCGAAGCGGTCCACACGACGACGCAACACCTCGACCGCCTGCTCGGCGATGAAGTCGGCGTTCATCATGGCGCCGGCGTTGGTCTGGGCGCGGCTCATGTCCATCTCGAGGAGGAACTGGGTGCCGCCCTGGAGATCCAGGCCCAGGCGGAACTGTCCAGCCGCCGAGCGCTGCACCCGATTCAGGATGCCGCGGGTCACATCACGCTCCACGGCCGCGTTGATGTAATTGCTCGGAAAGAACGGCCGGATGTCGTTGGTGCTGATGGCCACCAAGAGGTTCGAGTAGGTGATCCCCGGAGCACGATCCGAATTGGACGCATCCAACTGCTGGGCCTTCTTGACGATCTCGTCGAAGGTCTTGTTGGGCGTCGAGGACTGTTGCTCGAAGGCCTCGATGAGGTTCTTCGAGGTGGGCGGGTAGATCTCGCTCACCGACCAGGCTACGACGAGCAGGATCAGGACGAGTTTCCAGAGGTGACTGCGGTTCATGGGAAAAGCGGATTAGGAGGCCGTGGTGCCGGGAATCACCTCGCCGATGGCGGCTTTGGTGATCTCCAACTTGGATTCGCCCGAGCGGAGGGTGACGGAGTTGTCTTTGATGCCGACCACGACTCCGACGATGCCTGAAGTGGTGGTCACCTTGTCGCC
>JAIXXC010000322.1 GCA_027490985.1 Verrucomicrobiales bacterium
CCCTTCGTCAAGGCCTACTGCATCCGCTGCCATGGGCAAGACCAGCAGAAGGGAGGGATCAATTTTCAGCCGGCGCTCAGCCATCCGGGCGATGCGACCATCGCCAAAGGGTGGAAGCAGGCGGCCGCCAACGTGAAGGCTCACGACATGCCGCCGGCCAACGCCAAAAAGCAGCCGACCGACACCGAACGTCAGGCGTTTCTGGATGGGATCGACCAGATCAAATACCTGAGTCGAAAGGATCCCGGGCTCTTCGTGATTCGCCGCCTCACCAAGGTGGAGTACGGCAATGCGCTGCACGCACTTTTTGGCGTGGATCCGGCCATCGCCCGGGAGTTGCCCGACGAGGTGATCGGGGAGGGGTACTTGAACACCCTGTCGCCCCTTCAATCGGAGCAGTATCTGAGCATCGCCACGGAGGTGGTCGATCGGATTTTGCCCGCGGGTGGAACGACTCCGCGATCAGCCCAGAGGCAGGGATTGGGGCAGCCCCCTCGGGCCGGTACCGACTTGCGTGTCGCCGCTCGAACGGTCGCCCGGTCTCTTGCCCGGAAAGCCTACCGACGTCCGCCCTCCGAATCAGAGCTGGACGTGCTGTTGGGGGTATTCGATCTGGGTCGCGCGAACGGATTGGCCTACACCGAGGCGCTGCGTCTGATGGTCAAGGCCGTCTTGGTTTCGCCGCAGTTCCTCTTCATCACACCCCATGGAGAGGGGCAACCGGTGGGAGGGATTGTCCGCTTGGATGATCACCAACTGGCTGCCCGAGTGTCGTATTTGCTGTGGGCCACGCCGCCAGACGCGGAATTGTCCGGGTGGGCCGATCGCGGGAAACTTCATGAACCAGCGGTCCTGCGCTCTCAGGTCAAGCGGTTGATCAAAGACCCGCGATCCCGGGCGTTGTTTGACGGTTTTGGCGCGCAGTGGTTGGGAGTGGGCAGCTTGGAAGGCAAGGCGTTTGATGCGGTGAAGTTCCCGCAGATGAACGCCGAACTGCGGTTGGCGATGTACGACGAAGCCCGCCTGTTTTTCGAGAGCATCGTGCGCGAAAACCGGAGCGTCGTGCGGTTCGTGGATGCGGATTACACGTTTCTCAATCGAACCCTCGCCCCGATCTATGGATTGGAAAAATCCGTCACCGATTCCCGGATGCGCCGGGTGAAGCTCACGGACCCCAATCGAGGCGGCGTGCTCGGCATGCCGGGTATTCTTGCGACGACCTCGTTTCCCAACCGCACCAGTCCCGTCAAACGCGGTGTGTGGGTGTTGGAACAGGTGCTGGGTGAGAAAGTGCCGCCGCCCCCTCCGAATGTTCCGGCCTTGGAAAAGCAGGATCAAAAAAGCGTCGCCCACCTGACCTTGCGGCAGCGGACCGAGCTCCACCGGACAGAGGCCGTGTGCGCCAACTGCCACAAGATCCTGGATCCCATCGGCTTCGGACTGGAGAATTTTGACGCCATAGGTCGCTGGCGGGATCGGGACGATACCGGCGGAGCCATTGAACCGGCCGGAGAACTCCCCGGGGGAAAACGGTTCACCGCACCCAAAGATCTCAAAGCCATCATCGCCGGGCGTCCTGAGGACTTGGCTCGGAATTTCACGGAAAAGTTCCTGGCCTATGCCCTTTGCCGGCAGCTGGAAGGCTACGATGAGGTGGTGGTGGACCAGTTGATGGAAACCATCGCCCGCGACGGCTATCGTTTGCAGACACTCCTCACAGAAATCGTCACCAGTTATCCGTTCACACATCGAAGGGTCCAAGAAACCAGCGTTTCCTCCTCCCATGAACAGTAAATACCTGATGGATCGTCGCACGTGCCTGAAGGGCCTCGGGGCTACTCTCGCCCTGCCGCTCTTGGACATCATGGGCTGGGCTGAATCCGGCAAGGGCAAGGTGGGCAAACCGCCGGTCCGCCTCGGGTTCATGTACATGCCTCACGGGGTCATCATGGAGCAGTTCTGGCCGAAGAGTCCGGAGAGCTTTCTCACGGCTCCGCCGCCCGCCTTGGCCTCGCTGCGACCCGTGTTGGATCACTGTCTGATGATGAAGGGCATCTCCGGAGTGCCGATCGCGCCGTTCAATGGGGCACCGCATGCGCTGGAGTTGTCCACGTGGCTCACCGCGGCACTGCCCGATGCCAAACAGCGGGATGTCATCAACATCTCCATCTCCGCCGATCAGATCGCCGCGAATTTCGTGGGTGGATTCACGGCGCTGCCCTCGCTGGAGTTGGCCACGATGCCTCAGACGCACAAGGAGAACCAAGAAGGTCTGAACGAGGGCTACTATTCCCACTGCAGTTTTCGTTCGGCGACCCAGGCCGTGCCGGCCGAAATCAATCCGCGGAACGTCCTCAATCGCCTCTTCGGGAAATCCCAGAAAACCGGGAACTCTGGGAAGGTAGACCCTTTGGATCGTCCCATGCTCGATCTCGTCCTTGCCGGCGCCAAGGACTTGCGCCGCCGGTTGCCTCGGGACGATCAACACAAGCTGGATGAATACCTGGACAGCGTTCGGAGTGTCGAACGTCGCATCGCCGCCATCGAATACCGCCAGAAGGAAGCCGCCTTGGAAGCAGCGGGTGTGAGTGTGAGCAAACGTCTGGCCTCGGATTCACCTCCCATCGAAATCCAGATTCCCGAGGGCGAAAAACGCAGCGAGTACATGGAGGTGATGTGCGATTTGAACGTGTTGGCGTTCCAAACCGACACCACCCGCGTGAGCACGTACATCGGTTCGACACCCAATGGGGTTTCGTACCCGGAACTGGGGTTCAACGACGAACACCACTCCCAAACGCATCACAACAACGAGGTCGACAAGGTCGGCAAGGTGGCGGCGATCACCGCCTTCAACATCGCCCAGTTCGCCCGGATGGTGCAGAAGATGCACCACTTGCGCGAAGGCGATGGCACGCTGCTCGACAACTGCATCATGATGTGGGGTTCCGGATTGGAAGACGGCAACGTGCACGCCCGGGAAAACCTGCCATTCATCCTCGCTGGCAAGGGCGGCGGATCCCTCAACACCGGGCGTTTCCTGACCGGGGTAAAAGGAAACCAAGGCGACCTCCTCACGACGTTGCTGACCTGTGCGGGCATTCCGCTGGACCGACCGGTGGGGATCGCGACGAAGCAGCTCGTTGAACTCAGGAACCCGATTGGCAAGGCATGAACCTCCGGATGGTTGCTGCGATCGCCGCGATCGGCATGAAGGGTGCGCTCGTCCTGACACCCTGAATGAGTTGGGAGGATCCTGACGCGGCAGAGGATCCAGCGGCTGAACTTTGAAAATACGCTGATCCACAGTGGACCGATTTGTGATCACTCGTTTCTAATCCGCCGATCCCACCGATGAACACCCAGCTGAGCCAATCCCGACGCCACTTCCTCCGGGGTGCCGCAGTAGCGGGCGCTGGAATGCTGCTGACTCCACTGGCCATGCACGGAGCCCGCTCGCGAGCGGCCTCGGAACGGATCACAGTCGGAATGATCGGCATTGGTGCCATGGGGCGCCCCCATCTCGATCGGTTGTTGGGGTTCGAGGATGTTCAGGTGGTGGCGGTGTGCGATGTGGAGAAGACCCGCCGTGAAACGGCGCGGGCCCAGGTGGAAAAGCGCTACGCGGCGCGGCAAAAAGACGGTGCGTTCAAAGGTTGCGATGCCTACACCGATTTTCGGGAACTGATCGCCCGCAAGGACATCGATGCCGTGGTCGTGGCCACACCGGATCACCTGCACGTGATCATCGCTTTGGCGGCGGCCCGAGCGGGCAAAGACATTTATTGCGAGAAGCCCCTGACTCAAAACATCCACGAGGGACGGCTGTTGGTGGATGCCGTGAAAAAGCACCGCATCATCTTCCAGACCGGAAGCCAGCAGCGCAGCGAGTTCAATGACCGGTTCCGGAAGGCCGTGGAGTTCATTTGGAATGGCCGGATTGGGCGCCTCACAACGATCCACGTGGGTGTGGGCGCTCCGCCGGTGGCCTGCGATCTTCCGGATCAACCCACACCCCCCGATGTGGATTGGGAGCTATGGCTGGGCCCGGCCCCGTTGCGCGGCTACAACGAAATCCTGTGCCCGAAGGGAATGCACCGGCACTACCCGCTCTTCCGCAGTTATCGGGAGTTTGCTGGTGGGGCCTTGGCCGACATGGGAGCGCACCATTTTGACATCGCCCAGTGGGCCATGGGCATGGACGCCAGCGGCCCCACGTTGATCACGCCGCCGGCGGGAGAGGCCGTGACTGGACTCAAGTTCACCTATGCCAACGGCGTGGAACTCTTCCATGGTGGAAAGAGCGGCTGCACCTTTGAGGGGACCGAGGGAACCCTTTATGTGGACCGCGGAATTCTGGAAAGCAGTCGGCCGGAGATTTTGAGCACCCCCTTGTCAGCCACGGACAAACGCGTCTACCCCTCGAGCCAACACATGCGAAACTGGTTGGACTGCGTGCGGCAACGGCGTCAGGCCATTTGTCCGGCCGAAGTGGGCCATCGAACAGCCTCCGTTTGCCACTTGGCGAATATTGGTTACCAGTTGCGCCGTCCCCTGCATTGGGATCCGGTGAAGGAGCAGTTCCGCAAGGACCCGGAAGCCAATCAACTGGTGTCCCGCAAGCCGCGAGCCCCGTGGTCCTATTCCATGTCTTGAACCCACGAGAGTCTCCAGACAGTGGCGTTGGGTATCCGGGCTGCTATCGGTTGGGGCTCATGAACCCCATGATCTATGAGGAATGAGGGCTTCCAATGTGGCTGAGGATGAATCGGACGGGTGCGTTAGGATAAATGATGAGGTGTGGTGACGGAGGTGAGTCTTAGGTTGAGCGAACCGGAACGGCTTGATGCTGATTTCGGGAAGAAATCGGCCGGTCAACACCACGATACCATGAAAACACGATCCCATTCTGCGCGCTCCAGGATGCACCTGCTGATCACCCTCATCGCCACTCTGGCCACGACCGGATCTGTTTTGGCCGAGCACGATGGCAAACCGACGAAAGCAATGAAGGGCGCGGAACAGCTCCAGCACTTGAATCGTCCGGAAAGTGCTCAGGATTTGAAGACCGGTGATACCGTGGCGATGGCGTGTTCCATGTGCAAAAACATCGCGGTGGTTCGCGTGGAGAAGGTTCGGGGACGAGAATTTCTCACGCCGGGCACCAAGCACGGCTGCGCTATGTGCGGAGGAACCGTGGAAATCACGGGCCAGCGAGTGGACAAAAAGGTGGTGACCAAACACACCTGTTCGAAGTGCGGAGAAGGTTCCGCCTATTGCTGCGCTACGCGTCGGAAATCCAAGGATTCAGCCGAGGTGGAGGACACTCACAAAGAACACCATCAAAAGATCGCCGATGAGCAGGCTGAAAAGGAAGACAACGACAAGAAGGAGCAAAAGGATCCCTAGCCGATTGGATTGACCCGAATCGTTCAGCCCTAATGGACAGGGAAGATGGATGCCAGCGTGCGATCTCGATTTTCCTCGTTTAGCAGGGTCACTCGGCGCTGAGAGACAATCCTGCAGGGCGTGAGGTGCCAAAGCACAAGGAACGCAAGGCGGCCTGATGGGGGGTTGGGTCCAGATTGGGCCCAATCAAGACGGCCATGGCGGCCGGGTGCGGGAGTGCTGGAAACTCTTCGATGAAGTGATGCCCCCAAACTTGTTGGAACAGGAAGAGTTTTTCCGGAGCGTGGGTGAACCGCACGAAGCCTTTGGCCCGAACAACCTCGCGCGGATTGAGTCGGCTAAGAAAGGTCTCAAACGCCTTCCGTTCCACGGGCACCGGAAATCGCCAGGTCACGCTGCGGTAGCCGGTGTGCAAATGAGGGGCAGCCGGAGACTCTCGGTGATCAGCCCCGCCATTCGCCACATCAATGCGCGCCTCGGCGGGCGGCAGGCGGAGAAGATCGCCGATGTCCGGCAAACCAAACGGGAGTCGGATGCGTTGGGCGCGGGGATTTTGTTCGGCGATGATCGTGTCCAGCGCGTCCAATGGGCGGGCTTCAAGGCGATCGCACTTGGAGAGACAGAGAACGTTGGCAAACTCGATTTGCTTGCGGGCCAACACCCGCTCTCCGATGTCACCGTCGGGTTGGGAGTACCACGGCGCATCGACCACGCTGACCACGGCGTGCAACCGCGCGTGTTCCAATAAATCCGGATCCGTCAGGACATCGATGACATTGTCTGGGTCCGCCAGTCCGCTGGTCTCCACCACGATGTAATCGCAGTCCCCCGACTTCGCCAACTGGGTCACCGCCCGGTCGAGTTCGTTGTCGGTCGCACAGCACACACACCCGCCACTGACCTGGGCCACGGGCAGGCCGGGGCGGTCGAGGATTTGGCTATCGACGCTATCGGCACCAAATTCGTTCATCACCACGCCCATGCGGAGGCCCGTCGCCGGGGATTCCCGCAGCCATCGGAGCAGCAGCGTGGTCTTGCCGGCTCCGAGAAAACCGGTGACCAAAATCACCGGCAGACGCGTCTTGGCCGCTGATGCTGCCTGGGGTGAGGGGGCGTCGCTCATGCGCAAGCAGTGGCCAATTCCGGCCACAACTGCGCGGCCATGCGCATGCCGGCGGCGTAGGCGTCGAGACTGAACTTCTCGTTCGGGGAATGCGGATTGTCATCGGGCAGGGACATTCCCAGCAGGAGGGTGTCGGCGCGCAGGTGCTTCTTGAAGGCGGCGACGATGGGAATGCTGCCGCCTTCGCGCATGAGCAAGGCCTCACGCCCGAAACCGGTGGACATGGCTCGGAGGGCTGCTTGAGCCAACGGGCCGGAAGGCGAGACGAGGTACGGTTCGCCGCCGTGACCGTGCTTCACGGTGAGGCGAACGGTGGGAGGGCACAGCGACTGGAGGTGCTTTTTGACGGCGGCCAGGATCTTGGCGGGCGTCTGGTCGGGGACCAGCCGGAGGGTGATCTTGGCGCTGGCCCAGGCCGGCACGATGGTCTTGCTGCCTTCGCCTTGGTAGCCGCTGGTCAGCCCGTTGATCTCGAAGGTCGGTCGGCAGGTGCGGCGCTCATTGGCCGTGAACCCTTTCTCGCCGGTCAACTCAGGCACTCCGAGGAACTTGGCGTACCGCTTGTCATCGTGCGGAATCCGGGCCATTTGCTTGCGCTCGTAGGCGGTGAGCGGAGCGACCTCGTCGTAGAATCCCGGTACGGTGATCCGTCCGCGTTTGTCCCGCATTTGTGCGAGCAACTGGCACAAGGCAAAGGCCGGGTTCTCCAGGCTGCCTCCGAACAGGCCGGAGTGGAGGTCCCGGGAAGGCCCATCGATGCGAACTTCGAGAGCGGCGATCCCGCGGAGGCCATAGGTCAATGCCGGGTATTCCAGCGAGGGAATGCCATTGTCGGAAATCACCACCGCGTCACAGGCCAGTTCCTTGCGGTGTTTGGGCAGGAAGCTGTAGAGCTGAGTCGAGCCGACCTCTTCCTCGCCTTCGATGAGGAAAATGAGGTTGCACGGCAACGGAGTGCCGCTGCGGATGTAGGCCTCGACGGCATTGAGGTGGGCCAGGTGCTGTCCCTTGTTGTCGGCCGAACCGCGGGCATAGAGATTGCGGTTCTCGATGCGGGGTTCGAACGGAGGGGTCTTCCACAGATCGAACGGCTCGGGCGGTTGGACGTCGTAGTGGCCGTAGACCAGGAAGGTGGGCTTCTTGGGATCGGCCTTGGGAGTCCGAGCCACCACAATGGGATTGCCCTCGGTCTCGTGGATCGTGGTGTCCAGCGTGAGGTTCCGGGCCCGCTCGGCGATCCAGTGTGCGGCCGCCCGCAGATCGGGTGCATGCTGGGGCTGGGCGCTCACACTCGGGAAGCGCACGTAGTCGCAGAGCGAGTCGATGAACCGGGTCTGATGATCTTCGAGGTACTGGAAGACAGGCGTCATGGCGTTCTGGAAATCGACTGGGGGATGACGGGAAGTGGTGTGACGGCGGGATGCTGGGGCGCGGGACACGTCAATTCTTGGGTTTGCCGAAGCCGCGGAGGAGTCCTTCGATGGCCTTGGCCGGAGAATTGGTCGAGAGCAGCGTGTTGACCGGCGTATTGACCGTGTTGGTGGTGAGAGCGGTTTTGGGGTTGGTGGCCGGTGCGTTGGTCGGCGGCACCGCGGCCGGGGCACCGAGAAGGTTGCCCAAGACGCCGGCGGCCCCGGCCACCTTGCCTCCCAGATTGCCCCCCAGGCCAGCGGCTGCGCGACCGAGGGTCTTGGCCCCCATGGCGGCCAGGGCGATCTTGTCGATGGACGGAGACGGATTGCCCAAGGTGCCCTTGACGGTGAGGAATTCCGGCAGCGGCGCGTAGGCGGCATCGGCCGGCGTCGAGGCGTCGAGCAGCACAGCCTTTTCGGCGAGCTTGCGTGAGAGCGCGATGGTGACCGGGATGTTGATCGGGGAGTTGGTCAGCACCGGGGCGAAGCGCAATCCACCGCGGGCGTCGATCCGGAGGGCGGAGCTTTGGACCCGGGCACGGTTCAAGGAGACCGCGCCCTTGCCGACGTCTGCAGCCAAGTCGATGACATCCAGCGGTTCCGCCTCGAGTTCATCGACCCACGAGCCCGTCTTGGCCGGCGCGCCTCCGGTCAATTGACCCAGCCAGCTGCCGACCTGTGCGCCCGGGTTCTGGATGAGGCGGGGCAACGCGGTCACGACATTGATGACCGCCCGGATGAGGGGCGTTCGGGCGTCGCCGAGCTTGAGGTTGAGGTTGGTGGCGGTGAAGGAGAGCCCCCCGTTGAGGTTCGACGACAGCGACGCTCCGGTCACCCCGGCGCCGCGGATGTCGGCCTTGGCCAGCAAAGTGCCGTGGATCTGCCCCTTGCGATCGGGCATGAAGCTATTGATGAAGGGCTCCAAGGGGAGTCGGTCGACGTTCAGTTGGGTCTCGTACCGGTAGCCGGGGACCCCGAGATGGGTGTTCACCTTGGCCGTGATCGGAGCCCCATTGACCTTCAACGAGAGGGGATCGATGGCGACGACCGAATCCTTGAGGCTGATGCGGGTCTTCCAATCGGCGATTTCGATCTCGCGCAGCAACACTTTGGCGATGTCCAACTCGATCGCCAGTTGCTTGAGCGGCAGCGTGACCGGAGCGGGCTCTTGATTCGATGCGGTCGATTGGGTCGATTGGGTCGCCGGAGTCGGGGGCGCCTCCGCAGCGGTGTTGGTCTTGGCGGGGCCGGCCATCAGGTTGTAGAGCGGGGTCAGGTCGAGTCCGTCGCTCTGGATGGACAGCGAACCGGGAGCGCCATTGGTGGCCAGATCCACCAGGCCCTTGACCACCAACTGGTTGGGAGCCAAGGCCGTCTTGCCCAGATCGAGCCGCAGGTTCTTGAGGTCGATGGCCGAGGCCTTCCGTGCCACATCGAGATTGAGCCCCACGGCGAAGGGCGTTTTGGGAACCGCGCCGGACGGATCCTCCACCACGAGCCGGCTCACACCCAGGTCGGTCTGCAGCGACACGTCGCCACCCTTGAGGAGGCTCACCTTGCCATTCACGTCGATCGACACCGAGGCCAGAGTCTTGGGAGCCAGTGCGGCCGCGACGAACGGGCCGATGGCGCGTTCATTGAAATCGACGGTCTTGAAGGCGAAGTCGCCGGTCTTCTGAACCAGATCGCAGCGACCACTGGCTTCGAGCCGGCCGCCATTGCCGTCGGATCCGCTTTGGGCGCTGAGTTGGAACTTCTGGAGGTTGAGCGTGTTGCCCGAGAGGTCGGCGATCAGGTTGATGGCGGCCTGGTAGTCCTGCAGTCGCACCTCGCCGAAACGGCCGGTGACTCCCGCCAGCAGCACCTCGGTGCTGAGGTTGGTGATTCCGGGCTTGGCGTCGAGTTTGCCGCCGAGTCGCAGGGTTCCCGCTGAAATGAAAGCAGTATCGACAGGGAAGGTGTCGAGGAGGGCCGGGATCTGGACTTCTCCACGGAACTCGGCGCGGGATTCCTGGCGCTCGAGGTTGTGCGCTGCCGAGGCGTTGAGGGTCACCAGATCCCGTCCGGAGCGTTGCACCGTGAGATCGAGCCCGCGCACGTTCAGGTCCTTGAATTCAGTCAGGGTGGCGTCGGTGTTCAGCCCGAGTTGCAGTCCGCGAACCGTTTTGCCGTTGACGGCCACCAGGATGTCATCGAGGGCCGCCTTCAGCGACGCCTGCAGTTCCTTGCCATCACGCGCGGCTCGGACGGTGAGTTGGGCTGAAACGGTGGCGGTGGGAGCTTCGGCCCCGATCAAGGCCTTCCAATCGGCGGTCTCCAGACGGTTGATCGCGAGTTTGAAGGTCGAATCGGGCAATCCCTGGCCTGATTTCGCCCACGAGAGAGCCATCGGTTGATCGAGACCGCCGGTGATGAGAGCCCGCCCGGACTGGGTGACGTTCAAGGAGAGGGTTTCCACTTTGGCCGACTGCTCGGCCTGGTTGACCGTCGCCCGGTATTCGGTCACGACCTGGAGTTCCGGAGTCCGGCCACCACCGGCCGGAGCGAGGCTCAGGTCGGAGACGGTGAAGCGGCCTTGGGAGGCGATCACCTTGCCTTGCTGGAGCAGGTCGACCTGTCCCTCGGCACCGATGGCCGTGCGTCCAAAGTCGAAGGGCAGCAGCGGGGCGGCCACCTTGAGCACCCGACGGTCGATGCCGGAAATCTGATAGCGGATCCGGGCCTCCTGCTTGGCCGGATCGAAGGGCCCGCTCAGCACCACCGATCCGAAGGACTGACCGGCTTGTTCGAAGGCGAGTTTGAGTTGGCGGAGTTCGGTGGCCGTGCTGTCCACCGTGAGGGCTGCGGAAAACCCGCCCGCCTCTTTGAAGGAACCCGTAGCCGAAAGAAGATCGGCCCGCAGAGACCCGGAAACCGATCCGGGCATCAATTCAGGAGTCAGACGAGCCTCATATTGCCCGCCGACCTTGCCATTCAAGGTCGATCCATCGGGGAGCGCCAAGGCCAAGGTCGCGGCCAGATCCAGTTTGGCGGGGGCCCCATTCACCACCTGGTCCACCGAAAGGTTGAGCCCGCCGACCTCCACTTTCTGGGTGCCGCCCTGAGGGGTGGCCGAGGTCATCCGGAACGCCCCGTTCTTTACGGCGACATTGCGGATCTTCAGTTGCAGGGGTTTGGAAGGGGCGGCCGGGGCGGGGGCAGGAGCCGCGGGTGAACCGGACGGCTTGGGCAGGTTCATCGAACCATCGGCCTTTTGCTCGAGGGTGATCAGCGGGTTCTCGATCAGCACCTCGGACACGTCGAGGGTGCCACCGAGGATGGCCGTGAGGCTGTAGTGCACGCGCACGCGGTCGATCGAGGCGAGCGGGGCCTGACCTGCCGGTGTCACTTGGAGTTTGGTCACTTCCAGGCCCGAAAACGGATGAAGCGAAAGGTCCTCAGCGGTGATGGAGGCTCCGACGGCATCAGAGACCTTCGGCAGAACGACGCTCTTCAGGAACATCGAACTGGTCAGGAACACATAGAGGATCACCAGGGCGACGACGCAACCGCCGGCGATGAGAGGCCAGCGACGGGAGGAACGGGCGGATTCAGGGGGCATGATCTGGAATTGGATTCATCACGGGACGGTTCAGGCCGCATGGAAGGACATGAGCCGGACAACGTTTCCCGTCGAGCGCGAGCGCAAGGTACGAGTCGGACCTCGCGCCGCAAGCCTTGGCTTGTCGTTACCCGGCTTGCCGGCGGAGGCGGTTCCTCGTCAGGAGGAGCGGGCCAAGGGTTCGTTGGGGCGTGTCAGGGCAACCGGTTTCGATCGGCACTTCGGGATTTCGTCGCCGGATCGCCCTCCAAACGCAACCGACGACGGGCCGGATTGGGCTTGATCCGACAGGCCGGGTTGTTTGCGATCGGTCCCGGATGAAATGCCGTGGCTTCACGTTGATCGAATTGCTCGTGGTGATCGCGATCATCGCAATTCTGGCCGGCATGCTGCTTCCGGCCTTGTCGAGAGCCCGAAGCAGGGCTTCCCAAACGGCCTGCTTGTCGAACCTGCACCAGATCGGCTTGGCCAGTGTCCAATACCAGTCCGATCATCAAGACCGGTTGCCCCATGTACCGGATGCCGAGCTTCAGGTGACTCCCCCGGTGGATTCGAAGGGCAAGCGCTACGCGTCGATGGGATCGTTCATGCCGTTGTTCGCGCCATACCAACCCAACGCGGGCCTCTGGTGGAGCCCGCCGGTTTCTCGTCAGACCACCAATGATTGGCGCAGGCATTTCGCGAGTCCTTGGCGATTGGACGGAGTCGAGAAGCCCGAGCGCGGTTGGGCCAATTACATTTCCGACAAGCTCGCCGAGTTGGATCCAACGGCCGCTCGGTATGCCCGAGGTCGAACACCCGACAGCATCGCCGTGTCGCGAGGTAGCAGTGTTTCGGATGAGGAATGGCTGATGAGCCCGTTTTTTGAGCGGGGATGGTGGTCGGGGTTCAAAACCGACTGGAGCCTAGCCGGAAGCGAGCCGCCGGCACTCGGGTGGTCCGCCCACCGAGGCGGTCGAAATCAACTCTACCTCGACAGTCACGCCGCCTGGATGAAGCGGGATATCGCCCGTTGATCCGACCGTCAGCGAGAAGTCTCGGCGTCGAACCGGACGCGGGCGAAACATTCGGGCACGTGGGAATCCCAGATGCCATGAGGATTCAAGGCCCAGCCTCCGGAGTCCTTGGCCGGGGCAGGCGCCTTGGCGGTGTTGAACCGGGAGAAGTCCATCGCCCATTCGTCCCCGTTCTTGGGCGGAATCGTGCGTTTCCCCTCAGGGAACAGGGCCCGGATGCCCGACCAGGGCAGGGCGATCTCGACGGTCCAACCACGGTCGGTGTCCCGATCGTCGTTCAGGGTTCCGTTCACGTGGACGGCGGTCCGGAGTCCCGGAAACCTCCAGTTGAAGTGTCCGAGGCGCATGCCGCGGGGATGCGTGGTGTAGCCCACCCCGTTGAACGGTTGGAGATTCTTGCGGGCGAATTCGGGTTGAGCCGCGAATCCGGAAGTTTGATAAGCCGACTCCCAGATGAAGAACACTTCGTACACCGTATTGCGGGCGTTGATCTCGAATTCGTAGTAGGCGTTGTCGCCCGCGATGAAGAGTTCGACATCGTTCTCGGTGTAGATGGGGTCGTTGTGCTGGGTCAACTGGGCCCGCACCTGAGGCTCCTCGATGGTGTAGGCGGCATACAGGTGCGTGTCGTCCCAGAGCAGTTGAACGCGGGTGTCGCGGTGGGTCCGCTCTCCGGAGATCAGGTCGACAAACCGTTCCGAAACAGCAGCCTTCGACCAGACTTCTTTCTCCAACTTGCCGTCGATGATCGGGGCCACTGCGGTTCGGCGAGCCGTCAGGGAGCGGGCGGTCTGAGGATCGCAGGGGAGTTTGGATTTCTGCGACGCTTCGACCACGGTGTTGGTGGCCGCTGCAGCCGCGAACGGCAGGCTCAGAGCGAGAATCAGTCCGAGGCGTCGAGAGAGGGTGGAGACCATGAACGTCACCCCGCTAGCGTCGGGGGATGGGCGGGATTGGTGCAAGGGTGTCGATGAGGAACTCGGTGTCTGAGAGGCTCGTCGGGGCCAAGGGATGGTGACGGAGTGGGGCGTCGGTTCCACACGTTGTGGGCGTGGACAAGGTTGACTCGTGCAGGGATTGAAAGTAGTACGCATGCGTACGATATGCCTCTCGAAAAACTGCCTGCGGCGTTCTTCCTCCAGATGGCCCTCATTCTGTTGGCCTGCAGAATCGCCGGTTGGATCGGCCGACGTCTCGGTCAACCCCAGGTCGTGTGCGAAATGGTGGCCGGTGTCTGCCTCGGACCCTCCTTGCTGGGGTGGCTGGCACCGGGACTCCAGAGCCATCTGTTTCCGACAGAGTCGTTGCGAGTGCTCTACGTGGGAGCCCAATTGGGGGTCGGCCTCTACATGTTCCTCGTGGGTGCGGAGTTCCGCGTCGACCTCTTCCAAGGCCGGCTCCGAAG